>NZ_OZ253945.1:908750-1211666 GCF_965267305.1 Hyphococcus sp. | reverse complement strand
TGCAAAAGTAGAGAAACGCGATCTTCAATAGGCTGTCGCTTAGAGAAATTAATTCTATTCATCCAGGCATGGGCGCTATTCCCACTGGTTCGGAACAGCTTCGGCGCGTCGGCGCTGGAAAGTCCAAGCGAAAATAGACGGCGCGCACCCTCGGTAGGCGGAGTGATCGGGTTCGAGAGCGGGATAACCGGCTTGCCAGCATCGTGATACAGATTTGCTAAGTAGAGAACGCCTTCAGAACCTCCGATAGCAATAAGGATATCACCCAACCGCGCTTGCGCTTCCATTCTTTTGCTATTCATATTCCAGTGTGAGACATTTTCGATCTGCACAATATCCGACGTTCGCACGCTATCCCAGAGGGCTTCAAATTCACGCGGAATCTGGTCTTCGGTTTTGTGATGCTGAACGGCCACTGCGAACGGATTGGACGCGCCAGTGGGCCGCAACGCCAGACTTTCATACAAGGTTCGCCAAACGAGCCAGTCGAAACAAATTTCCTGATTATCCGCCGCTCGCCTTTTTTCTGCGTCAACCGGAACAACAAATCCTGCCCCTCGCTTGGTAAGCTCTTTCACCAGCTCCGCTATAAGCCGCCTTGCGTCATCTACGTCTTCAGCAGACGCCGATGACGGATCGCCGGCGATGCTCCCTGCGATATGGATGCGCCTTCCAAAAAGCGGAGATCGCAGCATCAACAATCCTCTACAATGGGCGATGGCCGGATCTGCCCCACTGCGGTCTTCAAATGATCGAACGTAAGCGGGCAGTCCGGAAAGGCCAGGGCCAAGGCCATCGGATAAAGGCGCGTCCTGATGTCGGAATACGTCCAAACCGGCCCGCCGTTGATAGCCCCGGTTCTTTCAACGAGATACGCAAATTCTGCGTCAGATAAATTGAGGCCTTCAAGATCCATGGCCAGTAGGCGGCGGCGTTCGCTGTCATCGGGGCGCTTAAACTCTTCAATAATGGCCGCGCGACGCTGCAAAGCGGGATCGAGAGCGGAAACGCGATTGGTGCACAATATGGTGACGACGCGCCCGCCATAATTGCGCAGCTCGTCAATGCCTTGAATTAGCGTGTTTACGGCGACTTTATCTTCGTGGTGGCTATGCTCCTGCGAACGCGCGGCGGCCAGAGAATCGCCCTCGTCAATAATAAGAATAGCGCGACGATTTTTGCCGGCGGACTTCGCGATCTGTTCAAATGCTTCTGAAAGAAGCGTTCCCATCTCGCCGACTTTGCCGCTTCCTCTGACCCTGTTGCTCATTTTGAACAGGACGGAGTCTTCCGTCCGGCTTTCCTTGACCAGACGATTTGCAGCGCATTCCGCCATTGCTGTTTTCCCGGTTCCGACATCGCCGTAAAAGATGGCTAACGGATACTGTTCGGTAACGAGTTCGCACAGATCGAGCCGCCCTTTATGGTGCTTCTTGTTCCACTGCCTTAGCTCGTCAATCTGCAAAAGGAGCCTGAATTGATTCCTGATGCGTCTGTAGCGTTCGTCGAATCCGAGGAGCGTCTTCTCTTTTCGATCGAAGCGGTCATCAGGAAGCGCGACCTGACTGTCAAAAATTCGCGTGCCGGTCATGCCGCATAATCCTGACGCTGCAAGCCCCATCCGTTGCTTGCATAATCACGCCCGCCTGTACGTGAGAGGCCGACGTGGCTCGTGTCCGCATTGGTCGGGCTCCAGCCGACTTTGAATTTCTTTTTCATCCGCTCACGTGCGGCGTCGTCATAATCAGAAGTGTAGCTAATAACGATGCGAAGATAAGCATTTTCAACCTGCGGCCACATCACGCCGCCGGGACGCACCATCGTCAAATCATTCGCTGCGGTATTAACGATATACTGGCAGGCCCTGACCTCTACGTCCGCGCTGAGCAGGGTAAGATCGACTTTTTTCAGGTAGCCCTCTTTGGCCAGCAGTTCGACATCATGAGCATAGTCACGCGCCTTGGCCTCCGTGATGGCGCGGGAACTCTGCGCAATCATCACAATATCCGCCGTAAAGCGTCGAACTACGGTGGCGATATCCGTAGTTGTATAAGTTTCGGTCTCAGTAACGGCGTAACTCATGCCTATTCCTCTGTCTTAAAGCGCGGTCCGAATAGTTCCTTCCAGACGCCGTGGTCGTTTTCCGCGGACGCAAAGTTCGCAGTCTCCCATGCGGACTGCGCCGCTGCGACGATTTCTTTCCGCTCGGCCTCAGTAATGCGGGAGGCGACATTGTTGCTGCTGCAAACGGGGTCCAAAATAACGACAGGATCGTCAAATTCGCCGAGCGGCTTGGTGTTCTCCGGGAAACTGATGATTTCCTTCAGTTCCGACTGGGCGATATAAAGCAGAAACCGCCTGAAGCGCTGCTCAATCGAACCGTCGGCGCCTTCTGCGTCGAGCAATTTCGCGATGATAAGTTCTATGGCGAACGATTTCAGCGCTTTTAACTCAGCGTGGTTGCGCCATTTTTTTCCAAGGCGGACAAGCGTCCTGTAATGATTGTCCTGATCCTTGCGGGTACGGACAAACTGAATCTGGCACGGCGCGCAGGTCTCCATTTTTGATCCGCTATGAATGTCATACTGCCAGCCATAACCGTCCGCCCCATCGTCTTGGATAACTGGCACGACATCGACGCTAATGCCGCTGGCGATAAAGTTTACGGTGGTGGCTTTCCGCTGCAGTTCGAAATCCTCGACTTTCTTGCTCGGATATATTTTGACCAAGAGATCGAAGATCGTGTCGTTTAACGACTGCAGCGTTTCCTCGTCGGCGTCCTTGTCCGCCACATAAAAGACCACGTCGACATCGACCGGATCTGACGAGGTTTTGCGCAGGATCGTGTGTTTTGCAAAAGATCCCGCCTTAACGACTTTAGTGATCTTAATTTCGGTCTTGTCGCGAATGCTTTTTTTCAGTTCATCGACCAGCCGATCGACCTGCTGATGATATTCCTTCCGCTTGTCGCCAGGCAGTCTCAGCACATTGCTGTCGTAAAAACTGAGTTCCGTGTTCGTCAGCGGCACGGCGCGGCCCCTCCTATTTGAGCCCTTCGGCGGTTGCGGACCCAAGAACGGTCCTTTTCTGCCAATTTGTCGCGGTTTACAAATTGAGGTAATCAGATGAGCAATGCCGATAGAATAAGCCATATTTGAGGTAATTCAAGGGGTGCAGTTTACAAAAAATTAGAAATACCCATATATGTAAACCGGGGGATCGGAGATGAGGAAATGATCGGACAAAAGCTCAAGGTGGCGCGGGCGGCGGCAGGCTTGTCCCTGCGGGATCTGTCGGCGCGCATCGGCGGCCGGGTCACGGCCCAAGCCATTGGAAAGTACGAGCGGAATGAGGATATGCCGAGTTCTGGCGTACTGATTGCGCTCGCCCGCGCTTTGGGGGTTTCTGAAGACTATTTGCTTAGCGCTTCCGAACTCGCTCTTGAGGGTGCGGAATTCCGGAAAAAAGCTGGTTCGTCCGCCCGTGAAGAGGCTGCGCTAGAGGCGCGGGCAATCCATTTCATGGAGCGATATCTCGCAATTGAGGATTTGCTGAATTTACGAAGCGTCGAATGGGAGAAGCCATGGAGCGCCCCCTATCCAGTGAAAGAGTTGCGGGATGCGGAAGACGCCGCTCGTTCCGTTCGAGAGGAATGGGGCTTGGGGAACGACCCTATCCCGAATCTTGCTGAACTCCTTGAAGAGCGGGGAATCAAGATACTTTCGCTTGATCTCGACGACATTGACGGCTTGGCCGCCAAAGTGCGCCGGAAAGACCGTGAGGCGGCGAGAGTGATAGTTATTAAGAAAAGCACGTGGTCCGAGCGAAAGCGATTTAATCTCGCGCACGAACTTGGGCATATGGTGATCGATCCAGCGCAAGGGCTGGATGAAGAAAAGGCTGCCCATCGTTTTGCTGGGGCGTTTCTGATTCCGGCAGATGTTCTGCGTTCTGAAGTCGGCGCCAAAAGATCGTCGATAAGCTTGGGCGAATTGGTTGCGTTGAAGCAACGATTTGGCGTGAGCATCCAGGCAATCGCCTATCGGTGCAAAGATCTTGGAATATTGAATCAAGCTGCGTTTGCTCGGTTGTTCAAAATCTTTGCGCAACGGGGATGGCGAGCGCCGCCCTATGAAGAGCCGGGACGGCTTGATCCTGAAGTTGAAGAGCCAAAGCGCTTTGAGCGGTTATGCTATCGTGCTCTTGCAGAACGAGTGATTGGCGAGTCCCGCGCTGCGGAGCTGCTGGGAATTTCGGTTCGCGAATTGGACGCTCGTCTGGACCAACAGGCGGCCTAGCGTGTGGCGATCCTAGTTTCGGATACGTCGGTTCTTATCGATTTGGAACGTGGGTCGCTCCTGGAGGCGCTATTTCAATTACCTTATCAATTTGCTGTGCCCGATCTTCTATATGAACGCGAACTTGTTGGTCCGTTCGGAGAAACGCTGAAATCGTTGGGGCTCGTAGTTGAGGAACTGACCCCCGACGAAGTTTCGCGAGCTACTCTGGTTCGGCGCGAACGGGCAACGCTATCGGCGCCTGATACATTTGCATTCGCTCTGGCGGAAGCCCGGACTTGGGCTTTGCTAACTGGAGATGGTGAATTACGCAACTTGGCGACCGCCGAAGGCGTCGAATTCCATGGCGTGCTATGGCTGATCGATCAATTCGAAGCAGAAGCCACTATTGCAGTTGAAGACTTGCACGCAGCACTGACGGCTATTTCATCACATCCGCGGTGCCGTTTGCCAAAGGCGGAAATTAAGAAAAGACTAAATAGACTGGCTCCTGGTGGCTGATCAAATCCAACCACTAACAAAAGACTGATCTTGCGGAATAATGTCTCATGAACTCAGGTCGAATTTTGACGCTCGACAACAATGAATTTCGATTTTACGACGCGGGCAGTTACGCCGACTTGTTTGTAAATGCTGACCGATCACGTTGTTGGAAACTATTTCGAAAATTGCCCGAGAATATGAGATCATTTGATGTCTTTGAGAGTGAGCTTGCTGCATACGAGATTGCAACTAAATCGACTGCCTTACGGAAACTGGTCCCTCAGCTTTATCGGTCACGAATAGCTTCGATCGAAGTTATAGAAATAAACGGTCAAAGCGTGACATCTGAATACTTTGGAGGACTGAATTATGAGCTCGAGTTCATCAATAAGCCATTTCAAAAATTTGGTACTCTGTCTTGGGATGATGCTCGCAACCTTCGCGAGATCTTTTTTAATGAAGGTATAAAACATCTGAGTGACGCTTCGATTGCAGAGGATGTGAATTCGCCAAAAATAATAGATTTTGCAGTTCAAGAATATGAAATTTGGCACGAATGAGTACTTAAGTTAGATGGCGTTGGTGTGCTATGCCATCTTATTTTTAAGGCGGAATAACGATAGGCCCTATGTCACACGAGTCGTCCCTAACAATCCCTACGTAAACGCGAGTGACTTTTTAGGCTCGGTAGACCGATGATTGATTCGCGAAACGCCGCAAAGCGGTTGCGAGAATTCAATCATGACGCCGACGAAAATACTTATTGGTCAAGCGATAATTGTCTTTCTTATTATCGGCGCGGCGCTTTGGTTTGCGACTGCTTATGTCGCTGGCGCATTGGGGTTTGATCGTGCGCTAGGCACGCCCTGGTTCGTCGCTTTCGATTTACCCGTCTATTATCCTTGGCGGCTTTTCGAGTGGTGGTACGCGTTTGAGCCTTATGCGCCAGATGTGTTCATGCGTGGCGGCGGAATTGCAGCCTCCGGCGGCATGTTGGGTGCGGCGGCCGCCATTGCCGGTTCTGTATGGCGCGCTCGTCAAACAAGAAATGTAACGACATTCGGTTCTGCGCGATGGGCTCGCCGCCAAGACATCGCGCATGCCGGCCTTTTCGATGCCCGAGGCGTATTCTTGGGAAAATGGAAGGGCCGGTATCTGCGCCATGACGGCCCCGAACACGTCATGGCGTTCGCCCCGACCCGGTCCGGGAAGGGAGTGGGACTGGTTGTCCCGACGCTCCTCTCCTGGACCGGGAGTGCGGTTATTCACGATATCAAAGGCGAAAACTGGCAGTTGACCGCCGGATGGCGCTCGCGATTTTCGCACTGCCTTCTGTTCGATCCGACCAACTCGCTTTCAGCAAAATACAATCCCTTGCTTGAAGTGCGCCGCGGCGACCAGGAGGTACGCGATGTTCAGAACATAGCGGATATTCTTGTCGATCCGGAAGGATCACTTGAACGCCGCAGTCATTGGGAAAAGACAGGCCACGCGCTTCTTGTCGGCGTCATCTTGCATGTTCTTTATGCCGAAAGCGAAAAGACGCTGGCGCGCGTTGCCGCGTTTTTATCTGACCCCTCGCGCAGCTTTGAGCGCACGCTCAAAGTGATGATGATCACCAATCATATCGGAACGGTCGAGGCGCCAAAGGTTCATCCGGTGGTGGCGCAAGCCGCGCGAGAACTTCTCAATAAGTCCGAAAACGAGCGCTCCGGCGTTTTATCGACGGCGATGAGCTTTCTAGGGCTTTACCGTGATCCGACCATCGCGCGTGTCACGAGCCGTTGCGACTGGAAGATTGACGATCTGATGAACGCTGAGCGGCCGGTCTCTCTTTACCTCGTCGTGCCGCCTTCCGACATATCGAGAACCAAGCCGTTGGTGCGCCTCATCTTGAATCAGATTGGCCGCCGGTTGACGGAGGAACTGGAGAGCAACGCTGGCGAGAGCGCGCATCGGTTGCTGATGATGCTCGACGAGTTTCCGGCGCTCGGGCGGCTCGATTTCTTTGAATCGGCGCTTGCCTTTATGGCCGGCTATGGCGTTCGCGCTTACCTGATCGCTCAGTCGCTGAACCAAATCGAGAAAGCGTACGGCGCCAATAATTCCATATTGGACAACTGCCACGTGCGCATTGCCTTTGCGGCGAATGACGAACGAACAGCCAAGCGCATTTCGGACTCGCTAGGCACAGCGACGGAACTCCGCGCCCAGAAAAACTACGCCGGTCACCGGCTCGCCCCATGGCTCGCCCATGTCATGGTGTCGCGTCAGGAGACTGCCCGGCCGTTGCTGACGCCCGGCGAAGTCATGCAGCTTCCGCCAAATGAGGCGATTGCGATGGTGTCGGGTGTCGCGCCGATTCGCGCCCAGAAACTTCAATATTTCCGGGACCAGAATTTCATCGCCCGTTGCCTCGCACCGCCTGACATCAGCGCGGACGGTGATTTCTACACAGATGCGCCGAGAGCTCGTGATGACAATTGGTCCGGCATCGTCGCCAGAACGGATGCGCGTCTCAGCCAACCCTGGTTCGATATGGTCAAAGGCGAGGGCGATAATGACGATGGCGGACACGCCATGCAGCATGAATTTGCCATGCCGACCCCGAACAAGTCCGACCCTGAATCTCATGATCCGTCGATATCGGAGAATGATGACGACGTTGCGCAAGCCAAGAAGCTTCAGGATATCGCGAGGACCGCGACGCAGCGCGCCGCCGTCATGGACCGGCACCCCGACAGCATTACGCCGAGTTTTTAAACCATGAAAAAAGCAAGACTGCAGGTTCGATTGGGAGAAAAAGCGGAAACGCTCTTGTCGCGCGCCGCGGAGCGGCCGGGCGTCACCAAGGCGTCGATTGTGGAAGCGGCGATTGTCGAGCTTCTAAACCCCAAAGAAGATTCTCAGGAATATGCAGCGCTCATAAAACGGCTCGACAAATTGACGCGAGCGATGGAGCGCCTTGCCGACGACGCATCCGCACAGACCGAAACGCTTGCGCTCTACATTCTCTACTATCTCTGCATCACGCCGCCACTGCCGGAGCAAAACCGCGCCGCCGCAGAAGCGTTGGGCCATAAGCGGTTCGAGCGGTTTATCTCGCAGGTCGGCGATCGCCTCATGGGGCAGGAGCGATTCACCGACACGCTGCTCGAACATATGGGCTTGACCGCGGCGACAAGTGAACAGCGCGGGGAGGCGGTCCAATGACCAACCTCCAGGGTCAACAACACACTGCGCGGGTCGCGTCTCGCCGGATTTCGATGCTTAAGACTGCGTTTGGGCCGGCAATCGCCAGCGCGCTTGACGATGATAGCGTGACCGAAATCATCGCCAATCCCGATGGCGCGTTGTGGATTGAGCGCGCCGGAATTGGTCGTGAACGAGCGGACGCGCCAATGTCGGCGGCCGATGTTGAGCGGATTATCCGGCTTGTCGCGTCGGCTCTCGATACGATCTGCGATCAAGAGCACCCGATCATCTCCGGAGAACTGCCGGGAACCGGCGAACGCTTTGAAGGGGTCCTGCCTCCAGTCTCAAGCAACCCCGCATTCACAATCCGAAAGCCCTCGAAGATCGTCATTCCTCTCGACGATTATGTGATGGCCGGAGTCATGACGCAATGCCAGGCGCAGGTTCTAAGTTCGTCCGTGCGCATGCGGAGCAGTATTCTTATCGCCGGCGGTACGGCGTCCGGCAAAACAACTCTGGCGAACTCACTTCTTGCTGAAATCGCAGAACGCAATGAGCGAGTTGTCATTCTCGAAGACACGCGCGAGCTGCGATGCGAAGCGAGAGACTCCATCGCCTTGCGCACATCGCAACGCGTGACGCTTGAAGCGCTCGTTCGTTCGACCATGCGGTTGCGGCCGGACAGGATCATCGTCGGGGAGGTCCGCGGCGGCGAGGCGCTCGATCTCATGAAGGCTTGGAACACGGGCCATCCGGGCGGCATTGCGACTATTCATGCGAATTCAGCAGTCTTGGCGCTTGCACGTCTGGAGCAACTGATTGGAGAGCGATCGCAAAGCGCATCGCAATCCCTGATCGCCCAAGCCGTCGATGTCGTCGTCTTCATCGAGAAGACGCAAGAAGGGTGGCGCGTTACCGAAATCATTCGCGTCACAGGGCATGATCGACAGCAAGGCTACATGCTGGAGCCAGCCGACGCGCCTGAACTTTTTATCGTCAATAACGGAGACCATTCATGATCGCTCGCAACTATTCTCGCGCCCTTCACCTGTCGGCGTTGCTTGCCGTCGCCCTGTTGTTCTTCAGCGGACATGCTCACGCTGCGGGATCCGGCATGCCGTGGGAAGCGCCACTGACGCAAATTCTCGCCTCGATTGAGGGGCCGGTAGCGCGGATCGTCGCTGTGATCATCATCATTATCACCGGACTGTCGCTCGCGTTCGGGGATACCTCTGGCGGGTTCCGCCGCCTCATTCAGATCGTTTTCGGGCTTTCGATCGCATTCGCGGCGACGAGCTTCTTCCTCGCCTTTTTCTCCTTCGGCGGCGGCGCGCTGGTTTGAAGGAGGAAGACAATGGTCGAAGGTTACTCCATCCCCATTCATCGCAGCCTTACGGAGCCGCTCTTAATGGCGGGCGCGCCGCGCAGCATCGCCATCATCAACGGCACCATCGCCGCAGCCATTGGTCTCGGCATGCAAATGTGGGCGGCAGGCATCGTGCTGGGACTGATCGGACATGCCGCGGCGGTTTGCGCCGCTAAGAAAGACCCGAAGTTTCTGGAGGTAGGTGTTCGACACTTGAAGCAGGGCGCGTATCTTTCATGCTGAATCTCGCCGAATATCAAAAACGTCCGAAGCGCCTTGCCGATTATCTCCCCTGGGCGGCGCTTGTCGCGCCGGGCATCGTCCTGAACAAGGACGGCGCGCTGCAACGGACTATCCGTTATCGCGGACCTGATCTCGAAAGCGCCAGCCCTGAAGAACTTCTCAGTTATACGGCGCGCGTAAACAATGTTCTGCGCAGGTTCCGATCAGGCTGGGTGTTGCATTTTGAAGCGGCCAGGATTCCCGCGTCGGATTATCCGACGAGCGCGTGGCCGTGCCCGTTATCATTCCTCATCGACGAGGAGCGCCGCGCTGCATTTGAGTCGACCGCGGAATATTTCGAATGCGAATACTTTCTCACCTTTGCTTATATGCCGCCGGCCGACCGGACGGCGCGAGCGGAGCGGGCATTCCTGAAACAAGACGAACTTGCCGCTCCGAACCATGCGGGCGATCGTCTTGGCTATTTTGTTCAGGAGACAGACAAAGCGATCGATCTCTTGGCGCTGGCGATGCCAAAATGCCGCCCGCTCGATGATGATGAAACGCTTGCCTATCTGCATGCGTGTGTTTCTTCAAAACGGCACGACATCGTCGCGCCGGAAACGCCTCTCTATCTGGATGCGCTGCTGGTCGATGAACCGCTAACCGGCGGTCTGGAGCCAAAACTCGGTGAAGCTCACCTGCGGGTGATTTCGGTCCTTGGTTTTCCGCCGGCCAGCGAACCGGGTTTCTTGGATAGCCTCAATGCGCTCGCGTTTCCTTATCGCTGGACGACAAGGTTCATAGCCATGGATAAGGCGAGGGCGTCCGCTGAACTCGCCAAATACCGCCGCCAGTGGTTCGCCAAACGCAAATCCATCGCAGCAATCATCAAAGAGACACTGTTCAATGAAGCCAGCGCCCTCGGTGATACGGACGCCGACAATAAGACAGCCGATGCGGACGCCGCGCTGCAGGAACTCGGCGCCGACGACGTTTCTTTCGGGTTTCTAACGACGTCGATTGTCGTACACGATCAGGAGCGGAGCGTTGTTGACCAGTGCGTGCGGGAAATCGAACGCGTCTTAAACGAACGCGGTTTCGTGACCATTCGCGAGTCTGTGAACGCCGTGGATGCATGGCTCGGCAGCCTGCCCGGACATCTCTACGCAAATATCCGCCAGCCGCTCGTGCACACGTTAAACCTTGCGCATATCGCGCCATTGTCCTCCGTTTGGGCGGGGCCGGCGCGCAACGATCATCTGGAGGGACCGCCTTTGGTCCTGGCGACGACGCGCGGCCATACGCCGTTTCGGTTGTCGACCCATATTGGTGATGTCGGTCATACGCTGATCGTCGGTCCAACTGGCGCCGGGAAATCGGTGCTTCTCGCTTTTATCGCGGCGCAGTTTCACCGTTATGAGAATGCGCAAGTTTTCGCATTCGACAAAGGCCGCTCGATCCGCGCTGCATGCCTCGGTCTTGAAGGGGTCGTCTATGATCTCGGGTCCAAAGCGGATCTTTCCTTCCAACCCTTGCGCGATCTTGAGGCGCCGGAAGACAAGGCGCGCGCCCAACGCTGGTTGCTCGGTTTGCTGGCTCAGGAAGGCGTGACAGCCGATCCACCAATCAAAGAGGCGGTTTGGTCGGCGCTATCCAGTCTTGCCGCGGCGCCGACCGCCGAGCGCACGCTCACTGGCTTCTCGCTCCTGGTCCAAGACCGGAGTCTCCGCAATGCGTTGAAGCCTTTCACCGTGGAAGGAGCGTTCGGCGACCTCTTTGACGCAGATAAAGAGGTGTTTTCGTTTTCGAATCTCGTTTGCTTCGAGATGGAAGAGCTTATGCGACAGCAGTCGGCTATCGCACCAGCGCTTACCTATCTCTTTGATCGACTGGAAGAGCGGTTCAACGGAAATCCTACGCTGTTGTTGTTGGACGAAGCCTGGCTCTTTCTCGACAATCCAATGTTTTCGGGAAGAATCCGAGACTGGCTGAAGACGCTTCGCAAGAAGAATGTTTCTGTCATCTTTGCGACCCAGTCGCTGAGCGACGTGCAAGCCTCCCCAATTGCGCCAGCCATAATAGAATCCTGCCCGTCGCGAATATTCCTGCCCAATCCGCGGGCGCGAGAGTCGAGCATCTATTCGGCATATGCGAATTTTGGACTGAACGGCCGGCAAATCGACATCATCGCAAGCATGACGCCCAAGCAGGAGTATTATTACCAGTCTCCCGTCGGCAATCGCATTTTTGATCTTCGATTGGGAGACATTGCGCTTGCTTTTTGTGGCGCCTCCTCGCCGCAGGATCACCGGCTCATCGACAAAATACTCTGCAAGGCGAGCGACGCGCCCTTTGCACAGCAACTGCTTGCCGCAAAAGGGCTCGACTGGGCCGCCGCTCTCTTGCCGGAACCATCATCGTCGAAAGGAGAAAGAGAATGAAACGCAAAATGAAAACCCTTGTTTCAACGCTTGCGCTGGCGATCGCGGCGAGCATTGCGCAGGCGCCCCCGGCCAACGCCTTTATCCTGGGCGGGATCGTTTATGACCCGACGAACTACGCACAGAACCTTCTGACAGCCGCGCGCACGCTTGAGATGATCAACAATCAGATCAAGCAATTGACGAATGAAGCAGCGATGATCGCCAATCAGGCGAAAGAGCTGACACAGCTTCCTTATTCGGCAAAGGCGGCGTTGAAGGCGCGCCTTGTTGAGATCGACAAGTTGATCCAGACCGCCAACGGGCTCGCCTATGATGTCGCCACCATCGACGCCGCCTTCAAAACCCTCTTTCCTCAGGATTACTCCGCTTTTTCCAACCTCGCCATGGGCGCGGCGGCGAACGCTCACTGGAAAGAAGCGAGCAGGGCGTTGAATGACGCCCTCGTCATACAGGCGAAGGTGACTGAGACGATTGCCCTCGACGTGTCGACGCTGGAAGAAATCGTAACCGAGAGCGAAACCGCCATCGGCGGCCTGCAGGTGGAGCAGGCCGGAAACCAGCTGCTAGCGCTTCAAACCAAGCAGTCGATGCAGACCGCGCAATTACTGGCGGTTCAGTATCGCGCCGAGGCGCTCGATCGCGCGCGCCAGCTGCAGACGGAAGAACGCGCCCGCATTCATCGCGGACGCTTCCTCGGCGACGGCTCCGCTTATACGCCCTCTTAATCAACGAGCA
This sequence comes from Hyphococcus sp., assembly GCF_965267305.1. Classification (GTDB taxonomy): domain Bacteria; phylum Pseudomonadota; class Alphaproteobacteria; order Caulobacterales; family Parvularculaceae; genus Hyphococcus. Next base: position 1,198,920 of record NZ_OZ253945.1, on the reverse strand, counting down.
CGCCCATGGACGACCTCAACGTCATCGACGATTTCACCAGCACGTTCATCGCCTATATCGATAGCGGCTTTGGGCTGCTTGCCGGCGATGTCGGTTTTCTGACCGCTGTCCTGATTGGCATTGATGTCGTCCTTGCAGGGTTGTTCTGGGCGTTTGCCGGCGAGCAGAATGTCCTGGGTCAGTTCATCAAAAAGGTGCTCTATGTGGGCGCGTTCGCTTTCATCATTAACAATTTCGCGTTGCTCGCGAATATCATCTTTTCGTCTTTTGCTGGGCTCGGCCTGGTGGCGACGGGAACGTCGCTTACCGCAGCGGACCTTCTAAAGCCGGGTTTTGTTGCAGCGACAGGATATGACGCGGCCTACCCGCTCCTGGAGGAAGCCAATTCGCTAATTGGTTTCCCGAGTTTCTTCACCAATTTCGTCACGATCATGATCATTCTGCTGTCATGGGTGATCGTGCTTTTCGCCTTCTTCATTCTCGCCATTCAGCTTTTTGTCACAATCATTGAATTCAAGCTGACGACGCTTGCGGGATTTGTCCTCGTTCCTTTTGCGCTTTGGAACAAGACGTCGTTTCTTGCGGAGCGGGTGCTTGGCAATGTCGTCGCGTCCGGCGTCAAGCTCATGGTTCTCGCCATCATCGTCGGCATCGGCTCGACCATATTCGGATCGGTCACATCTACGTTCACGCCCGGATCGGTGACTCTTGAACAGGCCGCGTCAACGATACTCGGTTCTCTCTCGTTGTTGGCGCTTGGCATTTTCGGACCTGGGATCGCCACAGGGCTTGTCGCTGGCGCCCCGCAACTCGGCGCAGGCGCCGCCGTTGCTACGGCTGCAGGCACAGGTGCTGCAGTGATAGGCGCAGGCGCGCTTGCGGCGTCCGGCGCCCGTGCCGGCGTCACCGCCGGTCAATCGGCCGTGCGGGCGGGCGCGTCCATGGCTGGCGGCGCGAGCGCTGCTTACTCGCTTGGCCGTGTCGGCGCCGGCGATGGCGGGTGGCGTTCAACCGCCGCCGGCGTCGGTGCTGTCGCTCAGGCGGGCGCCGCTGGCGTTGCTGACCGCGCTCGCAGTTCCGTATCGCGCGCAATGGGCTCGCCGGGCGAAGCCTTTCAATCGGGCGCGCGGCGCGCATTTTCGTCAACCGGCGGATCAATCAACTCAACCCTTTCGGCAGCTAAAGACATACCCGGCGTTAAAGACGCAGCGGCAAATAACGCGCCGGATTGGGCGCAACGCATGCGCCGCGAACAGGGATTACGGGACGCAGGCCTGACGGCGACACACATGGTCGCTTCGGGAGACCGACCGGGTTCCGGCGATGCGCCAAAACTTCGACAGGACGAGGAGTGAGATGATGTTCAAACGCTCTTCCGTAAAATACGGCGAGACCCCGGCGCCGGAGACTCCCTATCAACGCGCGCAAGCGATCTGGGATGAGCGGATCGGGTCTTCGCGCGCACAGGCCGCGAATTGGAGATTGGCGACTTTCGGATCGCTCATCATTGCTTTGTCAGCAGTCGGCGGACTCATTTGGCAATCGACGCAATCTATTGTGACGCCTTATGTCGTCGAAGTTGGTGCTGCGGGGACAGTCCGCGCCATCGGCCCGGCGACTGAAACTTACAAACCGAAAGACGCGCAGATCGCCCATCACATCGCGAACTTTATTCGCAATGTGCGCTCCATTTCGATTGACCCCGTGGTGGTCCGCGAAAACTGGCTGAAAGCCTATGACTTCGCCACTGATCGAGGCGCCGTCGCGTTAAATGATTATGCGCGCGAGCATGATCCCTTCGCCGAAATCGGCCGTCGCAGCGTCAATGTGGAAGTGACCAGCGTGGTGCGCGCCAGCGATGACAGCTTCGAAGTGCGCTGGATAGAAAAGACTTACACCAACGGCCAGTTTGAGAGACAGGAGCGGTTTACCGCCCATATCACGATTGTCCTGTCGCCGCCGCGTACAGCGGAAGCGATCCATAAAAACCCGCTCGGAATTTACGTTCACGGAATCAATTGGTCGAAGGACCTCTCATGAGGAGGCTTGGTATGAGGCGTTTATTATTACTAGCGAGCGTCGCTGGATTAGCCGGGTGCGAAACGGCGACGTTTGAGGCGCCTCTTGATCCGGCGCCAATGAAGCCCGCGCGAGAGATCGCCTTTGGTGCGGACGAGCCATTGCGCGAGATCGTCGAGACGGCAAGGCCTTATCCGTTACCTGGACAATTGAGACCGAAAGAAGAACCCGCGCCGCCGCCATCGCTCGCCCCTTTCGAACGGATCGACGCCGCAAACGACCGCGCCAAGGTGGAGCCCGACCTCGACCGGTTTCTCAATGCCGTTCAGGTCTATCCCTTCATGGACGGCGCGCTTTATCGACTTTATGCGGCGCCGGAGCAGGTGACGGATATCGCGCTGGAGCCAGGCGAAATTCTCAATTCGGTTTCCGCTGGCGATACGGTTCGCTGGATTGTCGGCGATACGACCAGCGGCGGGCCCTATGGAAATAATGGCGGCGAGCGCGTGCATATTCTCGTAAAGCCCATTGCGCCGGACCTGAAAACGAATCTTGTCATCACAACGGACCGGCGCGCCTATCACCTTGAAATGCGCTCGTTTCGCGAAACCTATATGGCGGCGATTTCCTGGACCTATCCGCAGGACCAGTTCAAACGCCGTCGTGACGAGAATGAACAGCAGCGCAAGCGCGACGAAATGATCGTCGCAGCGGGCGTATCGCCCGGCGATTTGCAATTTCGGTATGAAATCGAGGGCGACAAACCGCATTGGCGTCCTGTCCGCGTTTTCGATGACGGGCGTCAGGTGTTCATTCAGTTCCCTGAGAACATATCGCAAGGCGAAGCGCCGCCACTTTTCGTTCTCGGACGCAAAGGGGACCCTGAACTCGTCAATTACCGGATGCGCGGCAACTACTATGTCGTCGATCGTCTCTTTGCGGCCGCTGAACTGCGTCTCGGCGGGAAGAGACAGGACGTTGTCCGGATCGTGCGAACCGATCTGAAGAGGCGGTCGTGACCGAACGTGAAAAAGTAGATCCATCGACGCTTAAACTGCGGCCCCGGCCGAGACCGGTCACGCGACTCAACAAAAATGCGCTGATGCTGGCGGCGGGCGGGGCAGCGCTCGTTATCTTCGCTGCGACAAGCATTGCGTTGAAACCGCCGCGCGCGGCGAGCGATGCGCGCCCTCAAGAGCTATACAATGTGGATACGAAGCCGACCGCCGAAGGGCTAGAGGCTTTGCCGGAAAGTTACGCCGATATCCGCCCGCCGCTCGGGCGTCCGTTACCCGGCGACCTTGGCGCAGCGCTTCTTCGCGCCCAGCAGGCGGCGCAAGACTTGGATCCGTCGGGAATCGACCTCTCGGCGCCGCCGCCGGTCGCACCGTTCCGGAATTCACCCGAGGCCGATGCGGCGAGGGAGGCGGCCCTCCGGGAAGCGCAAATGGCTGCCGATGCGCGCGAGGCGGGGGTGTTCTTTCAATTGTCGACGCCCGCAGTTCAGGCGATCAACAAAGGAAGCGCTTCCGAGCGCGTGTCGCCATTTGATATTGCATCGGCCTTTCAGAGCGCCGCACCGACGCCGGTGCCGTTCGGCAGCGAACGGGACAACGATCCGAGCCGGCAATTCCGCAAACTTCAGTTTCTGGAGGGTGACCTCGATTCCGCGACTAACAACGGCCATCGTCTCGAAGATCCGGAAACGCCATTCGAAGTCATGGCCGGCTCGATCATCCCGGCAAGCCTGATCACGGGTGTTAACTCCGACTTGCCAGGAACGGTCGTCGCGCAGGTCACGCAAAATGTTTACGACACGGTAAGCGGCCAATATGTGCTGATCCCCCAGGGCGCGAAAATAATTGGCCGATACGACAGCGTGATCGCGTTTGGGCAGTCCCGCGCCCTTTTGGTCTGGTCGCGCATTATTTATCCCGACGGCGCATCTATTGTGATCGAAAACATGCCGGCGAGCGACGTATCCGGTTTTGCCGGCCTTGCTGACAAGGTGGACTTTCATACATTCCGTTTGCTGAAAGGCATTGTCCTTTCAACATTACTCGGCGTCGGAACGGAACTGTCTTTCGGCGATTCTGAAAGCGATCTGGTTGAGGCGCTCAGAGAGTCCGCGCAGGCATCCGCCAACCAGGCCGGCCAAAGAATTATTCAGAGAAATCTCGACACCCAGCCGACAATCAGAATCAGGCCCGGATGGCCGTTCCGCATCATCGTTCACAAGGATCTCGTCCTTCGCCCGTATGAAGCGGAAGGAGCAATCCGATGACTCTTAAGCTCGGCCCGATTCCGGAACGCGCTCCGGTCAAGCTTAACATATCGCTGGCACCCCCTGTTCACGAAGCGCTTGTTGACTATGCGGCGCTTCACGAGCGCGCCTATGGCGCGAAGGCGTCGATCCCCGAAGTCGTAGCGTTAATGATCGAAAACTTCCTGGAAAGTGACCGGTCCTTTCGGCGCGCGCGCAAAACCCTTCATCAACCCGTGAAAACAAAGGAGACTTCAAAATGAGCGTAATCGGCACATTTTCGAAAAGCCCGGATGGATACGTTGGAACGATCCGAACCATGACCATCAACGTGAAAGCGAAAATCGTCGCCAACGACAAGAACGGAAATGACAAAGCGCCAGACTTTCGAATTATCGCCGGTGGCGCGGAGCTTGGCGCCGCCTGGCGTTCGAACAGCTCCGGCGAGGAGAAAAAGTCGTTTCTCAGCGTTGAGCTCGATGATCCGAGCTTTGCTGCTCCCGTCCGCGCGGCGTTTTTTGAGAATGCGGACGACGGGACCGGCGCTCTGGTTTGGAGTCGCAATCGATAAATTTTAAGTTGGTAAGGTGGCGTAGATCGATGAAAACTCCAAGACGGCAGTTGCATAATTCAGGTTTGGGAGACGCCAACCGCTCGCCCCTTCCTCGGGCTCGTAAATTTCCTAAGCCGGAATTGATTCGTAGAACAATGGATGAATGGCAGCCGCACTACGCACACAGGCTGACACAGGAAGACGCCCGGGAGATCGTCGATAACGCCGTTGGCTTTTTTCGGATTCTTCGAGAATGGAAAATTGCGGAACAGAAGGCGCAAGCAGGACATTCGAAGCACAATTAGAAAATGCGCGGTCCTTCAATGAAGCGCGTTCTGTTCTAATTGCGGCCAACCGGTTGATTGGCCCGCAATTTCCCCAAATTTGATTCGTCGAACATTTTAGGAACAAGCCATTCGCACCGAGCCCGAATGATGCTAGAGAATCTATATTTCTCGTGAAGCTGAACGGACGGACCCATGGCCTCTCGAAACTGGGGAAAAACTCAATCAAAGCAGCAAACTGCGCCGCGCGCTGTAGTCTATGCACGCGTTTCCTCTAAAGAGCAGGAAAAAGAAGGGTTTTCGATTCCCGCGCAGTTGAAGCTCTTAAGCGAATACGCGGCGATAAACGGAATCCGCGTGGTTGAAGAATTTGTCGATGTTGAAACGGCCAAGAAAAGCGGCCGCACGCATTTCGACAAAATGATGACTTATCTGCGTCGCCATCCGACCGTGCGCGTATTGTTGGTCGAGAAAACGGACCGCCTTTATCGGAATCTAAAGGATTGGGTGACCGTCGATGATTTGGACGTCGAGATCCATTTCGTAAAAGAGGGAACGGTTCTTTCCTACGACTCGCGGTCGTCCGAAAAATTCATGCACGGCATCAAAGTTTTGATGGCCAAGAATTACATCGACAATCTTTCGGAGGAAACCCGGAAAGGAATGCTGGAAAAGGCGGAACAGGGGATTTGGCCGTCCTGCGCTCCGCTGGGCTATCACAATACCGACGGACCGAATGGGAAGAAGATAATCGAAGTCGATCCCGTCGCTGGACCGCTCATTGCCAAAATGTTTGAATGGTATGCAACGGGCCGTTACTCACTTCGGCAGCTTGGCGTTAAAGCACGCTCTCACGGGTTGACGTTTCGGAAGAGCGGCCAACCTGTAACCAACAGCACGATTCATAAAATTCTCCGCAACCGAATTTATACGGGCGAGTTCGATTGGAAAGGGAAGCGATATCAGGGCAGCCATGAGCCACTCGTAACGAATGAATTATGGTCGCGCGTCCAGGGCGTATTGGATGGAAGAAACACATCCAAGCTGCGGGGATCATCTGCGCATGACTTCGCCTTTACCGGGTTGATCACTTGCGGCCATTGCGGCTGCGCCATGGTCGGAGAGCTGAAAAAGAAAAAATACGTCTACTATCATTGCACTGGGTTTAAGGGAAAATGCGGCGAGCCCTATACGCGTGAAGAAGTGTTGGAAGAGAAATTCACTTCATTTTTGCGTAAGCTCCGATTCGATGATGACGTTTTTGAGTGGGTCAGCCGGGCGCTGAAAGACAGCTGCGCCGACGAGAAGCGCGAGCATGCCGAGGCCATCGCCAGGCTTGAGAAAGAGCGAAATCGGCTGCAGCAGCGAATTGACGCCATGTATATCGATAAGCTCGACGGGCGGGTGTCAGAAGAGTTTTATGACCGAATGCGGACCCAGTGGCGCGACGAGCAGGCGCGTTGTGCGAAGGACATCGAGCGTCATGAAATGGCTGACGATTCCTACATGGACGAGGGTATCGAACTTTTGAAATTGGCGAAGGACGCCCATCGCCTGTTCGAAAAACAGTCGGCAAAAGAGAAGTCGAGGATGCTGAATTTCTTACTTTCGAACTGCACCTGGGCGCACGGAGAATTGAACGCAGAATTCAAGCAACCTTTTGATTCTCTTGCAGAAACGGCAATGATTGCAGCGCAAGCCTCGGCATCGAAAATGGGCGATTCGGCTCGTTTTGAAAAATGGCTCCCTGAACTGGACTCGAACCAGTGACCCGCTGATTAACAGTCAGCTGCTCTACCAACTGAGCTATCAGGGAACGCCCGTGGAAGGCGGCGTATAGCAAGGGCTTGCCCGTGAATCCATACCCTTTTTAGGGTTAAGGTCAGTTTTCCGCCGCGAGGGCCGGCGCAGCCCCGAGGCAGGAAGCCTTCAAGGAAGCGCTTCCCAAGGCCGGGCTCCGCGCCTATTTTCGCCCGATGCCGCAACATCCTGTCCCCAATCCTGTGGCCGCATATGGCCGCTGGATCGCCGAAACGCCTGACGCCTGGCCCGAAACGGCGCTGGAGGCCGCGGGCAACGCCTTTATCGACATTGTTTCGGTGATGATCCCCGGCGCCGCCGAACCGGTCACGCAGCGGGTTTTCGAGACCGCGGCCCCATGGGGAGCGGGACCGTCAACGGCGATTGGGCAGGGCGTCTCGATTGCGCCGCCATGGGCGGCGCTGGTTAATGGCGTCGCCGCCCATGCGCTCGATTTCGACGATAATTTCGATCCCGCGAAAGCCCATGCGACCGCCGTTCTGGCGCCCGCGATCATGGCGCTCGCCGAAAGCGAAAGCGCCTCAGGGCATGACTGTCTCGACGCCTATATTGTGGGCTTGCAGATTCTCGGCCGGGTGGGGCAGGGCGTAAATCCGGTTCATCGCAATCGTGGCTGGCACGCAACCGCGACGGTCGGCGCCGTCGGGGCGGCGGCCGCTTGCGCGCGGCTGCTCAAACTCGACGCCGATAAGGCTGCGAACGCCGTCTCCATGGCGACCAGCATGGCGGGCGGGTTCATGTCGCAGTTCGGCACGATGACGAAACCACTCCATGCGGGGCTCGCGGCGAAGGCTGGCGTCATGGCTGCAAGTCTTGCGCGCGCCGGCGTCGACGCCGGGCGTGAGACGCTCGATGGAAAAAACGGCATGAACCGTCTGATGGTCGGCCCCGATTATGAGGCGCTGCGCGATAACCTCACGCATGTGGAGCACGGGCAGACTTTGCGCTTTGAAACGGAAAACATCGGAGAGCCGCTGTTGATCCTGTCGAGCGGATTGAAGGTGAAGCGGTTTCCCAATTGCGGCAGCGCGCATCGCGCCATGGACGGCGTTCTCGAGCTGAAGCGCCGGCACGGCTTCTCGCCGGACGACGTGAAGGCGGTCCATGTCCATGCGCCCGCAACGCACCTCAACAACCTTATGTATGTGAATCCTGAGGACGGCCTTCAGGCGAAATTTTCACTCGAATATGGCGTTGCCGTTGCGCTCGTGACCGGCAATGCGACGCTCGGCGATTTTACGGATGAGAATGCGTTGAGGGCCGAAATCCGCGATTTCTTCCCGCGCATCCATCGCCATCCGGTGGACAAGGCGGAGGGCGAATTCCCGACGGAGCTTGTGGTCGAGCTTGAGGACGGCCGCAGCTTCAGGACGGCTGTCCGGATGCCCGTGGGCAGCCTCGCCGCGCCGTTTACGCCGGACCAGTATTGGGCCAAACTTGAGGGCTGCGCCGACGGATTGCTCACTGCGGATCGGATAGGCGCGCTTCGAGACGCCCTTGCTCAATTGGGCGAATTGCCATTGCTTGCGCGGCTCATGGAGCCGATAAGGGGCCCATTCAGGTCCATAAGAAGCGAATAGGGAATCCGCCATGACTGAACCGCGCTCAACGGCGCTCGTCCTTGCGGCGAGCCGCGGCAATCTCGATCCTTTGGCGCAAGCCGGGGGCGTCTCGCACAAATGTTTTATCGACATAGCAGGCCAGCCGATGCTTCGGCGCGTTGTCGGGGCGGTGCTTCAGTCCGGCCGGGCGAAACAGACGATCGTGATGATCGAAGAAGAAAGCATCGAGGAAGCCAAGACGATTCTCGCAGGCCTCCCCGGCGCAGAGGCGATCAAATACATGCCGAGCCGTGAGAATATCGGCGCCAGCGTCGCGGCGGCCGCAACGCCCGACATGCTTCCGCTGGTGATCACCACCGGCGACAATGCGCTTCATACCGACGAGATGTTCGCCTTCTTTTGTGACGCCCTTGAGGGCATGACAGAGGATGTTGCTGTGGGCTTGACGCCGGCAAGCTACGTTCTCGAAAAATATCCCGAGGGCAATCGCGCCTTTCACCGCTTCCGCGACGGCGCCTTTTCGTCCTGCAATCTCTATGCGCTCCTGACGCCCAAAGGAATCGACGGCGCGCAAGTGTTCAAATCCGGGGGGCAGTTTGGCAAGAAACCGCGGCGCTTGATCGGCGCGTTCGGCCTCTTTGCGTTTCTCCTTTACCGGAGCCGGCTCTTCACCTTGCAGACCGTGATGCGCACGCTGTCCCGCGGGATCGGCGTCAAGACGGCGCCGGTGATGATGCCTTTCGCCGAAGGGCCGATCGATGTCGACCGGCCAGTCGACTGGGAGCTTTCAAACAAGATCATCGCAGCCCGCGAGGCGGCTGCTTCGCCAGCCTAAAAAGCGAGACGGCCGCGTTTGGGGGAAACGCGGCCGGTACTCACTGTCGTGGGGTATGGTGGGGTATCTTCTCGGGAGAAGACCTTATTAAGGTCTCATCAAGTTCTTAAAAAAGGGTTAACGGAAAACGGGGCCCGAAGGCCCCGTTCCCTGTGTCTTCCGGAGAAAGCCGCTTATTCGGCCGGATCCCATAAGGGGTTCCGGCGGCCGCTCAGGCCCGGCACATGACCATCGTGCGATTCGCCATAGTCCGATTCTTCCGAGGCGCCGTGTCCCACGGGAGGCTGCTTCACGCCGGTCCAGGCCCAGCGATAGAAGCGCGAGATATCGGCGCCGACGGCATACATGGCGGGCACGAAGAGCAGCGTTACAAAGGTTGCGAAGAAGACGCCGAAGGCGAGCGAGACAACCGTCGGCATCAGGAACTGCGCCGAGGTCGAGCGCTCGAACATGATCGGCAAGAGGCCCACGAATGTCGTCAGCGAGGTGAGAAGGATCGGACGGAAGCGCCCGACGCCGGCCTTGACGAGCGCGGAGATCGCGCCTTCGCCCTCGTCGCGCAGGCGGTTCACATAGTCGATCAGGACGAGGTTGTCGTTGACGACGACGCCCGCTGCGGCCGCGATCCCAAAGAAAGAGAAGATCGCGAAATCGAGACCGAAGAGGAAATGTCCGAAGGCCGCGCCCATGAAGCCGAAAGGGATCGCGGACATGACGAGGAGCGGCTGGAAATAGGAGCCGAAAGCGATCGCCAGCAGCATATACATGGCGAAAAATGCAAAGCCCTGAAGCCCCGCCCACTCGGCGATGAAGTCCGCCTGATCCTCCGCGTCGCCGCGCTGAGCGAGATTGACGCCGGGATGGCGCTGTTTGAATTCCGGGACGAATTCCTCGCGGTAGAGTTTCATCACCGCTTCCTGATCGGCGCCTTCCTGCAGTTCGGCCGTAATCCGCGCCGAACGCTGGCGATCGCGCCGGTCGATGCGCTTGAAGCTCGGGGCGAATTTCGCGTCGGCGACGACCGTCAGCGGCACTTCGCGGCCGTCGGCGGTGCGGATGCGCATGGATTCGATGGTGGTCAGCGATTCCCGGTCGGCCTTGGGATAGCGCACCATCACGCGCACATCCTGCCCCCCGCGCGGCAAGCGCTGCACTTCTTCGCCATAGAAGGCCTGGCGGATCTGGCGCGACACTTCGGCCAGCGTCAGACCGAAACGCTCGGCGCCCGGTTTCAATTCCACCTGAAGTTCCGGCGTCGCCGATTGCAGGTTGTTGCGGACGTCATAGGTTCCCGGCAGCGTGCGCAGGAAGTTCTGCAGGTCGAGGACGCCCAGGCGCAGTTCCTCAAGATCTTCAGCCTCGATCCCGAAAGACAGATCGGGTCCGTTGTCGTTCAGCGTATAGCTGATGGTGATTTCCTCCGCGTCGGGAATTTCCCCCAGCTTCTCGCGGAAAAGTTCGGCGATCTCCTTGGTGGACTGCTTGCGCTCGTCCGCCGGGACGATCGTGACGTAGGCTGATATGTCTTCTTCGTCAGCGCCGATATAGACAGATTCAACGAACTTCTTTTCAGGGGTGTCGAGATCAGCGCGCAAGCGGTCGGCGGCGGCCTCAATCTCCCCGAAAATCTGTTCCGATCTCGCCCATGGGGAGCCTTCCGGCATCCGAACGGTAAGCGACAGAAACTGGCCCTGGACTTCCGGATTGAACTTGAACGTCACCCAGCCCTGCGCGAGGAGCGCTGCGGAAATCATGAAGGCGCCGATGAAAAACGCCACGGTGAAATAACGGAACCGAAGCGCCGTCTTGACCAAAGGCCGGTACATCGTGTCGGCGAAAGTCATCAGGCCTTCCGCAAACACGCGCTGCAGACGGTAATACACGCCGTCCTTGTTCTGCTTTTTCATATGCGCAAGGTGCGCGGGCAGAATGAGGAAGGATTCAATCAGCGAGAACAGCAAGGCGAAAATGATTGTGTAGCTGATATGCTTGGTGAACTGCGCCGTGCCGCCGGACAGGAACACCCAGGGCAAAAAGGTGATCATGGTCGTCAGAACGGCGAAGAGAACCGGCTTCGCTACAAGCTGCGTTGCGATCGTCGCGGCCTCGACCCCCTTGCCGCCCGCCTCGACCTCGTTATGGATGGCCTCGCCGACAATAATGGCGTCGTCGACGACAACGCCGATGACGAGAAGGAAGGCGAAGAGCGACAGCATGTTCAGCGACACGCCGACCATAGGCAGGAAGATGAAGGCGCCGAAGAACGACACGGCGATGCCGACGGTCACCCATATGGAAACGGTCGGGCGCAAAAAGAGAAACAGGACGATCATCACGAGCCCAAGACCGATCGCCGCATTGGAGGCGACCAGATTGACCCGTTCGAAATAGAGGTCGGCGAAATCGAACCAGATATAAAGTTCGGCCTTGCCTTCCAGCTCCGCGTTCTTTTCCTCCAGCCATTTGTCGACGGCCTCGGAGAGGGTGACAATGTTCAGCGTGTCGGGCGCCTGAATGGCGAGGTTCACCGCCGGATGGCCGTTCACCTGCCGGATCGATTTTGAATCCTCAAATCCGTCGACGACATTGGCGACATCGCGGATGCGGATTGTCGAGCCGTCGGCGAGCTGGCGTACGACGATACGCTCGAATTCTTCCTCGGTGTCGGCGAGATTGCGCGTGGCGAGCTGGATATTGCCCGTGTCGGTGCGCACCTGGCCGCCGGAAAGGTTGAGAGAAGAGCCGCGAATGGCGCGGGCCACATCGTCGAAAGTGAGGCCATAGCGGCGCAAGGCCTCTTCGGAAACTTCGATGGAGACTTCCTCATTCCGGACGCCCCAAGTATCCACGAGCGGCGAGCCGTTCGGGATCTGCGCGAGTTCATCGCGCAATTCGCGGCCGAGACGATAGAGTTCGCGCGGTTCGAGCTCGCCATAGATAGCGATGAACTGTGTCGGGTTCTGATTGCGCCATTGCCGGACGATCGGCGGGAAGGAATCCTGCGGCAGGGTGGAGATGCCGTCGACGCGGTTTTTGATTTCATTGAGGAAGAATGTCGGGTCGACCGTATCGGCGCCTTCGATATTGACTGACGCAGCGCCTTCGCGCGCTGTTGAGGTGATGTGTTCAATGCCGTCAATGTCGGAAACCGCTTCCTCGATCCTGAGGATGACTTGTTCCTCGACTTCCTGCGGAGAGGCGCCGGGCCAGGCGACAGAAACGGTTGCGCCGTTGAAGGAAGCTGAGGGGAAGACCTCCCGCTCCATCCGGGTGAAGGCGATGATGCCGGCGATGACGCAGGCGATCATCAACAGGTTCGCGGCGACCGAATTGCGCGCCCACCATGCGATAAGTCCGTTCACGGGTTATTCTCCCGAGGTGATGTTGGAGGCGCTCGCCGTGGGCGAAGGCTCATTCGTCTTTTCCGAGCCCGGGACCGCTTCCAGCGGATCGGCTGGGCTGACCTTGTCGCCGGGGGATGCGCCGCGCAGCGGTGAGATGACGACGCGTTCGCCGTCCGCCACGCCGCTGGCGAGGGTGATGGTGTCGCGGTCGGTGGAGACAATCTCAACCTTGCGCTCCACAAGCGTGTCATCCTCGGCGATCGTATAAACCGTGTCGCGTCCATAGAGCGCGGCGCGCGGCAGGACGATGGCGTTCTCATAGGGCTTGCCGGTGATGGTCGCCTCGACAAACAGGCCCATGGCGAGCGGCGTGCCATTGTCGGCGCCTTCGCCATAAGGGTCGTCGACGACGGCGATGGCGATGACCTGACGAGTGGCCGCGTCGATGGCGCCTTCCGTGCGGGCGATGCGGCCGGTCCAGTGATGCATTTTACCGGCGATGGTGGCCGACATGGCGACGGTCGGGCCCGGATCATTTTCGGTCTCGCTGAAGGCGAGGGGCAGGCCGAGCTTCGCAAGATCGTTATCCGTCAAGGGCAGTCTGATCTCGGCCACGTCAGTGGAGAAAATGCGGCCAAGCTGGGCGCCCGGAGCCACATATTGGCCGACGCCGACAATACGTTCGCGCACGCGGCCCTTGAACGGCGCGCGGATGGTCGTGCGCTCCAGATCAAGTTTCGCGGCGTTGTATTCTGCGCGCGCCTGTTCCAGCTGCGGGATGCGCAGGGCGAGCGCAGCCGGATCGTCCTGAAGTCCGAGTTCTTCATAATCCTTGCGGGCGAGCGCGGATTCCGCCTGTTCCTGGGCAAGCCGCGCCCCTGCAGCCGCTTCGGCGGCGCGATAAGGCGCGTCTTCGATCTTGATTAGGACATCGCCCTTTTCAAAGGCGCCGCCATTGACGAATTCATCGGATGTCGAAACGATTTGCCCGGCGACCTGCGCCGTCAGAGAAATATCTGTACGCGGACGGACTTCGCCCTGCGCCGACACGTCGAGCGTCACCGATTGGGAGTCTGCAAGGGTGTAAAAAACCGAGGGCGGTGTGAGGTTCGGCTCCTGGCGCTCCGGTTTCGGGCGCAGCATGGACATGCCGATCACGAGGCCGATAAACACGGCGATAATGCCCAGCGTGCCGATAAGTGTGAAAAGTTTGCGAAACATGACGGCTACTTACTCTCCGGTTTCAGCCTGCAGCGCCGCCAGCCGTTCCTCAGTGAGGAAATCGCCCCCAATGGCGAGATAAAGCTGGACGCGGTTCGACACGCGCTGCTGCTGGGCCTGGATATAGGCGCTCTCAGACGAGATTCTTCTCGTTTGCGCATCCAGAAGGTTGAAAATGGTGGCGGCGCCGCTGGAATAACGGCGCTCGGTGAGGTCTTCCGCCGCGGCGGCTTCTTCATAGGCGAGGCGCAACGCTTCTTCGCGGGCCGCGAGAAGGGTCTCCGCGGCGATTGCGTTTTCGGCTTCCTGATAGGCCGTCAGCACGGTCTGCACATAATTGTAAAGCGAGGCTTCCGCCGCGGCGCGCGCGCGCTTCGAATTGGCGAGGATGCGCCCGCCCTGGAAGAGCGGCTGGAAGAGGCCGGCGGCGATATTGCCGGCGAGACGCTCCGGATCGATGATGTCGGCGAGGTTCGGGCCCGATGTTGAAATCTGCGATGTCAGCGTAAGTTGCGGCAGGAATTGCTTGCGCGCTGCGCGAGCGCGAAGGCCGTTCGCTTCCATACGCGCTTCGGCTGCGGCGAGATCGGGGCGCCGCGCGAGAATTTCGCCCGGGGCGCCGGCGCCGGCGAGTTCCGGAAGCGAGGGCAGCGTGGCAGCTGCTTCGAGCTCCGCCGCCGGATAGCGGCCGAGCAGCACTTCGAGCGCGCGCGAGGCTTCGAGTTCAAGACGCTGGCGCAAGGCGAGGTTCGCCTGGCTCGATCCGAGCGCCGAGCGCGACAGGCGCACGTCGAGGCTCGACGACACGCCGCGGTCATAACGGCGTTCGGTGACGCGGAGGTTCCGTTCGCGCGCTTCGGTGTCCCGTTCAGCGAGTTCGCGCTGCTGGCGTGCTTCGATGAGCGCGAACCAGGCCTGCGCCACGCGCGCAGCGAGGGACAGGCGCGCCGCTTCGAGATCGGCGTAAGCGGCGGCGGCGTCCTTATAGGCGGCGCGAGTTTCGTCGGTCAGCCGGCCCCAGACATCGAGCTCCCACTGGATCTGGGCGCCGAGCGAGAAGTTGTTGATGTAAAGACGGCGGTTCGGGAGATCGGAGTCGATCAGGCCGTCATTGTCTGTGTCGAGACCGTCGAGTCTGCCGTCGCCGTCTGAATCGACGCCGAAGCGGTCTTCGATCTCCTGCGCCCGCAATCCGCTGAGTTCATTTACGCCGCCGCCGCCGACCTGCGCCGACAAGGTCGGATCGGTGACGATGGCGTTGCGGCTCGACCGCGCAGACGCGCCGAGAGTCGGCAACAGGTCTGCGCGGGCGATGCGCGCGCCGGCGCGCGCCTGGTCGAGATTGGCGGCCGTCGCGAGGTAATTGTTGTTGTGTTCCAGCGCTTCGTCGATCAGCCCGCGCAGCGCGCTGTCCTGAAAGGCCGCGACCCAGTCGCCTGTTGGCGCGGTCGTGACGCTGTCATCCGCCGCCCAAGCCGCGGGCGCGTCCGGCAGCTGCGCGTCCAGCAATTCCTGATCCATGCTTGCGCAGGAAGCCGTCATCAAGGCTATGAGCGCCACGCCCCCGAATCGCATCAAATCCACTCCTCAAATCACTTCAGTTGGTCGACAGACCGTTTCGGTTCTACTTGTCCGTTGTTCGCAGCCGCCGCAAGCGAGAAGCGGCGGGCGGTTCCATCAACGCGGCGAACGGCAGGTGAAAAGGCGTTTGGTAACAGATTGAAAACACAAGCCGTTAAAATTTTAATGAAGAGATAAGGCCGAAGAACGGCCAAAACAGGCTTTAGGAACAGAAAATCGAAATAGATTCATAATGTTGTATCGAGGCCACGGCCGGAATCGAACCGCCCGCGCGCGACCGCGCGCAAATTTCTAAAGCGCCGGTGAGAACGATCAATACTTGGCGGGCGAGGGTCTGATTATCTGGGGTTTTGGAGGCCACGGCCGGAATCGAACCGGCGTACACGGCTTTGCAGGCCGCTGCGTCACCACTCCGCCACGTGGCCGGAAGGAAAGCTGCCCCCGTGGTGTGAGGGGGGCTCCGGGAAGGGCCGTCCTCATAGCGCGGGGCGAAGGCCCGGTCAAAGGCGAAATGGGCGGCGAAATAGGGGAGCGAAATGAGGCGGCGGCAGGGGCCCGGAATGCGGCTCATTCCGCCGCGTTGCCTTGTTGGGCGGCGGGATGTATGCCCGCCAGGAACGAACCGGCGACAAGGGACTTCTTATGGACTTCAAAGCGGCGCGGCGGCGGATGGTCGAGAGCCAGGTGCGCACCAATGACGTCACCGATCTAAGGCTTCAGGCGGCGCTCGAAACGGTTCCGCGTGAGGTGTTTTTGCCGGCCGGGATACGCGAGCAGGCCTATGTGGAGCGCGAGCTTCCCTATGCGCCGGGGCGCGCCATGCTGACCGCCCGGGATTTCGCCAAGCTCGTCGCCGCGGCCGATCCGCGGCCGGGCGATCTCTGCCTCGATGCGGTGGCCGGCACGGGCTATTCGACGGCGATCCTCGCCCGCCTTGTCGACATGGTTGTTGCGGTGGAAAGCGACGAAACGCTTGCGGCCGCGGCGCAGGAAAATCTCACCAAACTCGATGTCGGGAATGCGGCGGTCATCGCAGGCGACAGCGCCAAGGGCGCCGCCGATCAGGGGCCTTTCGATCTCATTCTTCTGGATGGGGTTATTGAAGTGCGTCCGGACGCACTCCTTATGCAGTTGAAGGATGGCGGGCGGCTCGCCACGATCCAGCGCCGAGACGGCGTTTCGCGCGGCGTCGTCTACCGGCGCAGCGGCGACGCCTTTGCCGCGAAGGAAAAATTCGACGCCACCGCAAAGACCGTCCTTCCCGGCTTCGCCGCAGCAAAAACCTTCGTGTTTTAACGCTATATTCACGAGACAAGCTGCTGAATCGGCTTGAAGACGGGGTCTGAAGGCGCAGATTAGTTTTGCGCCGGGCGATAGTGTCTCCGGCTTGGGGCAAGGAGCGTTTGGTTGTGCGGGTTGCTGTTTCTCTTCTGGCTGTTGTATCGGCGCTTGGCGTAAGCGCGCCGGCCAGCGGCGAAACGCTTAATGACGCGCTGGCGCTCGCCTATCAGACCAATCCGACGATCCGCGCCGAGCGGGCCAGGCTGCGTGCGATCCGCGAATCCAAAGCCCAGGCCTGGGCCGGCGCGCTCCCGCAGGTTTCCGCCTCCGCAAGCTATCAGCATGTGGATCAGACAGTGACATCGCTCTTTAATGTCGATCCCAACGATCCCAATCCCATGCCCCAGGCGCAGGACACCGAGTTCGAACCGCTGACCGGCGCGGTCAACGCCGAGCAGCCTGTCTTCACCGGCTTCCGCAATTACAACGCCATCAAACAGGCGGGCGCGCGGGTGCGGGCCGGCGGCGCGCAACTTGCGGCTGCGGAGCAGCAAGTGCTGCTTGATGTCGCTAGCGCCTATTTCAATGTCCAGCGCAACATGGCCGTGTTCGACCTCAACAAGAACAATGTGACGGTGCTGGTGCGTCAACAGGACATGGCAAAAGCGCGCTTCGATGTGGGCGAAATCACCCGCACCGACGTGTCGCAGGCGGACGCCCGTCTCGCCGAAGCCAGGGCGCGGCTCTCGACGGCGCAAGGAGAACTGGCCATCGCACGGGCGCAATATGCCGAACTCGTAGGGCAGGCGCCCGGCGATCTCGATCCCGTTGAAACCCTGCCGGACCTTCCGGAAACGCTCGAAGCCGCGCTGGCCGTCGCCGCGCAATATGCGCCTGCCAATATCGCTGCGCGCGAACAGGCCGAGGTCTCCCGCCGTCAGGTGAACATCGCCCGCGGCGCTTTTCTGCCCCAGGTGTCTGTGACCGCCGGTTATCAGTATGCGGAGGAGCCGAGCTTCTTCATCAACAACAGTGAGGAATTCAGTTTCGGCGCGCGCGCTTCCATGCCGATTTTTCTTGGCGGCCTCAATTTCTCGCGCGTGCGGGAAGCGAAAGCCCTGCATGAAAGCGACCGTTCAACTGCAGTCGCCGCATCGCGTCAGGTTGAGGCGCAGACTGTCGCCGCCTGGGAGCGCCTCGTGTCGGCGCGCGCTGTCGCCCGCTCGGCCGCCGCATCGGTCGAGGCCAACACGCTCGCGCTTGATGGCGTACGCCAGGAAGCGCAAGTGGGAACGCGCACAACCTTGGATGTGTTGAACGCAGAGCAAGAATACCTGAATGCGCAAGTGACGCTGGTCAGCGCCCAGCGCGACGCGCAGACTGCGGCCTTCGGTCTTCTCGCGGCGATCGGCATGCTGACGCCGGAAGCGGCGGGCGTTCCGATTGAGACCCTTGAGGCCGCCGCCGGAGAGCTCTACGAGGATTAGATTGCGCGGCTCGTCAGGCCTTGATAACTGGCGCGAAGCGGCTGAAAAACGTAAAACTTGGGCGGGCGCCGCCCAGTTTCGACGATCCGATTCGCCAAAACCACCCGCCAGGGACCTAGAGGTCACATGGAAAACGCCCAGCCTGAACCCAGCATGGAAGAGATTCTCGCCTCGATCCGCCGGATTATCTCCGAGGATGAGGAGGATCAGGTTGCCGCGCCGGCCGCGAAAACCGCGCCCGCGGCACCGCCCGCTCCGCCGAGGCCTGCGGCGCCCGCAGAGGAAAAGCCCGAACTGACCCTCACCCGGGAAGAGGTCCGCCCGGCGGCGCCGGCTCCGTCAGCGCGCCCTCAGATCGATCCTGAAGACGAAATCGAAATGGTCAAGCAACCGATGAAAGCGGCGGCCCCCATGCAGCATGACAGCGAAGACGATATTCTCGACCGGAGCGCGGCCGCGGCCGCCTCGCAGGCGTTTCAGAACCTTTCCCAGTCGGTGCGGATTTCCGAAGGGCCCGGCAAGACGCTTGAAGACATCGTCACCGAGATGCTCAGACCCATGATTAAAGATTGGCTCGACGCCAATCTCCCGGCGATTGTCGAGGAAAAGGTCGAGGAAGAGGTCCAGCGGGTGGCGCGCCGCCGTCGTGGTTAGACTGGGCTGCTGAAACTGATCTGACAGAATTTGCGGAAAGCCGGTCCCCGAAAGAGAAAGGGGCCGGCTTTTTCTTTTGCATGGCGGCCGCCGATGCGCGAAACCGGGTCCATGAAACAGGACCAAATGAAACCGGCCTATCCAGCGACCAAGACTGTCGATCAGCGGGATGAATTTTTCGGCGTCACCGTCGCCGATCCCTATCGCTGGCTTGAAGCCGATGTGCGCGAGGACGCCGAGGTCGCGGGCTGGGTTCAGGCCGAGAATGAGGTCACGTTCTCCTATCTCGATACCCTGCCGGGGCGGGACGCGATCAAGGCGCGGCTGAAGGCGCTGTGGGATTACGAGAAATTCCTGCTGCCCGTCAAAAAGGGAGAACGTGTTTTCTACCGCCGAAATAACGGGCTCCAGAACCAGTATGTCCTCTATGTGCAGGAGGGTGAGGAGGGCGCGCCGCGCGTGCTGCTCGATCCGAATGCGTGGTCGGATGACGGCGCCACGGCGCTGAGCACATATCATCCGTCGCCGGACGGATCGCTCGTCGCCTATCAGGTGCAGGAGGGCGGGTCGGACTGGATGACGCTGCGCGTCGTGAATGCTGCAAGCGGCGCCGTGCTTGAGGATAAAATCGACTGGGTGAAATTCTCCGGCGCAAGCTGGGCGAAGGACGGATCGGGATTTTACTATTCTCGCTATCCCGAACCCGAAGAAGGCGAAGCGTTCCAGAGCCTCAATCTTTATCAGGCGGTCTATTTCCACAAAATCGGCGACGCGCAGGATAAAGACCGGCTGATCTATGACCGGCCTGAGCGCCAGGAAGAAGGCTTCAGCGCCACGGTTTCAAGCGATGGCGAGACGTTGGTTGTCACGGTCTGGAAAGGCACCGACAGCCGCTATGAAGTTGTGCTGATCGATCTTGCGCATTTCGCAGCGGAACCGAAGGAAATCGTTTCCGGTTTTAAGTACGACTACAGCTATATCGCGACGGCGGATGGCCGGCATTTTTTCTTCACCGACAGGGACGCGCCGAAAGGCAAGCTTGTTTCAACGCCTGCGGATGAGCCCGGCGCTTGGACGGAAGTTATCCCCGAAAGCGAGCATGTGCTCTCTGGCGTCAACATCGTCGGCGGGCGGATTTTTGCGCATTACATGGAAGATGTGAAATCGGCGGTGCGGATATTCGCCCTCGACGGCGCGGCGCTGGGCGATGTCTCGCTGCCGGGCGTCGGCTCGGCCGGCGGCTTCGGCGGCGAACCCGATGATACGGAAACTTTTTTCAGCTTCGAAAGCTTCAACTGGCCGCCGACAATTTACCGCTACGACATCGCCAAAGGCGAAGAGTTGGTGTTCCGCGAACCGCAAACGCCGTTCGATCCCGTCGAATACGAAGTGCGTCAGGTCTTCTATCCGTCAAAGGACGGAACCAAGATTCCGATGTTCATCGCACACAAAAAAGGACTCGATCTTTCCAGAGGCGCGCCGACGCTGCTTTACGCTTATGGCGGGTTCAATGTTTCGGTGACGCCGGCCTTTTCGGTGACGCGGCTTCAATGGATGGAGATGGGCGGCGTTTTCGCCCTCGCCAATATTCGCGGCGGCGGCGAATACGGCAAGGAATGGCACGACGCCGGGCGGCTCCTCAACAAACAGAATGTGTTCGATGATTTCATCGCGGCGGCGGAATATCTGATCGCGGAAGGCGTTGCGACAAAAACCAAGCTCGCCATTCAGGGCGGGTCCAATGGCGGACTGCTCGTCGGCGCGGTCATCAACCAGCGTCCGGACCTCTTTGCGGCGGGGCTGCCGGCCGTGGGCGTCATGGACATGCTGCGCTTTAACAAATTCACCGCAGGCCGGTTCTGGGTGGACGATTATGGCGATCCGTCTAAGGAAGCGGATTTCCGGAACCTTTATGCTTACTCGCCCTATCACAACATTCGTTCAGGCGGGGACTATCCGGCGATCCTGGTGACGACCGCCGACACCGACGACCGGGTGGTGCCGGGGCACTCTTTCAAATACGCCGCGGCGCTGCAGGCGGCGGATATCGGCGACCGGCCCCACCTCATCCGGATCGAGACCCGGGCCGGCCACGGGGCGGGCAAGCCCACGGACAAGATCATCGAGGAATACGCCGATATGTGGGCCTTTATCGCCCGCTGGACCGGGCTGGAGGTCTCGGCCAGCTAAGCCGCAGGGAAAGCGGTTGAGCATTGGCGCGGCGGCGGATAAACCGGGCCTTCGCAACCGCAGAATTGACGATGTCCCTAGAAAAAAACTTCGATTTCCAGTCCGCCGAGGCCCGCCTTTACGAGGCGTGGGAGCGTTCCGGCGCGTTCAAGCCGTCGGGAGAGGGCGAGCCCTTCACCATCGTCATTCCGCCGCCCAACGTCACCGGCTCCCTCCATATGGGGCACGCCCTCAACAACACGCTGCAGGACATTCTCTGCCGGTTCGAGCGCATGCGCGGCAAATCCGTGCTGTGGCAGCCGGGCACCGACCATGCGGGCATTGCGACGCAGATGGTGGTCGAGCGCCAGCTCATGGAAAAACAGGAGCCGTCGCGCCGCGACATGGGCCGCGAGGCGTTTGTCGAGCGCGTCTGGAAATGGCGCCATGAGTCAGGCGGCACGATCATCAATCAGTTGAAGCGCCTCGGCGCCTCCTGCGACTGGTCGCGCGAACGCTTCACCATGGGAGAAGATGGGTCGTCCGATGACCAGATGGTCAGGGCGGTGATGAAGGTCTTTGTCGATCTTTACAATGAAGGCCTGATCTATCGCGACAAGCGCCTCGTCAACTGGGACCCGAAATTCGAAACCGCGATTTCCGATCTCGAAGTCGAGAACCAGGAAGTCGACGGCCATATGTGGCATTTCAAATATCCGCTGGCCGGAGGCGAAACCTATGAATATGTGGAGAAGGACGAAGACGGAAACGTAACCTTGCGCGAAACGCGCGATTACATTTCCATCGCGACGACGCGCCCCGAAACCATGCTCGGCGACGGCGCCGTGGCGGTGCATCCGTCCGACGAGCGCTACGCGCCGATCGTCGGCAAGCTCTGCGAAATTCCCGTGGGGCCGAAAGAACACCGCCGATTGATTCCGATCATTACGGACGATTATCCAGATCCTGATTTCGGCTCCGGCGCAGTGAAGATCACCGGCGGGCACGACTTCAACGACTATCAGGTCGCCAAGCGCCACAACATTCCCATGTACCGGCTCATGGATATGAAAGGCGCCATGCGCGACGACGGCGCCCCATACGCGGAAGAAGCGGCGAAGGCGCAGAAACTGGTGAAGAAGGGCGGCGAGCCGGATGCGTCTTATGTGGACGGCATCAATCTCGTGCCGGACGAATATCGCGGTCTCGACCGGTTCGAGGCGCGAAAGCGCGTCATCGCCGACATCGACGCTGAAGGCTTGATGATCCAGATCGAAGACAAAAAGATCATGCAGCCTTTCGGCGACCGCTCCGGCGTCGTCATCGAACCCATGCTCACCGATCAGTGGTATGTGGATGCGAAAACGTTGGCGAAACCGGCGATCGAGGCGGTGGAAACCGGCAAGACCAAGTTCGTCCCAGAAAACTGGACCAAGACCTATTATCAGTGGATGAACAATATCGAGCCGTGGTGCGTCTCGCGCCAGCTCTGGTGGGGACATCGCATTCCTGCGTGGTACGATGACCGAGGGAATATTTTCTGTGCTCCTGATGCGAACGCCGCGTATGAGCAAGCAGAAGAATTTTACAAAAAGAATTATGCAGACGAACCTGGGATCGAGCATGTAATTGATGATCTGCGGGCAGGGCCTCCAGATTTTGAACCTACGGGCGACCAGGTCATTGACGATGCTGCGTTTATTTTGCGTCAGGACGAGGACGTCCTCGATACATGGTTCTCTTCGGCGCTGTGGCCGTTCTCGACGCTCGGCTGGCCCGAGAAAACCGACGAGCTGGAAAAGCATTATCCGACCTCCGTCCTCGTCACGGCGTTCGACATCATCTTCTTCTGGGTGGCGCGGATGATGATGCAGGGCGTCCACTTCATGAAGGATGTGCCGTTTCACACGGTCTACATCCACGCGCTGGTGCTCGACGAGCATGGGCAAAAGATGTCGAAGTCGAAAGGCAACGTCATCGACCCGCTCGTCCTCATCGACAAATACGGCGCCGATGCGCTGCGCTTCACCTTGGCCGCGCAGGCGGCGCAGGGGCGCAATGTCCGCCTCGCGGAAGCGCGCGTTGAAGGCTATCGCAATTTCTCGACGAAACTGTGGAACGCCGCGCGCTTTGCCGAGATGAACGAGTGCAAGCCGGATGCGAATTTCGATCCGGCGAAAGCAAAGCTGACCCTCAACCAGTGGATCGTCCACGAAGCGAACCAATGCGCGGCGGATGTGACGCGCGAGATCGAGGCTTACCGCTTCAACGACGCGGCGGGCGCGATCTACAAATTCATCTGGAACGTCTTCTGCGACTGGCATTTGGAACTCGCCAAGCCCATTCTCATGGGCGAGGACGAGGCGGCTAAGACCGAAACCCGCGCGGCGACCGCCTGGGCGCTCGACCGCATCCTGCAATTGCTGCATCCTTTCATGCCGTTCGTGACGGAAGAACTCTGGGGCGCCTTCGCCAAGCGCGGCGCGCTGATGCTGAGCCAGTGGCCGTCTTTTGATGACGCCCTGAAAAATGACGCCGCCGCAGCGGAAATGAACTGGGTGATCGATCTCATCTCCTCCGTGCGCTCGGTGCGTCAGGAAATGAACGTGCCTGTCGCCGCGAAAATCCCATTGATCTTTGTCGGCGGGTCGGCGGACGATGCGGCGAAGCTGAAACGTCATGACGACGTGTTGAAACGCCTTGCGCGCCTGTCGGAGATTTCAACGGCTGACGCAGCGCCCAAGGGCGCGGTGCAGGTGGTTCATGCGGGCGCAGTGGCGGCGCTTCCCGTTGCTGATTTCATCGACATCGCCGCGGAGAAAGCGCGCCTCGCCAAGGAAAAAGACAAGACCGAAAAAGAAGTCGCCGGCATCGACAAGAAGCTCGCCAACAAGAACTTCGTCGACAAGGCGCCGAAGGAAGTCGTCGAGGAGCAGCATGTCCGCCGGGCGAGCTATGTGGAACAGCTTGAAAAGATCGACGCGGCGCTGGCGCGGTTGAAAGATTTGTAGTTTTTCCGACTTCCCCGGCCTGCGCCGGGATGATCGGAGATTGGTGGCTCTAATTCAGCTTGTCCAACGCGAATGTCTGATCC
This sequence comes from Hyphococcus sp., assembly GCF_965267305.1. Lineage (GTDB taxonomy): Bacteria > Pseudomonadota > Alphaproteobacteria > Caulobacterales > Parvularculaceae > Hyphococcus. Next base: position 1,174,752 of record NZ_OZ253945.1, on the reverse strand, counting down.
GCCTTTGTTTCCTGCTTCACGCCGTCCACAACTTCCGCAGGCTTCTTCGCCACGACAAGCAACCCTTCCACATCCGCGCCGCGATCCTTGCGCAACACCGCCTCTTCCATATTCGCCAACTCAAGCCCGGCCGCGGAAAGCGCGGAGGCGACGTAACCCGCCGAATGGGCGAAGCGTAAGGAGTCGCGCAATGTCGTTTCGGCTGCTTCTGAGCGCTCCACTGAGAAGGCGAAGAGCGCCCCGGGGGCGAGTTTCGCCGACGCGGCGGCGAAGAGATGCTTCAGATCGCCGAAATAGATGAAGACGTCGGCGGCGACGATGAGATCGTATGTGTGTTCCGTCTCGCCCAGAAACGACATGATGTCGGAACAGGCGAGGGCGTCGTAAACGCCTTTGTCTTTCGCCGCTGCCACCATGGCCTCGGCGAGATCGACGCCTTCGAGCCAGCCGGCGCTCGCGACGAACGCCTCGCCGGAGAGCCCGGTGCCGCAGCCGAGATCGAGCACGCGCCGGAAATGTTTCGGCGTCGCGCCGCCCATCTCCGCAACCATGGCGGCGAGTTTCTGCGGGGTCGCATAGGCGAGGCGTTCCACCAGCGCCTTGTCGAAATCCTCCGCATAGGAATTGAAGAGGCCCTTCACATAGGCGAGCGGAGCGGCGTCGATCTCGACGCTGGCGTCAAGGCGGGAAAGCTCGAGACTGGCGCCGAGAATATCGGCGGGGTCGCAGCGTAGCGCCTCGCGGAACGCGGCTGCGGCGCCCGCCGGATCGTGGGCCTCGCGCCGGGCGCGGCCGAGCGCCGCCCAGGCGTCCGCCCATTGCGGCGCGCGCTCCAATGCCTGTTCGAAGAGATCGGCGGCGGCGGCGGCGTCGCCTTCGCGGGCGAGGTCGAGGCCGTACTGATACCGGCGGTCGGCGATGAGATCGCCCGACGACCGCATGACGCGACGCATAGAAACTCCATGACGGAAAATCCGGCGCGGGATGTGCCGTTGGCCGGAAGGAAAATCAAGAGGGAAAAAGAGGCGGTTAACCGAAAGCAACCTGGGCGATCGGGGGCAGGTGGGCGCTCAAATGCCGCCAGCTTTGGCCGCCGTCGTCGCTCGCCCAGAGATTGCCTGTCGTCGAGCCCATGATGAGGCGGTCGCCGGTCTCGTCCACATCGAGGGCGTGACGGTAAACAAGGTCATAGCTTGGGTCGGGAAGACCTTTCGACTGCGGCGCGAACGACTTGCCGCCGTCGGTCGTTTTGTTGACCACCAGCTTTGCATCGACCGGCACGCGGTATTCATCCTTGATCCCCGGAACCAGCCAGGCGGTGTCCGGGTCATGGGGGTGCGCGGCGACCGCGAAGCCGAAGACGGCGGGTTTCACATCCTTGAATTCTACGAAGGTCTCGGCGCCGTCGCGCGACAGAAAGATTCCGTTGTGATGCTGGCACCAGACCGTGTCGGGATCGCTTGTGCAGGAGGCGAGGCGGTGCGGGTCTTGCGTGTTCAGCTCTTCCGACTGGTCGGGCGGCGTATAATCGGAGCGTAGACCCTTGCCGGTCAGCCGCCATGTTTCCCCGCGGTCATCGGATTTCCAGATTCCGCCGCAGGAAATGCCGAGGGTGAGTTTCTTCGAGTCGCGCGGATCGACGAGGATCGAATGAATGCCCGGCTTGTCGTAGCCGCCGCCGAACCAGCCCTTGCGCTCTTCGCGGTTCCATAGACTTTCGATCAGCGTCCAGCTTTCGCCGCGGTCTTCGCTTCGGAACAAGCCGCCGGGAATGACGCCGGCCCAGAGAACGCCGGGTTCGTCATCACCGCCAGTTTCCAGCGACCAGATGAGATCGACAGAGGGCGCGTCCTCGGCGCCGTCTTCCGCTTTTGGGAAGGCGGGCGGCGCCAGTTCTTTCCATGTGGCGCCGTCATCGTCCGAGCGGTGAAGCTTGCAGCCGAAATGTCCGAGATTGAGCGCGGCGTAGACTGCGCCGTCGCGTTTGTCTTTGAGGACCGCGCTGACCGGTTCGCCGAGAAAGTTGGGCGCGCCGGTCTTCCAGTCCGCGCCGATGCGGCGATAGGCGAACAGCCCCTTGCGGCTTGCGACGTAAAAGACGTCAGCCATGTTTCTCTCCCGATTGATCAGCCGCCCGACAGCGCCTGAAAGACGAAGACGCGATCGTTCTCTGCGACGGCGTCGCTCAATGTTACGCGGTCCGAAATCGCGACATCGTTGATGAAAATTTTGACGTGTTTTCTGAGGCGGTCCTGATCGTCGAGGATGTAGCCGCGCAAAGGCGCGTTTTCCTCGAACACGGCGTCCATGACCGCGCGCACAGTTTTGCCCGGCGCGGTCACCGGCGGGCAGGGCAGGTGCTTTTGCAAATTGTCCGTGAAGGAGACATGCGCCATCGGGCGCTCCTCGCATCTGATCCAATAGTTAGGTGAAAGCCTAACTTATATTTTCGGGGATGAGAAGCCCGAAAAGCGTTCAGGAGCGTCGAACAAACGCAAGCCTCTGATCGTTGAGGGAAATCACCTCTTCCAGCTCATAGATGTTTTCATATCCGTAGCCGTAGAGATTGATGAAAGTGGGGATATTGAGCGCCAGCTCCACGCGCTTCAGCGGGACGGGTTCGGCATTGTCCGCAAAATTGTTGTTGCAATAGATGAGGATGCGCCGGGATTTGTCGCCGATGAGTGTGTCGAGCTTTTCCTGCGTGAAATCCGAAAAGGGCAGATTGACTGCGCCGTTGATATGGCCGCGGGCGAAGGCTTCAGCGGAGCGGGAATCGAGAATGATCGTATCCTCGTCGGCGGCGTAGCGCAGAAACGTGTCGAGATCGATCAGCCGCTTTGCGCGATACGTCTCAACGTCACCGACCAAAGCAGCGAAGCCGGGGTAATCGATATTGGGATTGGCGTTTTGTTTCGTCGCAGGGCCAGCGGCGCATGCCGCCGCCAGCGATGCGGCGATGAGGACGCTGAGCGAAGCAAGGGATTTCATGACGCATCTCCTCCAAAGCGAGGAGATCGTGGCCGGCAAATCCGGCAGAATTATGCCGGCTTAAAGTTAATGCTCAGCTCGTCTCAGCCAGGAACGAAAGCTGGGTCACCATGGCGTTCCGCGCTTCGGCGTCGCGGTCGGTGAGTTTGGTCGGATAATCGCCGGTGAAACAGTGATCGGTGAAGGCCGGCGCGGTCTCGTCGCGCTTGCCTTTGCGGAACGCCTTGTAGAGCCCTTCGAGCGACAGGAAAGCGAGGCTGTCGACGCCGAGCATGGCGCGCACTTCTTCGACCGTGCGGCCGACGGAAATCAGTTCTTCATAGGACGGCGTATTGATGCCGTAAAAATCCGGATGCACGATCGGCGGACAGGCGATGCGCATATGCACTTCTTTCGCGCCCGCGTAACGCAGCATCTGCGCGATCTTGCGCGAGGTGGTGCCGCGCACGATGGAGTCGTCGATAAGGACGACGCGCTTGCCCTCAATGAGGGCGCGATTCGGCGAGTGCTTGCGCGCGACGCCCGCCTCGCGGATTTTTTGTTCCGGTTCGATGAAAGTGCGGCCGATATGATGGCTGCGGATCAGCGCCATCTCGTAGGGAAGTCCGGTTTTCTGCGCATAGCCGATGGCGGCGGGAACGCCTGAGTCCGGGATCGGCGAGACCATGTCGGCCTCGCAAGGCGCTTCCTTGGCGAGGCGTTCGCCAAGGCGCTTCCTCAATTCATAAACGCTCTGTCCGTCGACGACGGAGTTAGGCCGCGCGAAGTAAATGAGCTCGAAAATGCAGGGCCGCGCGTGATCTTTTTTCGGAAACACCTGACGGCTTTCGATCTTGCCGTTGGCGCGGCAGATGACGACTTCCCCGGGATTGATGTCGCGCACGAATTTCGCGCCGATCATGTCGAGGGCGCAGGTTTCCGAGGCGAGGATGGGGCAGCCTTTAAGATCGCCGAGAATGAGCGGACGGATGCCCACCGGATCGCGCGCGCCGATCAGGCCTTCCGGCGTCAGCACGGTCAGCGCATAGGCGCCTTCGACCTGTTTCAGGGACTCGATCAGCTTGTCGACGACGGAGAGATATTGCGAGCGCGCCGTCAGTTGCAGGAAAATTTCGGAATCCGAGGTCGACTGGAAAATGCAGCCGCGCCGGACGAGGTCGGCGCGCAGGGTTTTCGAATTGGTCAGATTGCCGTTATGGGCGATGGCGATGCCAGTCTGGTCGAGATCGGCGTAAAGCGGCTGTACGTTGCGCAGCACGGTCTCGCCTTGCGTCGAATAGCGCGTATGGCCGATGGCGGCGTCGCCTGCGAGGGAATGCAGCGTCTGCGCGTCGGAGAAATTATCCGAGACGAGGCCCATGAAGCGTTCATTGTGAAAATGCTTGCCGTCGAAGCTGGCGATCCCCGCCGCTTCCTGTCCGCGGTGCTGGAGCGCGTGAAGACCGAGGGCGGTGAGCGCCGCGGCGTCCGACGTGCCGATAATGCCGAAAACGCCGCATTCCTCGACGAGCTTCGGTTTGCCGACAAGCGCTTCAAGCTCTTGTTGGTCCGCTTTCCGCGCCGCGCCGTCGGTTCTGAGGAAGCTGGCGGCGCGGTCGGCAAAAGTCAGGGAAGCGTCGCCCGTGTCCTCAAATGGCGTGGTCATTCCGGATTGTCCTCGTTCAGGATGTCGGCGATGGGGTCGTCTTGTTCTTCGACATCTTCTGCAGTTTCGGCGCCGGGCGCGGAGTCTGCGATGGCCGGGTCGGTCGTGGTCACCGTGGTGACGATCTCGTTGAGGCTGTTGCGGTCGCTGCGCTCATAGCCGGAGACCGCCGCGTCTTCCTCGGGCTCGATTTGGGCAGGCTTCACCGGCGCGTCAAGGTCTGCGGTCTCGGGCGTGAAGCTTTCGAACCAGTGCGCCATACCGGCGGCGATGGGCCGTGTCACGGCCGATTTCACCTCTTCGGGCTGTTTCGCTTCGTCGAGATAGTAGGAATAACCAAGATAGCCGAGCCCGATGAGCACAAGGCCGCGGAAAAAGCCGAATACGCCGCCGCCGATTCGGTCGATGGTTTTGGCGCGGCCTTCCAGCGGGATCCGCTTGAGACCGATGTGAAAACCGATATGCGCCGCCAGAAAGAAGATGGCGATCAGAATGGCGGCGATGATGGCGGTGCCGAAAAAGCTGCCCGCCTGTCCGGTGACGGCGAGGGCCGGCTCGATCAGGAGGAGGGTGACGCCCCCGGCGACGGCAAGGGCTAGAAGGGTCGATAATTCGCGCAGGCCCCCGCGCAAGACGGCGAAGGCGGTGGAGATGCCGACGACCGCTAAAACCAGGAGATCAAACATTACTGAACCCGCCTATCGCCGCCCCGAAACGAGTGCTCGTTTTCATAGGGCGAGTCGCTTCCTGTCCCCGGCCAACTCCATAGCGGCGATGGGGATTTTTCTCAACCGCTGATGCTTACGGATTGCGCGCCCAGCGCGCCAAATCGGCGAGCGTTTCCGCCTCCACGACCTTGAGTGTCCCGCTTTGGGCCCCGGCCGGGGCGAGGGCGCCTGAAAAGCCCAGCTTTTTGGCTTCTTTAAGGCGGGCCTCGGTCTGGTTGACGGGCCTTACGGCCCCGGAAAGGGCGACTTCGCCGAAGACAACCCGGTCCCGGGGCAAAGGCGAATCGAAAAGCGAGGAGCAGAGCGCCGCGGCGGCGGCGAGATCGGCGGCGGGTTCGGCGATGCGGAGACCCCCGGCGACATTCAAAAAGACGTCATGGCGGCCGAAATCGAGGCCTGCGCGCGCATCGAGGACAGCGAGCAGCATGGAGAGCCTCGCGGAGTCCCAGCCCACCACGGCGCGGCGCGGCGATGCGAGGGAGGAGGGCGACACGAGCGCCTGGATTTCAACCAGCACCGGCCGCGTCCCCTCGATCCCGGCGAAGACGGCGGCGCCGGACACCGCCGCATCGCCGCCGGTGAGGAAGAGTTCGGACGGGTTCGCGACTTCGCGCAGGCCGTCGCCCGCCATCTCGAAGACGCCGATTTCGTGGGCCGCGCCGAAACGGTTTTTGACGGCGCGCAGGATGCGGAAATCGCGGCCCTGCTCGCTTTCGAAATACATCACCGCGTCGACCATATGTTCGACAACGCGCGGGCCGGCGATCTGTCCGTCCTTGGTGACGTGACCGACGAGCAGAAGAATAGCGCCGGATGATTTCGCGAAGCGGACTAGTTCCTGGGCGCAGGAGCGCACCTGCGTCACCGTGCCGGGGGCAGCGGGCAGCGCGTCGGACCACAAGGTCTGGATGGAATCGATGATGACGGCGTCGGGCTTTTCCGCTTTCAGCGTCGCGAGGATGTCGCGAAGCGATGTGCCCGATGCGAGATGCACCGGCGCCTTCTCGACGCCGAGACGCCGCGCCCGCAATCGGATCTGCGCCGTCGCTTCCTCGCCGGAGATATAGGCGACCGACGCGCCGCCTTTGGCGAGGCCCGACGCGATTTGCAACAGCAAGGTCGATTTGCCGACGCCGGGATCGCCGCCGATGAGCAGCGCCGAACCGGGCACAAGCCCGCCGCCGCAGGCGCGGTCGAATTCATTGTTGCCGGTAAGGAGCCGGGGCGCTTCTTCCGTAGAGCCGGTCAGGCTGGTGAACTCGATCTTTTTGCCTTTGGTTTTTGCGCCGCCTGAGCCTGCAAGGCTTCCCGGCGGTCCGGCCTCCGACGTTTCCTGCTGGATGGTGTTCCATTCCCCGCACGCCTCGCAGCGCCCGGCCCATTTTCCATAGACCGCGCCGCAGGACTGGCAGACATAAGTGTCGGAATGTTTGGCCAACGCGCCTCCGGCAAGCTCAGATGTTCTTTAAATGTTCTCTGGTTGATTTTGAGCGCCAATGCAAGGCCTGAAACGGGACGCGCGACATCTTCATTCGGCGGGGGGCAGGCGGATGGGCTCTCCAGGGGCCGCGCCGTCGACGAACCCGTCGGGCGTTTTGATGACGACGCCGTTGACGATCACATAGTCTATGCCCTCCGGCGCCAGTTGAGGCTCCGCATAGGTGGCGCGGTCGCTGACCGTGCCGGCGTTGAAGATAACGATATCGGCGTCCATGCCTTTTTGCAGACGGCCCTTGCGCGCCATTTGCGGCGCCGCCGCTTCGAGCGATGTCGCCGGCAGGTAAGACATCTTCCGGATCGCCGCCGGCAACGACAAAAGACCTTTCTCGCGAACGAAGCGGCCAAGCACGCTCGTATTCGTGCCGGCGTCGCGCGGGTGGCCGCCATTCGGATCCCAGCCGCCATCGGACGCGATTTGGGTTTCCGGATGGGCGACGCAGGCGTCGATCCATTCCTCTTTCATCCAGTGAATGATGACCAGGCCGCCTTTTTCACGGTACTCGGCGAAGTTGTCTTTCGTCAGCCGTTCGCCGGTTTGCGACCATTGGTAATTGTGAAATCTCTCTTCGGGCCATTCACGCCAATCCGCCCACATTTCGGCGCGGATATCGTTCATGCCCGCCGTATACGGATAACACTCCGTTGTGACTGCCACGCCCGCTTGTCGCGCAATATCGAGCTGATCAAGATTGCGTTCCACGTAATTGGCGGCTGACGAATTAAGATGGCTGATATGGATCGCGGCGCCGGACAGAAGCGCGCCTGCGATGGGCTCATAAATATAGGCGTAGTCGCTCGTCCGATCCCAGTCGCGAAGATGGATCTGAACAGACCGGTTGTATTTTGCGGCGAGTTTGAAAACCTCCAAAACCTCCGTCATCGTCGCGCCCGGCATGTATTCGACGCCCATGCCGACCGCGGGCGCGCCGTCCTTCAGGCCCTGCTCGACGATGGCGATGATCGCCGCCAGTTGTTCGTCTGTCACCGATGACTTGGCGATGGCCGCCATTTCATCGGGACCGATATCGCCGAGCTCGGCGATCCCCTTGTTCATCGCGGGAGGCGTTTTGCTGAGCGTCGCCAGTCTCGCGCCGGCCCATGAGGACGAGAAGCCGAAATTGATCAGCGCCTGATCCTTGAGCGCGTCGTAAGCGGCGGGGACGTCGTTGGCGCCTTCTTCAAAGTTGAACGTCGTCGTTACACCGTCTGCTGCGCGAAGGCGGAAGAGTTCGGGGCCCAGCACATAGGTGTTGCGGTCGATGAAGCCCGGCGCGACGACAAGGCCTTGCGCGTCAATCGTTTGCGCGCCGGCGAGCGGGCGCTTCGATATCGTCGCAATAGCGCCGTCTTTGACGCCGACATGGCGGATATCGTCAAGACCGGTTTCCGGGTCGATGACGCGGCCATTATTGATGGCGATGTCGTAGTCTTTCCCCGCCGCGCCATCCGCACTTGCAGCGACGACAATGATCGCGGCGATCAGAACTCGCACCATGGACTCTCCCTTCCACGCTGGCGGCCTGTCTTGTGTGCTGGATCATTTCACATCTCCTCCGCGTTTGATAGCCTGCGCCAAAAGCAGGGAAACGCCCATGTCAGACGTTGAGAACATCAATGCCTTCAACCCCTATCTCCGCGGTCTTTATGCGCCGGTGAGGGAGGAAGTCTCCGCCGACAATTTGCCGGTCATCGGCGAGATTCCGCGCGAGCTTCACGGCGCCTATTTCCGCAACGGGCCGAACCCCGCCAAACCGCCAAAGGGCATGCATCACTGGTTCGACGGCGACGGCATGATCCACGGGATCTGGTTTGAGAACGGCAAGGCGCGTTACCGCAACCGTTACGTCCGGACTGAAGATTTGAAACGCAACGGGTCGTCTGCGCTTGCGGGCATTTTCGAACCGTCGCGCGACGCGCCGGGGCGCAAAGTCAATTACCGCGACACGGCGAACACCGATCTTGTCGTCCACAACGGAAAGCTGCTGGCGCTGTGGTACATCTCGGGGCAGCCTGTCGCGGTTGACATGGAAACGCTCGAAACCATTGGCGCAGAAAATTTCGGCGGGAAACTGCCGCGCAATATTTCGGCGCACTCAAAGACCGATCCCAAAACCGGCGAACTCGTCTTTTTCGACTATGCGCTTTACGAGCCGAAAATGTGGACGGGAACGGTGTCGCGCGACGGCGCGCTGACGCAGTTTCAGGAGATCGATCTTCCCGGGCCGCGTCTTCCCCACGACATGGGCATGACGCAGAACTACGTCATCCTTCACGATCTTCCGGTGATCTTTTCCGAAGCCGCGATCCGCAACCGCCTATGGCAGATCCATGTGGCGGATCAGCCGACGCGCTTCGGCGTCGTGCCGCGCAAAGGCGGAGACGTGAAATGGTTCGAGTTCCCGACCTCCTACATCTATCACGTCATCAATAGCTGGGAGGAGGGCGACGAGGTCGTCATGGCCGCCTGCAAGATGGTCCCGAACGGCTTGAAGCCCGATCCGGCATACGGACCCTATGCGGCGATGGCCGACGTGCTGGCCCTGCGCGCGCAGCCTTTTCTCTGGCGCATGAACATGAAGACCGGCGCCGGGCGCGAGGAACAGATCGACGACGCGCTCTCGGAATTTCCCGTGGTCAACAACGACTATGCGGGGCGCAGGACGCGCTATTCCTATCACGTCGTTTTCGACGATTGCATCGAGCAGCGTTTTTCGGCGCTGCTGAAATACGATCTGCAGACGGGAAAGTGCGAACGCCACGATTTTCCGGAGGGCGTTTACGGATCGGAGCCCGCTTTCGCATCACGCAGCGGCGCAACCGAAGAAGACGACGGCTGGCTCGTCACGTTTACCGCCGACATGGGTGGGAACTCAGAAGCGCATGTTATCAATGCGCGCGATTTTTCAGCGCCGCCGGTCGCGCGCATAAAGCTGCCGCAACGCGTTCCGGCCGGGTTTCACGGGATCTGGGCCAAAGGCGCCTAGAGCGAATTTTTATTATTCCGCAGCCTGGCGATCCGCTGCGCGCGCTGCGGCGCGGCGCTTCCAGGCGCGCCGCCAGCTTTTCGGCCAGAAATGTCCGGACATCGGAACAACCGTCCGCTTCAGGAAAGGCTTGCGGCGGCGAACCTGTTTTGCGGCCGCTGATGTCTCCGCATGTAGATCGCCGAGCAAAGGCTTGCGGGGCGGATCGGCGAAGATCGGCTTCTCGATCGCCGGCTGCGCTTTGAGGTGCGGCGCCGCTTCGCGCGCAGTTTCAGCGGCGGTTTCAGAAATTGGGGGCTGCGATTGCGGCGCTTCTTGTCTTGGCGCCGCAGGCCTTGGCGCAGAGGGTGCTTCACGCTTCGGCAATTTGAGGCCGCTCGGCTTCACCGGCGTTTCCGGCTCGCCATAGAGCGCAGGCGCGCCAACGCGAATGCCCGGCTGGAAATAGGCGCGGTGAGCGCCGACCGCGAGCTTTACCGGCGCAGACGAAGCGCTGGCGGCGCTGTTCTGAGCTGCCGCCTGCTGCATCCCCGCTTGCTGCATCCCCCCTTGCTGCATCATCGCGCGTTCAATGGTTGAGGGTTTGTTCACTGGCTTTTCCATTGGCGCGGCTTTCGCCTGCTGCGGCGCCAGTTCCTCAGGAGAGATCATGACTGGCGTCCCGGTTTCTGCAGCGGCGGGCGCCGGTGCTGGCGTCTGGGCGGGCGGCGGCGTTCTCGCGGCCATGTCGGGCGTCAGTTGCGGAGATGACATCTCGGACTTGTCTTCCGCCGTGAAGGCGCGGCTCAGGCGCTCCTGCATGTCGCGCGGCGCATGGCTTGCCGCAACGCTCGCGGCGCCGGCGGGAATGTCTGTAATCTCCTCGGGCCGCGTCGCGGCTTTTGCTTTCGCGCGTTCGATGGCCGCGCTCTTGCGGGCGGCGCGGGTCTTGGCGCGTTTCGCCATAGCGAGCGCTTTCGCCTTTTCGCGCGCCTTGGCTTTCTTTTCGTCTTCCGCAGCTTCAGCCCTGGCTGCGGCGTCTTCGGTTTCACCTTGTTCAGACGGCGCATCGCCATATTGCGCGACACGTTCGTTCAGGCGGTCGAGCATCGCGTCTTCGGTCTTGCCGGCGTCCTTGCGTTTTGCGCCGGGCGCGGGTTTTGCGGCTTGCGCGGCGGGCGCTTCGGTGCGGAAGAGCGCGGTGATGTTTTCCTGACTTAACGGTTCGAGATTGAGCAGTTCGCGCACTTCGTTGATGCGATGCGGACGGAAATCCTTGAGCGCGCCGACCTTGCCGAGATGATTGCCTTGCGCCGCGGTGAAGCCGAGCCCGCGCAGCGCGGCGAGGGAAGCCTGATCCTCGACCCCGACGGCGGTGATGGCGGCATTGGCGTTGTTCGCCACATCGAGAAGATCGGCGATGGCGGAAAGACCGGGGCCGCGCACGGTGCGCGCAAATCTGAGGATCGCCGAACCGCCGGTCTTGATTTCGTCGAACGGAAACGGGTCGAGCGAGCGCAACAGCTCATTCGCCCGGCCCCGGACCTCGATGGCGAGGCGGGCGCCGGTTTCGCCGAGACGCTGGAAGTGGGCCTGCGCCGTCTCCAGCGGCATGTCCACGGGCGGCATGGGGCATTCGAGCGTCACGAGATCGGCGGGAAAATCGTGATCGCGCAAAAGCTTGGTGAAATGCGAGGTGAAGGCGTCGTCGCTCAGATCGGAGAGGGCGAGATTGACCGACAGGCCCGGCGGCCAGGGACCGCGCCAGTCCATGTAGGATTTGAGCGCGCTCGCCAGCACATAGCGGGTGAGTTCGCTCATCCGGCCTTGCGATTCGAAAAACGAAATGAATGCGCCCGGCGGCAGCATGCCGAGCTTCGGATGGCGCCAGCGGACGAAGGTTTCGACCCTGGCGAGGGCGCCATTGCCGAGATCGAACACCGGTTGAAAAAGGACTTCAAAGTCCTTGTTCTTTAAGGCGTTGTCGATGTCGACATTGGAAAGCCGAACTGCCTGAGCGCCCATCCCTTAGCCCTTCCGCCGGCCACATGGCCGCCGCCCCGGTTAACAATCCATCCATGTTCGGTGGCGCGGGTTAATTCTCGCTGAACAGGAAACCGAAGCATTCCCGCGCACCCTGCGTCGATTCAGGGCTTAAGGTAAACCGCTCATTAAGGGGTCTGGAAAAACCTTAATAGTCGAATTGCTCGCGGAGGACACGCTCCTCCAGCGACTGGCCGCGGTCGAACAGTAATGTCATGGCGATATTGCGATTCTCCTGTGCCTCCACCCGGATGACGTCGCGGACTTCCTGATTGTCGGCGACGGCGGAGACGGGGCGCTTGTCGCTCTCCAAAGTCTCGAACACGACGACCGCGTCCCTGGGCAGGAGCGCGCCGCGCCAGCGCCGCGGCCGGAACGCGCTGATCGGCGTCAGGGCCAGCATCTGCGCGGAGATCGGAAGAATCGGCCCGTGCGCGGAGAGGTTGTAGGCGGTGGAGCCCGCGGGCGTCGCGAGAAGCACGCCGTCGCAGGTGAGGCTTTCCATACGCACCTTGCCGTTGACGGAGATGCGGATGCGCGCCGACTGGCGGGTTTCGCGGAAGAGCGAAATCTCGTTGATCGCCGTCGCCTTGACCTTGTCGCCATTCATGGTGGTCGCGGTCATCTCCAGCGGATGAATGACCGCCGGTTCGGCGTCGGCGATCCGCTCCGGCAGTTCGTCCAGTCGCGCGTCGTTCATCATGAAGCCCACCGTGCCGCGATTGACGCCGTAGAACGGCTTGCCGAGATGGGCATGCGCACGCAGGACGTCGAGCATGAAGCCGTCGCCGCCTACGGGCACGATAACATCACACTCTTCGACCGTGTGATTGCCGTAGCGATCTTTCAGCTCTTGAAGTGTTTCCTGCGCAGTCGGACGGTCATGCCCCAAAAAGCCCATTTTCAGCTTTGCGGCGGCAGGCGCGTCTGAAGGCGAATTTGCATCACCCTGGTTTGCATTACCCGGGGGCTTTCGGTTTATGATGCGATCTGCCGCCTGATCTTTATTTAACGTCATGGAAGCCGATGCCTTTAGATTTTCCCGCCGATCTCGACCGCGCCACTATAGTCGAAAGATTCCGCCGCGTCAGGGCGGACAGCGAGGCGCTCGCGGCGCCCCTGTCTCCGGAGGATTGCCTCTTGCAGTCCATGGAGGCGGCAAGCCCGGTCAAATGGAACCTCGCCCATACGAGCTGGTTTTTCGAGACCTTCATCCTGACGCCCCATGCGCCGGATTATGAGCCGTTTCACCCCGATTTCTGCTATCTCTTCAACTCCTACTATAACGGCGTCGGCGACCGGCATCCCCGTGACATCCGCGGGCTTGTCTCGCGCCCGTCGCTCGAGATGGTCTACGCTTATCGCGCGCATGTGAACGAGGCGTTGACGGCGTTCATCGAAAAGGCCGGCGAAGAAACGCTCGCTGCGATCGCGCCGCTGCTCGCCCTCGGTTTCGCTCATGAAGAACAGCATCAGGAATTGCTGGTCACCGATCTGCAGCACGCCATGTCGTTCAATCCGACCAAGCCGGTCGTTTACGAACTTCCCGCCGATGCTGAGCGCAAGGCGGCGCCGGCGATGCGCTGGCGGCGGATGGAAGGCGGCCTCTGCGACATCGGCTGGGACGGCGTCGGTTTTGCGTTCGACAATGAAGGCCCGCGCCACAAGATCTATCTTCATCCATTCGAACTTGCGAACCGGCCGGTGACCAATGCAGAGTTTATCGCCTTTATTGAAGACGGCGGCTATGAAACCCCCGATCACTGGCTCTCCGACGGTTGGGACGCGGTGCAGGCGGAAGGCTGGGACGCGCCGCTTTACTGGCGCAAGGAGGAGGGGCGCTGGCTGCAATATTCTCTCTTCGGCGAGCGGGACATTGATCTGCATGCCCCGGTTTCGCATGTGAGCCATTTCGAGGCGGCGGCCTATGCGAGCTGGGCGGGCGGGCGCCTGCCGACGGAAGTCGAATGGGAGGCGGCGGCGTCGCTGTTCCCGACCGAAGGCCGCTTCATGAAAGGCGGGGTCCTGCGCCCGCCGGCGGCGGCGCCGCAGCCGCAAGGCGACGAGCTCCTGCAGCTTTTCGGCGATGTCTGGGAATGGACCCACAGCGCCTATCTGCCCTATCCGGGCTTCAAGGCCGTGGAAGGCGCGGTCGGAGAATACAACGGCAAGTTCATGTCCGGCCAGATGGTGCTCCGGGGCGGCTCGTGCGCCAGTCCCGAGGGGCATCTGCGCGTCAGTTACCGTAATTTCTTCCCGCCCGACGCGCGCTGGCAATATTCGGGCTTCCGGCTTGCCAGGGACATTAACTGATCTCAATCATGGCGCCGGGCGGCGTATTCTTCTAAACTTGACCTCAGAAGAAAGCCGAGGAGGAACGGTCATGACGGCGCAGATGAAAGTGGTCAAAGGCATCGACAAGGAGCCCGGTTTCAATATCCCGGACCCGCTCAGCCTGCCGTCTCTCAAGGGCAAGGTGAGCGACGAGGAGTGGCGCTTGCGCTGCGATCTTGCGGCGACCTACCGTCTGGCGTCGATCTACGGCATGACCGACATGATCTTCACGCATTTTTCCGTGCGCTGCCCCGATGAAGGCGGCAAGGCGCGGTTCCTCATCAATCCTTACGGCGTTTTCTTCGACGAAATGACGGCCTCGGCGCTGATCAAGGTCGATGTCGACGGCCAAGTTGTCGGCGACACCCCTTATTTCTCAAACCCGGCGGGCTTCACCATTCACTCGGCCGTTCACATGGCGCGCGACGACGCCCATGCGGTTCTTCATGTGCACAGCCCCTATGGCGTCGCCGTGTCGGCGCAGCAGGACGGGCTCAAGCGTCTGACGCAGTTCGCCATGGTGGTGCATGACGATCTCGCCTATCACGACTATGAAGGCATCGCGACGGACCTTGAAGAACGCGAGCGCCTCGTCGCCGATCTCGGGGCGCATCATTTCATGATCCTGCGAAATCACGGCACGCTGACCGTCGGCGCCAATTGCGCGACGGCGTTCCTGCGCCTCTATTTTCTGGAACAGGCCTGCAAGGCGCAAATCCTTGCGCAATCGGACACGAAACCCCCGCGCGAGGAAAGCCCGGAAATGAGCGCCAAGGTGATGCAGCAGGGCTCGCCCGCTTTCGTCCCCGGCCTCGGCGACAATCTCGCCTGGCCCGGATTGCTCCGCAGGCTGAACAGAATGAATCCAGGGTTTGATGTCTAGGCGTTACTTCAGCGTCTTCAGATAGGCGATGAGGTCGGCGCGTTTCTGCGCATCGCGCTGGCCGGCATAGGCCATGCGGTTGCCGCGCAAAAAGGCTTGCGGGTTTTCAATAAAGGCGCCGAGATTTTCCTCGGTCCAGACGATGTTCGCTTCCGCCAGCGCCTTAGAATAGGCGAACCCGTCCTGCTTTCCCGCCTCATGGCCGACAATGCCGAAAAGGTTGGGGCCGACGCGATGGGCGTCTCCCTGTTTCACCGTGTGGCAGACGGCGCATTCGTTGAAGTAGCGGCGGCCGCGCTCCTCCGGGGTCGCCGGGGCTTCGCTGGCCGCGGCCGATGGACCGGGGGCAGCGGGCGCGGCGCCGGAACTGTCGCTCTCGCCCCCGCAGGCGGCGAGGAGAAAGGCGGCGGCAAGGACGAAAGAGCGATACATGAGCGATTCCCGAAAATTGACGGGGTCTCTATACCCCCTGAAGCGTTTTCAGGAAAAGTGGAAACCGGTTTTCAGTCGAAAACGCGACCAAACAAGAATCCAGAGCCGTTTTGGCTCAAGGCAAAAAAGCGAAACGGCTCTAGTCAGATCGTCTCCAATCCGTTATCGGTGCGGCCAATGCCCCTATAGCTCAGCTGGTAGAGCAACTGATTTGTAATCAGTAGGTCGTTCGTTCGAGTCGGACTGGGGGCACCATCATTCCAATATAAAAAGGCCGGCCCAACAAGGACCGGCCAGCGACAAGAGAAACCCATAATTGCCGCTTATTGCGCAAACATTACTGCGTCAATTTCGTTCCGTAGCCTTACTGAGTGAGCGAACGCAGCATCCATGCGGTTTTTTCATGGGTCTGGATGCGCACGGTGAGAAGATCGGCGCTCGCCGCGTCGCCTGCTTCTTCGGCGGTTTCGAGCCCCTTGCGGGCGCGTTTGATCAGGGTTTCATGATCGGAGAGCAGGCGCTTAATCATCTCTTCGGCGCGCGGCGGTTTCGAGTCCGCATTGTCGATGCCGGAAAGCTCGGCGAACTGTTTGCCGCTCGTCGGCGCGAAAACGCCAAGGGCGCGCACCCGTTCGGCGATCTCGTCTAGCGCCGCCCACATCTCGCGGTACTGCTCCTCGAACATCACATGCAGGGTCTGGAATTGCGGGCCCGTGACGTTCCAGTGATAGGCGTGGGTTTTCATATAAAGCGAATAGGTGTCGGCAAGCGTCGCGTTGAGCGCGTCAGCGACAGCGTTGCGGGCGTTTTCTTCAATGCCAATATCGACTTTCATCTGGGTTCTCTCCTTTATCTATTCCTATGGTGACCAAGACATAGGAACGCCAACGAAAACAATCAAATTGATAATCTCAAAACGATTGTTCGATATTATCGATGGAACTATCGGCCCCAGCCTACACTAAAAAACGGCCGGGGCGCCCTGATCGAATGTATGACGCGCACGCGCCTCTATATTATTTTAGAGAGGCGCAGAAACGCTGGATCCGGGTGCAGGCGTCGCGCATGTCGTCGATGGAGGCGGCGTAGGAGACGCGGAAGAACGGGGCGAGGCCGAAGGCGGCCCCGAACACCGCCGAGACGCCCTCAGCCTGCAGCAGCTGCGTCGTGAAGTCCTCGTCAGTGGCGATTTTCACGCCGCCCGGCGTCGTCTTGCCGATGGTCCCCGCGCAGGAGGGGTAGACGTAGAATGCGCCCTCGGGTTTTGCGCAGGAGAGGCCCTCCGCCTCGTTCAGCATGTCGACCACCAGATCGCGGCGTTGCTTGAACGCGTTGTTGCGCTCGATCAGGAAGGACTGGTCGCCGTTCAGCGCGGCAACGCAGGCATATTGCGTGATGGAGCAGGGATTCGATGTCGATTGCGACATGACTTTCGCCATGGCCTTGATCAGCGGTTGCGGTCCGCCCGCATAACCGAGGCGCCAGCCGGTCATGGCGTAGGCTTTCGACGCGCCATTGACCGTCAGCGTACGGTCGAACAGCGACGGTTCGACCTGCGCCGGGGTGAAGAATTTGAAATCATCATAGACGATATGCTCATACATGTCGTCGGACATGATCCAGACATGGGGATGGCGGACGAGCACGTCCGTCAGCGCCTTGATCTCGTCGCGCGTATAGGCCGCGCCCGTTGGGTTCGACGGCGAGTTGAAGATGAACCATTTGGTTTTCGGCGTGATCGCCTTTTCAAGATCTTCCGGCTTCAGTTTGAAACTGTCTTCCTGCGTCGTCGGAACGATCACCGGTTCGCCACCGGCGAGATAGGTCATGTCCGGATAGGAGACCCAGTAAGGCGCCGGAATGATGACTTCGTCGCCGGGGTTCAGCGTCGCCACCAGCGCGTTGTAAAGAACGGCCTTGCCGCCCGGCGCGACGTTTATTTCGCCAACTGTGTAAGTCAGGTCGTTATCGCGCTTGAACTTTGCCGCGACCGCTTCTTTCAGTTCGGGAATGCCGTCGACATTCGTGTATTTCGTCTTGCCGTCGCGGATCGCTTTGATCGCCGCTTCCTTGACGAAATCCGGCGTGTCGAAATCCGGCTCGCCGGCGCCGAGGGAAATGATGTCGCGGCCCTGCGCCTTGAGGTCGCGGGCCATCTGGGTCGCCGCGAGGGTCGGGGAGGGCTTGATGCGCTTGAGGGCGTCGGAAGTCTGAAAGCTGCTCATTATCGATTCCAAGGCTGATGCGAGGGCTGTGTACCCCCTTGTTGCGGCGCAACCAATGGTTTTTGTGAAGGCTAAGCACGCCAATTGCCGCGCCCGGAGACAGGCTAACAGAAAGGTTAGTTTCCTTAGCTTTTCACCCGATGAGGCCGCTCAGGGCGTTAACGTCTTCCGCTCGGGGCGATTTTTCACGCCTCTGGGGAAAATCACCGTAGAAACTTCAACCGCAAGTTTTGTTTTGACCCGCGCGCCGATTGTGATTTCATGGGGGCACAGCGGGGAACAAGGGAGAGCGTAATGATTGCGGAGCTCCAGACCGCCATTTCGAAAGTTCCCAGCCGCAAGGCCCGCCTGAAAGGGCTGACGCAGGTTGAAGCGGTCAAGATCAAGGTCGAGCGGGCGGCGCTCCTGTTTCGCGGCGCGCTGACAGCCGTCATCGCCAGTTCAATTAATGCGCTCGTCACCCTCGCCGTCGCCTGGAACGCGGTCGAGCATAAGATCCTTTTCTCTTGGGCAGGCGTTATTCTCGCCATTGCGGCTTTCCGTGCTGCCTTGTGGCTGCGCTATCGCATGGGCGGCGTCGGTGCGCGGCATCTTTCCAATTTCGCGAAGCTGCATGTTTTCTTCATGGCGCTGAACGGCATGGCGTGGGGCGCGCTGGCGCCGATCTTTGCGGTGCATGGCGTTATCGATCACGCCTTCCTGCCTTTCGTGCTCGCCGGCATGACGGCGGCGTCAATCGTATCCGCCGGCTCATCCTGGCGCGCGGTTCTTGCGTTCAACATTCCGGCGCTGGCGCCGCTGGCCGCGACATACGCCTACACCGCCAGCGCGAACGGATGGGCCATCGCCGCCGTGGTCGTTCTTTATGGCGTCGCCACCGGTTATCTCGCTTTCGTCACGCAGCGCATGATCGACCGGTCGATCCTGCTGCACACGAAGAACGAAAAACTGCTCACGGCGCTGAGGCGCAAGGTCGATACGGCGCATACGGCGGAACAGCGGTTCCGCGCGCTTGTTGAGTCTTCTCTCGACGTGACGCTGATCTTTTCGCCCGAGGGCCGCGTCGTTTACGCGAGTCCCTCGGCCGAAAAAGCGTTCGGCGTGCCGGCCTATGCGCTGCGCGGGCGCCGGACCAAAGAGATGGTGCATCCCGACGACATGCCCATGTTCCGCGCCGTGGGCGAGAAATCTCTGTCGCAACTGGGCGAGGGGATGGCGCTGCCCCATGTCTGCATGCGCTCCGGCGAGGGCGGGGAGTATGTGGCTTTCTCGGGCCGTCTCACCAACATGCTTTATGTGCCGGGCGTTGAGGGCTTCGTCTTTTGCGGCGGGCGCCTCCATGAACAGGCGGCGCGCCGCCACCATATCCACGCGGCCGAGTGACGGCGCTTGCCGCTTGCCTCCTCCGGCGATCTTCCCCATTAACGTGGCCTATTAACGCGGAATGCCGCGCTGATTGGGCGCGGGGGCTAAAGATCGAGGGGCGAGAGTGCTTCAAGGCGTCAGGATTGTCGAATTCGAGGGGCTCGGGCCAGGGCCCTTTTGCGGCATGCTGCTGGCCGATCTCGGCGCTGACGTCATTCTCATCGAACGCAAGGGCGGCGCTGATGCAGGGAAAGCGGCGATCTACAAACGCGGCAAGCGCTCTATCGCGCTCGATCTCAAAAACGACGACGCGAAGAAAATCGCCCTCGATATTATCGCTAGCTCCGACGCGCTGATCGAGGGGCTTCGCCCTGGCGTCATGGAGCGGCTGGGGCTCGGCCCCGACGAGGCCCGGGCGCGCAACAGAAAATTGGTCTACGGACGATTAACCGGCTGGGGCCAGACAGGGCCGCTGTCCCACACGGCGGGCCACGACATCAATTACGCCTCCCTCTCGGGCGCGGCATGGTATGCCGGGAGCGAAGGCGAAGCGCCTGTTCCGCCGCCGACGCTGGTGGGCGATGTGGGCGGCGGCGCGCTCTATCTCGCTATCGGCATTCTCGCGGGTATCATGCGCGCAAGAGAGACGGGCGAGGGGACGGTGGTCGACGCCGCCATCGTCGACGGGTCGGCGCATATGATGAACCTGCTTTATTCGGTGCGCGCCGCCGGCGCCATGCCTGATGCGCGGGGAAGGAGCATGCTCGACGGCGCGCATTTCTACAGCGCCTATGAATGTGCGGATGGGGGCTGGATTTCCATCGGGCCGCTGGAGCCGAAATTCTATGCGGAGCTTCTGGAGAAGCTCGATCTTTCCGCCGATGCGGATTTCGCCGCGCAATATGACGGGTCGAAATGGCCCGCCTTGAAAAAACGTTTCGCGGAGATTTTCAAAACCAGGTCGCGCGATGACTGGACAAAGCTGCTTGAAGGAACCGATGTCTGTTTCGCGCCGGTTCTGGCGCCCTCAGAGGCAGCGGCGCATCCGCATATGAAAGCGCGCGGCGTCCTCAAAGAAGCAAACGGCGTTCTGCAGGCGCTCGCCGCGCCGCGTTTTGACGGCGCCGCGCCAGCCGATCCGAAGCCTGTCCCGTCACCCGGCCAGCACGCCGAGGAAATCCTTGCGGAAATCGGCGTCGATGACCGGGCGATCGCGGCCTGGCGCGAGGCCGGGGTGCTCTGACGTGACCGGGACCGCGAAAAAGAAGACCGTCAAAAAGAAAAAAGAAAAACCGTTGATCGGCTGGCGCGAACGGGCGGACCTGCCGGACTTCGACGTCAAAGGCATAAACGCCAAGATCGATACGGGCGCAAAATCTTCGGCCATCCACGCCTTCCGCATTCGCGAAACTGTCATCAACGGCGCCGATCATGTGCAATTCTATCTGCATCCCGTGCAGCGCCGGAAAAAACCGGAAGTCTTCTGCAGCGCGCCCATCGCCGACCGGCGCGTCATTCGTTCCTCCAATGGACAGGAAGAGGAACGATATGTGATCGAAACGCGTTTGCGCCTCAACGGAAAGGTCTGGAAAATCGACTTGACGCTGACCAATCGCGACGCCATGGGGTTCCGCCTCCTGATCGGACGCGACGCCCTCAGGCGGAAGTTCCTGATTGACCCGGGCGCATCTTACCTGCTGGGCTCTAACGAAAAAGAATAACGGACTGTCATTATGAAACTCGCACTCATGTGCCGCAATGCGACTCTCTATTCGCACAAGCGCATTGTCGAAGCGGCTGAAGCGCGCGGCCACGAGATCGACGTGGTCGATCACTTGCGCTGTTACATCAACATCACCTCGCACCGGCCGACCGTGCGTTACCGCGGCGAGGAATTGCCGCTTTACGATGCGGTGATCCCGCGCATCGGCGCATCGGTGACGTTTTACGGCACGGCGGTTCTGCGTCAGCTTGAGATGATGGGCGTTTATCCGGTTAACGAGTCTGTCGCCATTTCACGCTCTCGCGACAAGCTGCGGTCGCTGCAATTGCTGGCGCGCAAAGGCATCGGCCTGCCGGTGACCGTCTTCGCCCATCGCACCAGCCAGGCCGATGAGATTCTCGAGATGATCGGCGGCGCCCCCGTCATCATCAAACTGCTCGAAGGCACGCAAGGGATCGGCGTCGTTCTCGGCGAAACCCAGAAGGCGGCCGAGTCGATCATTCAGGCCTTTGGCGGCGTCAACACCAACATTCTCGTTCAGGAATTCATCAAGGAGGCCGGCGGCGAGGACATCCGCTGCATCGTTCTCGGCGACAAGGTCGTCGCCACCATGAAGCGCAAAGGCAAGGAAGGCGACTTCCGCTCCAACATCCATCGCGGCGGCACGGCGTCGAAAGTGAAGATCACGCCGCAGGAGCGGGCGACGGCGGTGGGCGCGGCGAAAGCCATGGGCCTCAATTTTTGCGGCGTCGACATGCTGCGCTCCAATCACGGGCCCGTGGTGATGGAGGTGAATTCCTCCCCCGGTCTCGAAGGCATGGAGAAGGCGACCGGCATCGACGTCGCCGACCAGCTCATCGACTGGATCGAAAAGAACGCCAAGCCCGGCAAGACCAAGACGCGGGGTAAAGGCTGAAATCCTCTTCCCCCGCCCCGCGCCGAAGGCGCGATTCTTATATTTGTGCGCGTTTGCGCACGGGGGAAGTACCCGCAAAGCGGGGGATGGGGGTAACCCCCTCCGTCAGCTTTGCTGACACGTTGATTGGGGTTGGGGCCCCAATCAACCCCGTAAACGGGGGAGGAGATTTTCTCTAAAGAGATCACCCGGAAGGGTGAATTCAAGTCTTTTCAAGACCTTCAGCCTTGTCAGTCTTAACCGCCCATGATGTGCTTTCCGCAAAAGGGAGGCGATCCATGGAAAAAGTCGACGGGATTGGCGGGTTCTTCTTCCGCGCCAAGGACACCGAAAAACTCGCGAAATGGTACGAAGACAATCTCGGCATCAATGTGGTTCCGGGCGATTATGATACGCCCGCCTGGCGGACGAATGCGGGCACCACCGTCTTCGCGCCGTTCAAGCATGACACCACTTATTTCGGCGACATGAAGAACCAGTGGATGATTAACTTCCGCGTCAAAAATCTCGAGGCCATGGCGAAGCAGCTTCGCGCAAACGGCATTGATGTCGAGGTAGACCCGGAAGAATATCCCAACGGCAAGTTTGCGCAGCTTTTCGATCCGGAAGGCAACCCGATCCAGCTCTGGGAGCCGGGCGGCTGCGATCCGGGCTGATCCCGTTGATCCCCCGCCGATCTTTGGGCGCCGCTTGCGTCCGGGCGCGGCGTCCCGTTAACTGGCTCCCGTTTGTAAAGAGAGGGGCGTTACATGGGGCGCATGAGGCGAGTGGCGGCTACGGCCGCGGCGGTATTCGGGCTTTTGACGGCGGGCGCGGAAGCGCAGGACAAGACCGCGCTGGTGGGCGGGCGGCTGATCGACGGCTTCGGCCATGCGCCGATCCAGAACAGCGTCATCCTTATCGACGGCGACACGATCACCGAAGTCGGCACGGTGGATACGCTTGATGTGCCGCCGGGATACGAAGTCATCTCAACCGAAGGGATGGACGTACTGCCGGGCCTGTGGGAGGCGCATGCGCATTTGCAGCTTACGGGTCATGCCGACTATCCGCATTGGCAGGCGAATTATTTCGACCGCTTCGCCGACGAGATCATGCCGGCGAGCGCGGTGCAGCTGCTGCTCGCGGGCGTCACCTCGACGCGCGATCTTGGCGCGCCGCTCGAAGCTTCAAAGAGTTTGAAAGAACGCGCCGCGCGCGGCGAGATCCCGGCGCCGCGTCTCTTCATGTCCGGGCCGTTTCTTCAGGCGGAAGTCGATGACTGGGAAAAGGGCTATCGCTGGGCGGTGACGAGCGCCGGCGATGCGCGCGCGAAAGTCCGGACGCTCGACGAGGCCGGCATGGACATCGTCAAGCTCATCGATCAGGACAAAATGCCGAAGGGCGTGGCCGCGGCGATTGTCGATGAAGCCCACAAGCGCGGCATGAAAGTCGTCGCGCACTCACATCGCCCTAACGAAATCCGCGTGGGGCTCGAGATCGGCGTCGATAATTTCGAGCATACGGGGCTGACAACGGCGCCGGAATATCCGGCCGATGTTATCGCCGCCCTGCGCGAACGCACGGCGACGGGCCGCATCGCGGGCGGGCCGCTTTACTGGACGCCGACGGTCGAAGGCCTCTGGAATTTCGACCGCACCGTCGCGAACCCGGAAAAGCTCGACGGCGAGTGCTGGAAGAGAGGCTTGAAGCCCGACACCATCGCCGACATTGAACAGTCAATCGCCGAACCGGGACAGCTCGGCTATACGCGCCTGACGCCGCTGCGCAAACCAACCTTGAAGCGCAAGATCGAGCAATTGCGAGAAGCGGGCGTCGTCTTCCTGATCGGCACTGACAGCGGCATTCCCATGAAGTTTCACTGCCAGTCCACCTGGAATGAGATGGACGTCCTGGTGCGCGTCATGGGCGTGCCGGTGATGGATGTGATCCGCGCCGCCGTCTACTGGCCGGCCGTCATGATGGGCGTCGAGGACGAACTCGGCACGGTCTCCGCGGGCAAGAAAGCGGACATTATCGCGGTCGAGGGCGACGTCCTCGAATACATCAACTTGCTACAGCACGTCGATTTCGTGATGAAAGGCGGCGTCGTTTACAAGCGCGACGGCGTTCCGGTCGAGGAAAATCTTTAGAAACCCATCAGTCGAAAAGGCTCGACACCGACTCTTCGTTGGCGATGCGGCGGATGGCTTCCGCGAGGAGCGTCGCAATGGAGATCTGCTCGATCTTCGGGCACTCGGCGACATCCTTCAAGGCTTCGATGGAGTCGGTGATGATGAGCCGCGTCAACGCGTCGGCGGCCATCACGCGGCGTTCCGCATGATCGGACAGGACGCCATGGGTGACGCAGGCGGTGACCGACTTCGCGCCCTTATCCATAATCGCCTGCGCGGCGTTGCACAGCGTGCCGCCTGAATCGACGATGTCGTCAAAGATGATGCAATGGCGGTCTTTGACTTCGCCGATGATGTTCATCACTTCCGAAAGTCCTGGCCCTTCGCGGCGCTTGTCGACGATGGCGAGGGGACGGTCCTTGAGGCGCTTGGCGAGCGCGCGGGCGCGCACCACGCCGCCGACGTCAGGCGACACGACGGTCACCTGATCGAGATCGCCATTGTGCAGCTCCTTGATGCGCCGCTCGAATTCCTTGACGGCGTAGAGATTGTCCGTGGGGATGTCGAAAAAGCCCTGGATCTGGCCGGCATGGAGATCGACGGTGAGAACCCGGTCGGCGCCCGCCGTGGTGATGAGGTTGGCGACGAGCTTGGCCGAAATCGGCGTTCTTGGACCGGCTTTGCGGTCCTGACGGGCGTAGCCAAAATAGGGGATGACGGCGGTGATGCGGCTCGCCGAAGCGCGCGACAGCGCGTCCGTCGTGATCAGGAGCTCCATCAGATTGTCGTTCGCCGGATAGGCTGTGGACTGAATGACGAAGACGTCTTCGCCGCGAACGTTTTCCTGGATTTCGACGAAGACTTCGCCGTCCTTGAAGGTCTTGATTTCGGCTTCGGCGAGGGGGGTGGAGAGCTTGCGCCCAATGGCTTCGCTTAACCGGCGGTTGGAGTTCCCGGCGATCAGTTTCATGGAGCGACCCCTCGCAATTCCCGTGACAGCGCGGGCTTCATGACGGTTTCTTGACTGCAGCGCAACCCGTTTGAGCGGGGATTTCCTTTTCAGTTTGCTTTCAAGGCTATGGCCGAAAGATTGCGCCCATAATCGGCTTCGCCGCGGCGGCGCATGGCGCGATAGCTGAAGAATCGGTCCGGTTC
The DNA here is from genome assembly GCF_965267305.1 of Hyphococcus sp. Lineage (GTDB taxonomy): Bacteria > Pseudomonadota > Alphaproteobacteria > Caulobacterales > Parvularculaceae > Hyphococcus. Next base: position 1,149,735 of record NZ_OZ253945.1, on the reverse strand, counting down.
GGCGAGGGTGCAAAGGCCGATATCGTCGAGCTCTGTCACGCCTGCGGTTTCAAGGCGCCAGCGACCGAATCCCACAAGGTCGAGCTGGCGTTTGTCGGATGTGAGACCGGGGGCGAAAAATCGTTCTGCTTCAGGGTGCTTGGCGGTAAATGTTTCGAGAAGGTCGAGGCCGATTTCAAAGTTCGACTGGCGCAGACACGGGCCGACGGCGGCGACGATCTTTTCCCGCTTGCCGCCCAGCCTCACGATTTCCGCGACGGTGTTTTCGAGGACCCCGGCAAGGGCGCCGCGCCAGCCTGCGTGGGCGGCCGCGACAATGCTTGCTTCGGGCTCGGCGAAGAGGAAAGGCATGCAGTCGGCGGCGAGGGCGCCCAGCGCCAGTCCCGGCGTTTTCGTCACCATGGCGTCCACCTGTTCCGGGCCGTTCTTCCAGGGGCCGTCGACCACGCGCACATCCGGTGAATGCACCTGATAGGCGGTCATCAGCCGGTCTGGCGCGACCCCCAGCGCAATCGCGCAGCGGCGGCGGTTCTCGGCGACGTTTTCCGGCCGGTCGTCGGAGCCGGGGCCGGTGTTGAGGCTGGCGTAAGGCGGTTCGGAAACGCCGCCCGCGCGGGAGAAAAATCCATGCGCGACGCCTGCCGCATCGAGCAACGGGGAGACGAGATAGGGCGGAGAAGACATCAGCTCTCAAACCCCGCCGGAACAGGCAGGTTCGGCGCCGAAAGACACATCACCTTGAAAATCTCGCCCATGGCGCCGGGCGAGGCGATGCGCGCGGCGCCCGAACGTATCGCATCGGCGTTTTCCGGCGTCTGCCCCTTGCACAAGGCCTCGACCCGCAAAGCGAGGCCGAGGCGGTCGAGAAACCGTCCTTGCGTCACCGGCCCATGCGCCGCCGCGCCGGCGTCAATCGCGGCGTCGGCGAGGCTTTCGAAATCCACATGGGCGGTGAGGTCGGCGCGGCCGGGCGAAGCGAGCGGCGGCCAGTATTTGTGATTCCTGACCGCCTGCAGCGTGTCGCCAAGCCCGCGCTCCATATGCCCGTAATCGATGATCAGCGCATGGCCGCCCTGTTCGATCAGGGTCTTGCAGATTTCGGCGGCGAATTTGCGCGTCTCGAAGGAGATTTCGAAAATGTCGCCTTCCTTGCTTTCTTCCACGGAGGGGAGATCGTAGTCGGGCGGCGGCGGCGTCTTGCCGAGCGTGAAGCCCAGCCGCCCGGTTTTTTCATCGAGCCCCACGAGCCTTTCGCGCCAGCCGGACTTGATGCGCTCGAACTGGCGGATCGGCAGGCAGTCGAAAAATTCGTTGGCGACGATCAGCGACGGCGCCGGCGGGATGTCGGCATAGTCATCGGCCCATAAAGGTTTCGCTTCCGTAGGCTTCAATCGTTTCTGCTGTTCGAGGCGCAAGCGGCCTGACGTTTCGAGCAGCCACACCTGCGCCGCTTTTGCAAAACCGGGCCGCAGCCGCGCCGCGCGCAGAATATCCGCCATCAGGACGCCGCGGCCCGGCCCGAGCTCGATGAGATTAAAGGCTGCGGGCGAGCCCATGGCCTGCCACGCTTCCACCAGCCAGAGGCCGATCAGTTCGCCGAACACCTGGCTGATCTCGGGCGCCGTCGTAAAGTCGCCATCGGCCCCGATGGGCGAGCTTTGCATGTAATAGCCTTCATGCGGATGCGTCAGCGCATCGGTCATGTAGTCGGCGATGGTGATCGGCCCTTTCAGTTTGATAAGGTCGATCAGGCGTTCTTCCAGCGGCGTCGTTTCCGGAATGTCGCCGCTCATGCCGCCGCCTTTTGCTTCTGCGCGAAAGTGCGCCAGACCAGCCACGCGCCGAGGAGCAGCATCGGAACCGAAAGCATCATCCCCATGGTGAGGCCGAGCGGGAAGTCGGGCATATGCGCGTCGGGCTCGCGGAAATTTTCGACAATGATGCGCGAAATCCCGTAACCGAACAGGAACAGCCCCATGGTCGCGCCGGGGCGTTTCAGCAATCCGAATTTGCGCGTTGCAAAGAAAAGAATGGTGAACAGCGCGACGCCTTCAAGCGCGGCTTCGTAAAGTTGGCTCGGGTGACGGGGAAGCCGGTCCGGGTCCGTCGGAAACACCATGGACCACGGTCCATCCCAGGGGCGTCCGTAAAGCTCGCCATTGATGAAATTGGCGATGCGCCCGAAGAACAAGCCGATAGGCGTCGCGCAGGCGAACATGTCGCCAAGCGACAGCATGCCGATCTTGTGCTTCCGCGCAAACCATATCCCCACCAGCGTCACGCCGATGAGCCCGCCATGAAACGACATGCCGCCATTCCAGGTCATCAGCGCCGGCGGGAAGGGGACGACGCCGAAAAGCTTCTCCCAGGGCGCGATGATGAGGTTCGGTTCGTAAAAAAAGAGATAGCCGAGCCGCCCGCCGGCCATGACGCCGATGGCGACCCAGAAGATCACGTCGTCAAGCTGCTGGCGCGTCACCGGCGGGCCGGATTGCGGCCACAGCGCGGTCTTCTTGATGAGCCGCGTCAGATACCACCAGCCGGCGGCCAGTCCGCCAATATAGGCCAGCGAATACCAGCGCAGGGAAAACGGGCCGATCTTGAAAAGAACGGGATCGATCGTAGGGTAGGGAACGCTCATAACCGGCCTGAAACGCGTCTCGGGAGATGTCGCGCGTCTCAATAGCGCGCTTTGCCGCTCCTGTCGCCCCGGCGTCCTTTCCCTGGAAGGCATGCGGCAAGATTGAAGCTGAAAAGCCGGAACCGAGCCCCTATATTCCTCCCCAAAAGGAGTTTCCCATGCAGACCCAGAGCGCCATTTTCGACGAAATCGCCAAGCTGATGACGGAAGCCGCGGGCGCAGCCGATGGCGTCCGGCGCGAGGCGGAGACCATGATGCGCAGCCGCTTGCAGAGCCTCCTCGCCGATATGGATGTCGTCACCCGAGACGAATTCGAGGCGGTGAAGGAAATGGCGCGGCTCGCCCGCGAGGAAAACGAATCGTTGAAAGCGCGCCTCGACGCGCTGGAGAATCGTTAATTCCCCCAAGAGTTTGAGGAAAACCAGCGCAATCGAATCATTTCTACGCGCCCCGAATCGACGCGACATGCGGGTTGCAAGCGGCAAGAGAATGTCGCGCAATTCGCGAATTAGGCCGAGAAAAGAGGCGCCATGTCCATCGAACTCATCCGCAAACCGAAGCAGGCTGTTAATCCGCTAAAGGCGCTGGAAGCCGCTGCGGCGGGCCTCGAGTTCGAAATGGAGCGCGCCGGCGAGCATGAACTTCATGTGATGCTGCCCGGCGTTTGGCGCGATATCGGGCTGTGGTTCACCTGGCGGCCGGAGCTCGCGACGCTGCAGATGGGGGCGCCGCTCGATCTCAAAGCGCCGGTCGGCCGTCTCGATGAGGCGAGCCGTCTCGTGGTCATGATCAACGAGCGTCTGTGGATCGGCCATTTCGATCTGTGGGCGGAGGATCATTCCATCGTCTACCGCAACGCCGCGCTGCTCACCGAAGAAGGCGGCCTCGACAGCGTGCAGGGCGAAGCCCTGATCCGCGCGGCGAGCGAGGCCGTGGACCGGTTCTATCCGGCGTTCAACTTCCTGATCTGGGGCGGCAAGAGCCCGGATGAAGCGCTGCGCGCGTCGCTCTTTGAAACGCAAGGGAATGCGTAAGCATTGCAGGCTATAAGTTTGCTTCTGGGAGTGGTCTGCATCAAAGTCGAGATAGTTTTCCCCGCCGAAGTTCATAGGCGTTTAAAAAACGCAGAACCTCCGGCCCGAGAGCCGTGCGATCGAATGCTTCACTTGGATACGCCGCCGCCAAGTCTCGGTTGAAGTTGCGCGAGAGCATTTGTGCTACGATAGATTTAAGGCAATTCCTTTCGTGGTTGCCTATCGCAATCTTCTCGCTGACCGAATAGGCATTCGTAGCTGCTTTTAGAAGCCTCTCGAGGTCAGAGGTTTCCTCCAAAGTTGATAGCCCCGCTATTGTTGATAAGAGTAGTGGGAAAGCTGCATCGGATTGCGAAATTTGTTTGTCTTCCACCATCTTCAAAAGGCTTTGAGCAAAATTCATAAATTCGGGACTGGCCTCTATGTAGGGGTTAGCTTTCAAGGCTTCCCAGGACGCGATTGACGCATCAACGGCGTTGCTGACTAATCCGACTTTGTCCATTTCAGGCGACATGCAATGTTATATAGATCAAAGCGCCCACCCCAATAACGCGAAAAACACATCCCATCGGCGAATTCTTCAATATTTCCCAGTGTTGGTGAATAGTTATCCACCACCTTCGGGACAGAGCTATGATCTTCCGGATTGGAAAGGACGCATCCGTTTGGACGCGTCGTGAAATGGCGATAACGCCGGATTGATGGCGGCGTTCGCGCGCGGCGGCGAATGCGCGCCGAAGGAATCGGGAGTTTGAAAGCAGTGAGCAGAAAATGTTAAATGGCGCCACATTCCGCTGCAGGCCAATGAACATGCGGCTGCAAGATGCGCGGCGGGAATCGCGAGGCGCTTTATCTCCTGCGGCGCGGCGCCTATGGTCCAGGCCATGACTGATAGACCTTCCGTTGCGCTCATCGGCGCCGGCGCCATGGGCGGCGCTTTGTTGAAAGGCTGGCTTGCCGCCGGTTCCATCGATCCGGCGTGCTCCGCCGTCTTCGATCCTAATATAAAGACGGAGATGGCCGGCTTGTGCGCCCAGAAAGGCGTCGCCGTTAACAAGAGCGAGGGGCCATTCGACGCGATGGTCCTTGCGGTGAAGCCCCAGGCCGCCGCCGATGTGCTGCCGCAGTACGCAGCAATTGCCAAAGAATCCATCGTCATTTCCGTGATGGCGGGAAAGAGCGTCGCTAGCATCGTGAAAATGCTGAACGGCGCGCCGCGCGTCGCGCGCGTGATGCCGAATTTGCCCGCGGCCATCGGCAAAGGCGTATCGGGGCTTTATGCGCCGGACGCTATCGACGCCCAAGGCCGTGCCGTCATCGAAACGCTGATGCGCGCGGCCGGCGAAACCGTCTGGGTGCGGACGGAACAGGAAATCGATTTCGTGACCGCCGTTTCTGGCTCGGGTCCTGCCTATTTTTTCCTCCTGACCGAAGCGCTTGCCGACGCCGGCGCCGCTCTCGGTCTTGATAAGGACGCTGCGGCCGCGCTCGCCCGCGCGACCCTCGCTGGCGCCGGCGCCATGATGGAGGCCGATGCGCGAAGCCCGGCGGAGATGCGCAAGGCGGTGACATCGCCCGGCGGCACGACGGAAGCGGCGCTGAAAGTTTTCGATGGCGACGACGCCGCCATGCGCAAGTTAGTGAAGGCCGCAGTTGAGGCCGCCGCGAAACGCGCGGGCGAACTCACTGACTGAAGCCGCAAACTATACCGGCAGTCGCATGGTCGCTCTGAGCCCGCCTTTGTCCGACTTCTCGAGCGTCACGTCGCCGCCATGGGCGCGGGCCACGTCGCGCACGATGGTGAGGCCCATGCCGACGCCGGTCTCGCTCAAATTGCGCGCTTCATCGAGCCGGGTGAACGGTTTGAACACTTCTTCGTATTTCGCCGGGTCGATGCCCGGTCCGTCGTCGTCAACGGTGATTTCGATATACCGGTCAGACCGGCGGGCGCCGAGCCAGACATGATCGGCGTAGCGCAAAGCGTTGCTGACGAGATTGCTGACGGCGCGCTTTAAGGCGCTGTAGCGCGCTTCGATCGCAACGCCTGCTGGCGCGTTCACCTCGATCTCGCGGCCTTCGCGTCTCGCATCGCCGGCGATCTCATTTAGAAGTTCGGCGAGACGGAACGTTTCGGGCTCCTCTTCCGCGGCTTCATTGCGGGCGAAGTCGAGATAGGCGCCGATCATCCGCTCCATCTCCGCAACGTCCTTGCGCAGATCGTTGATATCCTCGCTGTCCGGCTGCATGGCGAGGGCCAGCTTGATGCGGGTCAGCGGCGTTCTGAGATCGTGGCTGATGCCGGCGAGCATGGCGGTGCGCTGTTCCAGATGGCGCTTGATGCGCTCGCGCATGGCGATGAAGGCGTAACCCGCTTTTCGGACTTCCGTCGCGCCGGAGGGCCGGTAATTCGGCGCGTCGCGCCCGCGGCCGAAAGCGGCGGCCGCATCCGCGAGATTGAGGATAGAGCGCACCTGGTTGCGCATAAAAATGATGGCGACCACACCGAGCAGGATCGACGTGCCGATGAGCCAGAAGAGAAAAATGCGGCCCGTGGTGGCGAAAACCCGGTCGCGATCGACAAAAAAGACGAGCGCGCCGTCGCCTTCATAGACCCGGATCTCCACATCGTCTGGCCAGCTCTGGGTGTTGAGCCAGTAAGGCTGCTGGAGCGTGTGACGCAGGCGCCGTTTCAGGGTGGCGTTATGAACGTTGAACGGCGCGAGGAGATTGTTGTCGGGGATCGGCGCCTCAGGTTCGTAGCGCACGCGCATATGCAGGTCTTCCAGCGCCATGACGATAACGGCTTCGCGAGCTGCGTCTGTTTCCGCTTTATTGTAAAGCCGTGTCACCATGGCGATCTGGCCCGCGACATTTTCCGACATGTTAGCGGTGACGAGATCCCAGTGGCGCGCGAAGAAGATGTAGGTGACCATCGCCTGCGTCAGAAAGATCGGCAGGACGACGATCAGCGTCACCCGGGCGTAAAGGCTTTTGGGAAGGTAGCGGCGCAGCATGTCCCGTCAGTCCGTCATCAGCGCGTAGCCGACGCCGCGCACGGTTTGCAAAAAGATCGGCGCGCGCGGGTCTTCCTCGATTTTCTTCCGGAGCCGCGTCACCTGCACGTCGACGGAGCGCTCCATGCCTTGCGCGGTCTGCTCGGCCAGCGCTTCGCGGCTGATCGCCTCGCGCGGTTTTTGCGCCAGCGCTTTCAACAGCGCCGCCTCACCGGAGGTAAGACGGATAAGCTCGCCATTCTTGCGCAGCTCGCCGCGGCTTAAAGAGAACGTGCAGCCGCCGAATGTCACTTCGCGCTTCTCGGCGCCTTTGGGCGCCGCGCGGCGTAAGAGCGAATTGATTCGCAGCAACAGCTCGCGCGGCTCGAACGGTTTGGAGAGATAGTCGTCAGCGCCGGTTTCAAGTCCCTCGATGCGGTCTTCGGCGAGCCCGCGCGCGGTCAGCAAGAGGATCGGGACGTTGGAGGCGGCGCGCACGGATTTTGTCAGCTCGAAGCCGCTTTCGCCCGGCATCATCACGTCGAGCACGAGAATGTCGAAATCCACTGAGGCCATGAGCGCGCGCGCCTCTTTCGCATTGCCGGCGACTGAAGTCCGGAAACCGTTTTCGCTCAAATAGCGCTTCAACAGATTGCGGATGCGGTCGTCATCATCGACGATGAGCACATGCGCCGCGTCCTCGGGGATGCTCTGCTTCGGCGTTTTCATGCCCGTTCGCCCCGCAACAGCTCGGCGGCTCGCAGGGCGTATTCGGCGCCGGTCCAGAGGGTCAGTATCGCCGCGAGCCATAAGGCCGCACTTGCCACAGGACGCAACGCCTCCCCGGCGATCCCCGTCGGCGCGGCGGCGAGCATCAGGCCGGCGGCGATCAATTGCGCCGTTGTTTTCCATTTGGCGAGCGGCGTCACGGCGAGAGTTTTCTGCGCGGCCGCCAGCGCTTCGCGAAGACCGCTCACGAGAATTTCGCGCAGGATAATGATAATGACGGCGACAACCCCGAAACCGGCGATGACACCGTTGCGCGCAAGCAGGATCAGCGCCGCGGCGATAAGAAGCTTGTCGGCGATAGGATCGAGCGCGGCGCCGAGCGCCGACGTCTCGCCGCGCGCGCGGGCGACGCGCCCGTCAACGAAGTCGGTGAGGGCGGCGATAACGAAAATGACAAGCGCGGCGGTCATGTTCCAGGGCGCATTTGCGAGAAAAGCGAACACGAACGGAATAACGAGCGCCATGCGCGCCAGCGTGATGAGATTGGCCATGGGGCGGCAAGATAGACCGCGCCGCTATCAATCTCCAGTGCAGGTGCAGGCCCCTTTAGCCTTCTTTCTTGTCTTCGCCGCCCCAGAGTTTCTTCCACCAGGGCGTCGGTGTCGGCGGGGTGAAGCTCTGGCCGCCATCGTCCATCTTCTCGCGGATATCGTCGATGTCCCAGCCGGTGAGGCTGGCCAGCGTCTGCGCCTCCGCCTCGAAACGTTTCGGCAGTTCGGCGCGATAGGCGTCCGCCGCCTCGCATGTCGCATCGCCTTTATACGGATGACGCAGCACATAACGGCCTTGGTAATTGGAACGGTCGCCGGTTTCCTTGAACATCAGATCTTCGGGAAAATGTTCGGCGTCATAGGAAACGTGAAGGCGCGTCACGAAGACGTCCTGCGCGCCGCCTGGCGCCGGGCGCCGGGGCAGAATGCCCGAGCCGGTCCCGCCGTCGAGCCAGTAGACTCCAAGCTCGCGCAGTTCATCCTGCGACAAGGGATCGGCGGCGCAAGGATCGCACCAGTTCATGTCCCAGGCGTATTCAAGAAAGACGGCGCGGCCGTTTTCCTTCTCCACCTGCTCGTGGAACATGGATTTGTAGAACTCGCCGAACTCGCCTTTGACGAACAGCGGGATGTTCTGGCCGGTGGGCAGTTTCACCGTGCGGTAATTCGTGGTCTCGACGCGGCCGGTGCGGGTGAGGGCGAAAACGAACAATTCCTGCTTGCCGTCTGCATTGACCGTGCCGAGGCGGATGGGCAGGCTGAATCGCGGATGTTCGAAGGCGATCTGCAAGGGGCGGAGGTATTTGAGCCCGGTCTGCGCCTGTTCCTCGAGATTGATCTTGGCGACGAAGAATTTGGTGTTCTGCTTGATATAGCTGCCGAGCGTCGCCTCTGCGCCGTCGGGCAGCTTGTAGCCGTTGTCTTTCAGCCACGCGGCGAGCCCGTCCGACTGTTCGGCGGAGAGGATCTGAATGTCGTATTCGCCGACCGTGTATTCGGCTTCGATGGTGACGCCGTAGCCGTCTTTGCGGTCGCGGACGGCGCTCTCTTCGGCGGCGGCAGCGGGCGCCGACATGCGTTGCGCCGTGACGATGATCGTGTCGCACGGATCCTCGTCGAAATATTCGACGAGACGCGGCGCGGTGTAGGCGTCGAGATGATCTATGATGGCGTTGTCGGTGACGTGGATTTGGCCTTCCCCGAGCACAACCGGCACCGGGATCACCATGGCGAATTCCGTAAGATCGCCCTGATAGTCGTTGGACATGGTGATGACCGTGCGCTCGCCGTCGCGCATGATCGCGACTTTCGACGCCTTGTTGAAAAGCTTGGTGTCGGCTTTCGCCACATAGAATCCGCAAAAGGCGACGGCGCCGCCCGTCAGCGCCAGCGCGGCGCCCGCAGAGGCGGCAGCGAACAGGGTCTTCTTCAAGGAACGGTTCATGGGGTCTCTCCCTTTATTCGGCAGGCAATGTGTGAGGTTTCGGATGCGGTCGTGGACGCAACAGGCGCGACAAGAAATGCGGGGGCGAAACCGGATCGCCCCAGCGGTAATGGGGCGCGGGGTCGAAGGCTTCGATGACGGGGCGTATAAGGCACAGAGCCGCCAGCGCGTAGAAAATCCCGTCAGAGATAAAGAAATGGTAGGTGAGCGCATAGGCGGTCAGCGCCGCGGCGCCGGCGAAAATCCCGCGCGCCAGGGCGCCGTCGGGCGTCGTCTTTGGATCGGAGATCATGAAAAAGGCGAAGAGGATGAGCGCGCCGTTCTGCAACCTTAGAAGCGGGATCGCCAGCGGATCGCCAAGCCACAACGCTCGCGCGATGATCAACGCTGCGAAGGTTCCGAGAAAAATCACCGGCACGTCTATTCGTGCTGCGCGATAGGTGACGAATAGCCCCGCGCCAGCGAGCGTCGCGGCGAGCCAGATCGCCGAGCCCCATTGGCCGGAGGCGGTCCACGCTGCGCCGGGCATCACGGTCTGCGACATCAAAAGGAGCGCGACGATGCCGGCGTTGGCCGGGTTGAAGACATGCTTGCCGTAAAGCCGAAACATGAATTTCGACCCGACGCCGATGGCCGCCGCGATCATCAACGGCGCGAGCGCGTCAGCGCGCAGGAGCAATGACAGCGATAGCGACGTAATCATGGCGCTGCGCGGTTCGAACCGCACCGCCGTCATGAAGGAGCCGAGAAACTGAACGAAGAGCGACGTTGCGAAAATCGCCGCGATCTGCAGCGGCGAAATCTCGAAGGCGCGGGTGGTGACGCCGAATGCGAGCAGCGACCCGAGGGTCGCGAGCTGGTAATGTCTCGGATCCCTCAACAGGGGATGATTGAAGATTGCTTTCGCCATGGCGCGGGCGTCAGTTTGTCCGTTTTACTGAGGCGGCCAATAGAGCGGCGGAACAAGGCGGAAACGGGGCGAAGGCGCGATGGTTTGGGGGCGCTAATCCGACATCAGCGCCGCCAGCTCCTTAACGAAGCGCGCGGCGACGCCCGCCGTCATCATGTTGATGTCCCGTTCCGGGTTTAATTCAACGATGTCTGCGCCCACGGGCGAAACGGGAAGTTTGGCTAAAATCTGAAGCACTTCGCGGGTCGAAAGCCCGCCGGGCTCAGGGTGGGAGACGCCCGGCGCGAAAGCGGGGTCGAGGCCATCAAGATCGATGGAGACATAAAGCGGGCCCCCGAGACGGTCATAGGGAATGGCGCCGGTCTCCTCCGCGCCGAGCATGACGACGCCGTGCCGTTCGCCGAAGGTTCGGCAATGAGGCGTCACGGAGCGCAGGCCGACCTGAACCAGATTGCCGACGCAGCCGTCTTCGATGGCGCGCGCGAACGGGCAGGCGTGGGAGTAACGGTCGCCCTCGAACGCCTCATACAGATCCGTATGCGCATCCACATGCAGAATGTTCAAAGGGCCATGCTTTTCCTTCATGGCTTTGAGGATCGGATAGGTGACCGAATGATCGCCGCCGAGGCTCAGTGGTTTTCGGCCGCTCTTCAGCGCCGATGCAATGCGCGCCTCAATCGATGCGCGCGCTGCTGCCCCGTCTTCGGGGAGATCGGCGAAATCATAGGCCGTGACGATCTCCCGGGCGTTGGCGCCGGAGATCGACCACGGGCTCGACGCTTCGGAAAACAGCATCGCACGGATCACCGGCGGGGCGAGCGCCGCCCCGCGCGCATAGGACGAACTCGCATCCCAGGGAAAGCCGAAAAGGGTCACGGTCATGGTTAGCGCCTCATCTTGTGCCGTTCCGGAACTCTCGCATGGGCGCCAAGGGCTTAACAAGCGGCGGCAACTGGTTCATGTATTTGAAAGGCGGATGAGTGAAAAGGTCCGGGCAAACGGGTCGGAGGCTTCATGGCGGCGGATAAAAAGCGCATCTTTTACGTTCTGATCGAGTTTCCGCAATTGTCGCAGACCTATGTGACGAACGAGATCGCGACGCTTCTCGCCGACGGTCATGAGATATTCGTTGCGGCGCTGAACACGCCCGACACTTTTGTGGAGACGGCCGCCTCTTATGAGGTGACTAAGGATTTCGACCGCACGGTGGCGCTGATTCGCGAGTTCAAACCCGACGTGCTCCACGGCCACTGGCTTTATACGGTCCCGCTTCTTGAAAAACTGTCGCGCAAGACCGGCGTTCCCTATACGGTGCGGGCCCATTCCTTCGACATCACCCAGACGGGCCCGAAGGCGCCGGCATGGAAGACGCTGCTGCGCCGGGCGCGCATGCTCGTGCAATACCGCGATACGCGCCCGCCGGACATGGCCTTCGTTGTATCGCCGTTCCTGAAACACGATCATTGCCTCGGCGTTCTCACCTTTCCCTATGGCCGCCATAAATTCATCGAGGCGGGCCTGCCGGAAGAAAAGGTCCATGACTGTTTTCCGGTGGTGAACATCGAATTGTTCTACGATGAAAGCCCCAATGGCGAGGACGTGATGAATGTCGGCGCCTGCACGCCCAAGAAGAAGATGGAGGATTTCATCGACCTTGCGGTGATGGTGCCGGAGCGGCGTTTCCGTCTCTACCCGGTTGGTTTTCAGGCGCCGCGCATTCTCGAATACAACAATGAAAAGGGCGGGCTCGTCGAATTCGCGCCGGTCTTCAAACCGTGGGAGATGGCGAAGGAATACAAACGCCATCAATGGCTGGTTTACACAGCCGAACATAATCTTCACGGCGACCATGTGGGCTGGTCCATGGCGGTCGCCGAAGCGCAGGCCGCGGGCGTCGGTGTCTGTTTCCCGAACATGCGCGAGGATTTGAAACAATATATCGGCGAAGGCGCGGGCTATCTCTACGACAAAGTCGAGGACATCGCCGATATTGTGAGGAACCCCGTGCCTGAAGATGTTCGCCGCAAGGGCTTCGAGCAGGCGAAGAAATCAGACATCCGGATACACAAAAAGATCCTGACGGATATCTGGGACAAGACGGCCTGAAACAGCCGCCTGCCGTTAACTTGCGGGACGCACGCTGGCGAGGTTTCTCAGTTTCAGCTCGGCGCGAAACAGGGGCGCTAGGCGCATGGCGCGATTGCGCTGTTTCTTGTGTTTGCTGCGTGCAGCGCGCCAGACCCGGAACGCCAACGCCTGCAGCCGCTCGTCCGTAAGGTCCGCAATTTTCGCGCTCGGCGACTTATTGGCGGCGGTATCGGTCATCGTCTTCCTCGCGATCTGAAACTGCTCTGACGCTTGCCGGGCGCGGGCGCTGCGCCGTCGGTCTTGTGACGGAAGGTGATGCGCCCTTTGCTCAGATCATAGCCGGACATCTCAACGGTCACGCGGTCGCCTGTCAGCGTCTTGATGCGCCGTTTGCGCATCTTTCCTCCGATATAGGCGAGCACTTGATGCTCGTTATCCAGCGTGACGCGAAAGTTTCCGTCCGGCAGGGCCTCGGTGACGACGCCGTCGAACTCGATCAGGTCTTCCTTCGTCATGGGGCTGTCCTTTCTTGCCATCGGCGCTCTCGTAAGGGAGTGCATCGTTGGAATGGAAAGCCGCCTGATGTGACGGCCTCTGCGAATTGGATGATTTCGGACCGCCCTTGCGCCGACGGTTCTCGTTGGCCGGGTTGCGGGCCTCGCCGGCGCGGCCTTCGAAATTGCGGCCGCGATTTTTCTGGCTTTCAGCATTCAGCGCGTCGTCGATTCGTGAACGGCCTTTGTACTCGCCGCCGTCGCGACGCGTGTATTCTCTTGCGCCGTCTGCATCACGCTCGAATTTGCGGTCGCGGTCCTTGCGTCCGTCGAATTTTTTGCCCTCGAATTTGCGTTCGCTATTTTGACGCGCGCCATCCTTGCGGCCTTCAAACTTGCGTTCGCCGTTCTGATGTTCCTGGCCCTGGTGGTTATCCTGACGGTTCTCAAAGCGCTTTTCCGGGCGACTTTCAGCATGGGGGCGCCGCGGTTTGCGCGGGCCGCCATTGCGGTTTCCGTGGCGAGGGCGGTCGTCGCTGATAAGTTCGGCGCCGCGGTCTTCGCCATTGGCGCCGTTCAGTCTTTGGCCTTTTAGCTTTTCAATTGAGCGCAGGAACGGGCGTTCCTCGCCGGAGCAGAAGGAAATTGCGACGCCTTCCGCGCCCGCGCGGCCCGTGCGGCCGATGCGGTGGGTGTAGGTTTCCGGCACGTTGGGCAGGTCGTAGTTAACGACGTGTGTGACTTCCGCGATGTCGATGCCGCGCGCGGCGATGTCGGTCGCGACGAGAATGCGCGACTTGCCGCGGCGGAACGCCTCGAGCGCTTTTTCGCGCTGCGGCTGCGAGCGGTTGCCGTGAATGGCGTGCGCCGCCTGACCGGCGGCGTTGAGCGCGCGCACCAGCTTGTCGGCGCCGTGTTTGGTGCGGGTGAAGACGAGGCCGCGGGTGAACGCCTCGTCCTTGACGATCTTGATCAGCGCCGCCGCTTTTTCCGGCTTCTCAATGAAGTGGACGCTCTCGGCGATCTTCAACGGTTTTGTTGCGGCGACTTCGACGCGCGCCGGATTGGTGAGGAGGGCGTTCGCAAGTTTCGCGATCGCCGGCGGCATGGTCGCCGAGAAAAAGACGTTCTGGCGATGCTCGGGCAGGAGGGACGCGATCTTGCGGATCGAATGAATGAAGCCGAGATCGAGCATCTGGTCGACCTCGTCGAGGACGAACACCTCGACGCCGGTGAGCTTCAAGGCGCCCTTGTCCATGACATCGATCAGGCGGCCGGGCGTCGCAACGAGAATGTCGAGGCCGCGATGGAGCATCGCGCGCTGCTTGCCGAAGGCGACGCCGCCGATGACGAGGCCGGTGGCGAGGCCCTGCGCCGCGCCATAGGCGTCGAAGCGGTCTTTCACCTGAACCGCGAGTTCGCGGGTCGGCGCCAGCACCAGCACGCGGCACTCGCGCGGGGCGACGCGCCGCCGGTCTTTGGCGAGGTGATTGAGGATCGGCAGCGCGAAGGCTGCGGTCTTGCCGGTGCCGGTCTGGGCGATGCCGAGAAGGTCGCGGCCTTTCAGCAGCACCGGAATGGCGGCGGCCTGAATCGGGGTTGGGGTCGAGTGGCCTTCGCGGACGAGGGCGTTGAGGATCGGCTTTGAAAGGCCGAATTCAGCAAAAGCAGTCACAAATGTCTTTCCGCGTTCGGGGACGGAAATCGCCGCGCGAACGCTTTTTGGGTTCAGGAGAACCCGCGTGTCAGGCGCTCTAATTGTTTGGATAAAGGCAGCCTTGCGGGAATTCAGTCCGCTTACACGCGCTGCTGACGCCTATATGGACCCTTTCGGCGCAAAAGCAAGGGAAATCTCGCTGCGCTGCAAAATTAGTCCGTAGGCGAAAAATCTTAACCTTTGAGAAGGGCTCAGCGCTCGCGTTCAAACTCAGGCAAACCGCGCTTTTTCGGCTTTTTCGCGGGTTTTTTCTCCTGCAAGGCCTCGGCGGCGCGGTCTTCGGCTTCCTTGGCGAGGCGAAGCTCGCGCAGCTTGGCCGTCTTTTTTTGTGCGTCCCGCTTTTCTTTTTCATGCTCAGCCATGGCGGCTTTCGCATCAAGGCTGCGATAGGCGCGGTTCGCTGTTTTGGCTTTAGAAGAAGACATGTCGCTATTCCTTTCGGGGTTCAGCCCGGAAACAGCGCGATGCGGCCGAGGCGTTTGCGTATGTAACACCTCAGACCTGTAATATCATCCGTTTCCATGGAAATAGTCGTAAATCTTCTGCGCCAGCGCGGCGGAGACGCCTTCGACGGCTTCGAGGTCTTGGGGTTTAGCTCGCGCGATTTCTTTTGCTGAGCCGAAATGGTTGAGGAGCGCGCGTTTGCGTTTCGCGCCGATGCCGGGGACGCCGTCGAGCGGATTGGCGGCGATGGCTTTCTTGCGTTTCGCGCGATGGGCGCCGATGGCGAAGCGGTGCGCTTCGTCGCGCAGGCGCTGCAAGACGAAGAGGCCCGGATCGCGCGGCGGCAGGGTGAAGGGCTCGCGCCCCGGCATGACGACCTGTTCGCCCGTCGCGCCCATGGTGCGGTCGATGCGCTTTTCGCCTTCGTCAGTTTCGCGCCGGCCCTTGGCGACGCCGATGATGGTCACGCCTTCCGCCTCCGGATCGACGCCGATTTCCTTAAGCGCATCCATGACGACGGAAAGCTGGCCTTTGCCGCCGTCGATGATCACGAGGTCCGGGCGCTCGGCGTTTTCTTCTTTCAAGAGCCGCGCAAAGCGCCGCGAGATCACCTCGCGCATCATGCCGAAATCGTCGCCGGGCGTCAGGCTCGATGTCTTGATGTTGAACTTGCGGTACTGGTTTTTGACGAAGCCGTCGGGCCCCGCGACGATCATCGCGCCGACGGCGTTCGAGCCTTGTATGTGCGAGTTGTCATAAACCTCGATGCGTTCCGGCGGCGCTTCGAGCCCCAGAATATCGGCGAGCTGGCGCAGGCTCTTCTGCTGGCTGGCGCTTTCCGCCATGCGCCGCGAGAGCGCTTCGCGCGCATTCATTTCGGCGGCCTTTACAAGATCGCGCTTTTCGCCGCGCTGGGGTTCGTGGATCGCGACCTTGCGATTTGCCTTGATGGAGAGCGCTTCGGAAAGGAGATCGGCCTGCGGCGGCAGTACGGAGACATAAATTTCCCGCGGCGGATCGCGGCTGTCGTAGAACTGCGCGATGAAGGCGTCGAGGATCGCCGCCGGTTCGTCTTCCTTGTCGTGTTTCGGAAAATAGGCGTGGTTGCCCCAGTTCTGGCCGGCGCGGAAAAAAAACACCTGTACGCAGCTTTGTCCGCCCTCGGAATGAATCGCGAAAACGTCGGCTTCCGATACGCCGCCGGGATTGATGTCCTGCGTCCCCTGAATATAGGAAAGCGCGCGGATGCGGTCGCGAAGTCTTGCGGCGGTTTCAAAATCGAGATCGGCGGAGGCTTTCTCCATCTGCGCCGACAAGAGTTTCTGAACCTCGGCGCTCTTTCCGGAGAGGAAGTCCTTCGCCTCGTTCACCAGCTCTTTGTATTCGTCACTGCTCACCAGCCCGACGCAAGGCGCGGCGCAGCGCTTGATCTGGTGCAAGAGGCAAGGTCGTGTGCGCCCGTCGTAAACGCTGTCCGTGCAGGAGCGCAGGAGAAACGCTTTCTGCAATGTATTGAGCGTACGGTTGACGGCTCCGGCGGAGGCGAAGGGGCCGTAATACTGGCCGGGACGTTTTTGCGCGCCGCGATGTTTCAAAATCTGCGGCGCTTCGTGATCTTCCGCGACGAGAATAAACGGAAACGACTTGTCGTCGCGCAGGATGACATTGTAGCGCGGCTTTAATTGCTTGATGAGGTTCGCCTCGAGAAGCAGCGCCTCGGTTTCCGTCGCGGTGACCACGAACTCCATGGCCTGCGTTTCGGAGATCATCCTCAAAATGCGGTTCGAATGACCGCGTCCTTGCGCATAGGACGTCACCCGGTTTTTGAGGCTCTTCGCCTTGCCCACATAGAGAACGTCGCCCTTCGCCCCGTACATGCGATAGACGCCGGGCTTCGCGGGCAGGCGCTTGACCTGATCGGCGATCAGCTCGGGACCCGTAAGGGCCTCTTTCTCAGCTGTTTCGGGTGCGTCGGGGCTCATGAAAAATGGTTAACCGGGCGTTCACGAAGGGGCGGTAGGTCTAGTATCGGAGCTAAGCGCGCGCGGGCGAAAGGTCAAATGGCGCCGGAACTGAAAAAGAAATCGGACATCTCGATTGTGCTGATTGTCTTTACGGCGCTCGCCGTCATCGGCGTCGCCTGTGGCGGCTTTGTGGTGCGCGATTACGCCAGGGCGCGGGCGAGCCTCGCCTGGCCGGCGGTCGACGGCATCGTCCTCTCGCGCCTCGACGGGGAGGCTGGCCATCTGCGCTATGTCTATTCCTTCGACGGCCGTAGTCATGAGGCGGTTCGCACGCGCAATTTCATGGGCTGGTTCATGAGGGTCGAAGCGGACGACTATCGCCCCGGCGAATCCGTCATCGTCTATGTGGACCCGGAAGAGCCTTCCTATTCGGTTCTCTACCCCGGCGGATCGAGCGTCGCCTTCGTCATTCTCTCGTTACTGTCCGGCGCGTCGGTGTTTTTCGGTGTCGGCGGTGTGGTCTGGGCGCTGTCGCGCACGCGCGAGGAAGCGCTGGGCGGGGCCAGCCACGCTTTCTAGATTTAGCGCCTGTTGGTCTAACGTTTAGTGCGAATGATCTCGACGCCGGCGGCGTCGGCTTCCTTGATCGCATTCGGTTTAACGATGCGCACCATCACCGAAATCACCATGGAATGCGACAGCACAAGATCTGCGATGCGTTCGGCGAGCGTTTCGACGAGTTTGATGTGGCCTTCGGCGATGATCGCCTTGATGCCGCGGGTCATCTCGTCATAGCAGACGATGTCGTCCAGCTTGTCGCTCACCGGATTGGCCGGTTCGATCACGTCCGCCTCGAAGTCGATGCGGATTGGCTGCGTCACGCCCTGTTCGCTTTCATAGGCGCCGATATAGGCGTCGAGCGTCAGGCCGCGCACAAAGACGCGGCGGCGCGGCGCCGTGGCGCTGCGGGGGAGGGGCGTGATTTCGGTCGGGGTTTTGGGCTCATTCATAAGTCTATTCCTGCACCAGCACGTCGGCGGTGCGCCAGGTCAGATGTTGCCCTCCATCGACGGCGATCATCTGTCCCGTGACCGAACGCGCTGACAACAGATAAAGAAGCGCCCCGCATATATCCTCAGGGTCAGCCCCATGGCCGAGCACGGTAGCCTGGTTCTGCCGCTCCCAGTCTTGATCGGACTGGCGGGGATTTTTGAGGGTCGGGCCGGGGCCGATGGCGTTGACGCGGACGCCTTTGGGCCCCAGCGCCTGGGCCATGGTTTTGGTCAGCGTATAAAGCGCGGCCTTCGATGCGGTGTAGGACAGAAACTGCGGCGTCAGCTTCAGGACGCGCTGGTCGATAATGTTGACGATGAGGCTTCCTTCCGGCGCTTGGCCTGCGAAATCCTGCGAAAGCTTCACCGGCGCGCGCAAATTGACCTCCATGTGCAGGTCCCAGCTTTCGCGCGTCATCGTATCGACATCGTCATGGTCGAAAGCGGAGGCGGAATTGACGAGCACGGCGAGCGGGCCCAGCGCGCCGCTCGCTTTGCCCACAAGCTTGGCGGTTTCGCTTTCCTGCGACAGGTCGGCTTTGACGGCGAGGGCGCGGCGGCCCTTCGCTTCGATCATGGCGGCGACGGCGTCAGCCTCCGCTGCGGACCCGTTATAATGCACGGCGACATCGTAACCGGCGTCGGCGAGGGCGAGCGCCATGGCGCGGCCGAGCCGCTTGCCGGCGCCGGTGACAAGCGCCGCACCGGGGAGGGAGGCGGTCATGGTCTAAAACGCTCCGGCGTTCTCTGCGAGCATCAGGATGAACCCGATATAAGCGCCCGTAAAGATCAGGCCCGCGACACGTCCGATATCCTTGCGCGTCAATACGAAAGCCGACAGCACGATCGCCGCAATAGCCATGACCGGGAGGTCGAGCGTGAGCGATTGCGGATCGAAAACCGCCGTGCCGGCAAGGCCTGCGGCGCCGCCGACGGCGAAAATATTGAAGATGTTGGAGCCGATGACGCCGCCAATGGCGACATCCGATTTCTTGTGCAGCGCTGCGGCGAAAACGGTCGCGAGCTCCGGCAGGGAGGTGCCGAAAGCGACAAGCGTCAGTCCGATCAGCTCCTCGCGAACGCCAAGCCCCATGGCGAGTTCCGCGCCGTTCGAGACCAGAAGATGCGCGCCGATGGGCAGGCCGATAAGGCCGGCCGCGAGAAACCCGATTGTCTTGAGATTGACGCCCGCCGCAGCCTGATATTCCTCGACTTCGTCGAGCACCGGATCGTCTGCGGCGCCCTTGCTGGCCCGCACCCACATGTAAGCGACGTAAAGAAGAATGCAGAGAAAGAGCGCGCCGCCGATGCGCGTGCCGATTTCGCCTGGACCGTAGGCGGCGGCGAGAAAGGCGGCGGTGGCGATGAGCATAGTCACCGCATGCCGTCTGAGGCCAATGACATGGGTCGTCACCGGATAGATGATGGCGGGGAGGCCAAGCACCAGAAAGATATTGGCGATATTCGAGCCGATGATGTTGCCGAGCGCGATGCCGTCATTGCCGGAAATGACCGCCTGCACCGTCACCACGAGCTCGGGCGCAGAGGTGCCGAAGGCGACGATGGTGAGGCTCACCAGCAGCGCCGGAATCTTCAGCGCGGCGGCGAGGCTGACCGCGCCGCGAACGAGAAGATCGCCTGCGATAAGCAGGATCGCGAGGCCGAGAATGATGAATGCAATCTGGGGTGCGATCTCGGGGAGCATGAAACGCCTTTGCTGCGCTGCCGCAGGGCCATGGGCGGCGAGAAGCCGGTTCAGGGCCCGCCGGACGCCGCAAAAAACCCCATATGGGGAGCCGGCGCCGGCTTCCTAGGGGCGGCGTCTAGTCGACGCTGCCTTTCTCGAGGAGGTTAAGAAGTGCGAAGACCAGCAGGAAAGCGATGATCGCAGCGACGGCCGTCCAACCTGGATTCATGAAGATACCCCTTTAAAAGCGTTTCTTGCCCGCCCTTATAGGGCCGCCCGTGAACAGCGTCACCCCCAGGACGCCCGGATTTCATGGGACGCAGAGCGGGCCTAGCGGCGGGGCGGTCTGTCACTGAAAGCTTCAGATTTTGTCTAAAACCCTCGCGGCCCGGTTAGCCCTTTCTCACAAGGTCATCCTGTACCTTCACCATCAGTTGCGGAGGGCGGGACTATGAAGACCGATACTCTCGAGGCGCTGGGGAGGACGCCGTCAGCACGAATCACCGAACGCAGGGTCACCGAGCGGGTGCGCAACAAATGGGCGCGGATCGCCCGGGGGCGGCTGCCTTCCCTCAACGAGATAGAGGCGCTCAATTTCGGACCCGACCGGCTTTATTGTTTCGCGGTCGATCTGAGGCTCTCAGACATCTTTCCCTATTTCATTTTCATGGGCGAGGCGATTTCGCGCTATTCGACTGCCTATCCGCTGGGCGATGCGCGGCGGGAGAAAACGCTGCTCGACACGGCGATCGCAAAAATGGACGAGGCGGCGCTGTCGCGTGCGCCAGTGGAATATAGCGACATCAAGGAGCTCGATGACGGGCGCCGCGTTGCGTTCCGCACCGTCCTCCTGCCGGTGTCGGAAAACGGGACCGACGTCACGCATATTTTCGGCGCCGCCAGAGGACGAAACGTCTGAACGCCGCTATGGTTACTGATCGCTGCGGAATTTGATCTAAATTCGCGGTTCTGAGAAAATCATCAGCTTACGAACCTGTTCTAATGTTCAGTTCACAACGAAGTGACCTGGGGCGGGTTTCGGGCGGCATGCTGAGCGATGTAGCGGAACTTTTCGGAGACGCGGCGATTGCGCCGTCAGCGGACAGGCGGCTGACGCGCCGTCTCGTCGATATCTGGGCGCGCGCCGCGCGCGGGCAGTTCCCGAGCTGGGATGCGATGCAGGCCTCCGATCTCGGCGATGACTGGGATTGGGTTTTCGCCGTCGACCTTGAAAAAAGCGTCGGCTTTCCGTTCTTCATTTTTCTTGGCGACTGCCTCGCCAAACTTTCCGACGTGCATTTGAGCGGCGAGGGCGACTGGACCCTGACGCTGCTCGACAAGGCGACTGCCGACATCTACGCCGCGGTCGCTTCCGAGGCGCCGCACTACCGCGACGATGCGGTGACGCTCTGCGACGGACGCCGGCTCCTGTTCCGCGCCGTGACGGCGCCGCTGGCCGACGACGGGCAGGTCATCACCCATGTGATCGGCGCGGTGAGCGGCCGGCTCGCCCTCGACGGCCCGCCAAGTCTCAGACTTGTGGATTAGGTCGCCGCAGCTTTCTTTTCCCGATTGTCTTTTTGAAAGCGTTTTCCGCCATGAGGCGAGGCGCGGAAGCGTGATTTCCTCTCCGCTTGCGGGGCGCCGCCGCCGCGACTAGGGTCCCGCGCAAATTCAAAAGCTTGCGGGCGGGCGAAGCCTCGCGCGAGCAAAGACGGACGAGGAAAACCCATGAAAACCCACGGACATTTCATCAGCGGCAAAGCGGTCGACGGCGTATCGGGCCGCGAGAGCGACGTTTTCAATCCGACGACGGGCGAGGTTCAGGCCAAGGTCGCGCTGGCGAGCGCTGCGGAGGTCGCGAAGGCCGTGGACGCCGCGGAAAAAGCCTTCCCCGGCTGGGCCGCGACCAACCCCCAGCGCCGGGCTCGGGTGATGTTCAAGTTCAAGGACCTTGTCGAAAAGGACATGGACAACCTTGCGAAGCTGCTCTCGGCGGAGCACGGCAAGATCCTTCCCGATGCGCGCGGCGACGTGCAGCGCGGGCTTGAGGTGATCGAATTCGCCTGCGGCATCCCGCATCTTCAGAAAGGCGAATACACCGAGGCGGCGGGGCCGGGCATCGACGTCTATTCCCTGCGGCAGCCTTTAGGCGTTGTGGCGGGCATCACGCCGTTCAATTTTCCGGCGATGATCCCCATGTGGATGTTCGGCGTCGCCATCGCCTGCGGCAACACCTTCATCAACAAGCCGTCGGAGCGCGATCCGTCCGTGCCGCTGCGTCTTGCGGAGCTGATGATGGAAGCCGGCGCTCCCGAAGGCGTCCTCAATGTCGTCAATGGCGACAAGGAAGCGGTGGATGCGATCATCGCAGAGCCGCGCGTGAAGGCGATCTCTTTCGTCGGCTCGTCCGACATCGCCAATTACATTTACGCGGAAGGCGCGAAATACGGAAAACGCGTGCAGGCCTTCGGCGGCGCCAAGAACCACATGATCATCCTGCCCGACGCGGACATGGAGAACGCCGTCAACAATCTCATCGGTTCGGCCTTTGGATCGGCGGGCGAGCGCTGCATGGCGACGCCGGTCGCAGTGCCGGTCGGCGACGGGACGGCGGACAAGCTCATCGCCATGCTGAAGCCGAAAGTCGAAAGCCTTCGCATCGGGCCGTCCATGTCGGAGGATTCCGATCTCGGCCCGCTCGTCACCGCCGCGCATAAAGAGCGCGTCTCCAACTACATCCAGATGGCCATCGACGAAGGCCAGGAGGCGATTGTCGACGGCCGCGGCTTCAAGCTGCAAGGCTATGAAAACGGGTTCTTCCTTGGCGGCACGCTGCTTGACGGCGCCAAGCCGGCGCACAGGTCCTACCAAGAAGAAATCTTCGGACCGGTGCTGCAGATCGCGCGGGCGAAGAATTTCGAGGAGGCGCTGGAGCTTCCCTCGAAGCACCAATATGGCAATGGCGTCGCGATCTTCACCCGCAACGGCGCGGCGGCGCGCGAATTTGTGCAAAAAGTCAATGTGGGCATGGTCGGCGTCAACGTGCCGATCCCGGTGCCGGTCGCCTATCACACCTTCGGCGGCTGGAAGCGTTCCGGGTTCGGCGACACCAACCAGCATGGGCCTGAAGGCGTCAAGTTCTGGACCAAGATCAAGACCGTCACCCAGCGCTGGCCGGAAGACGTTCAGGGCTCGGAGTTTGTTATTCCGACGATGGAGTAGGCGGCGCGCTCAATGATGCATCTCCGGCAATGGCTCTATTTTCTGTTGTTTTCAGTGGCGCCCGGACTGACATATCAGGCTATTCAGGATCAATGGCGTGCAGCGCGAACAGACAGCGATTTTGGCGCTTACCTTATGGGGGTTGCGCCCAATTTTCTGGGCGCCGTGTCGGTTGCATCGGCTTTATTTCTGATAGGAATGAATCGTTCGCCGAAAACGCCCCGCTCACGCCTGATGCTCATCGCTGCCGGAATTTCAATGCTCGGACTTTGGGTTTGGGAAGCTCTGCAGATTTTTTTGCCAAGCGCTTCTTTCGACTGGCACGACATTGCATGGACAGCCATGGGCGCAACTCTCTTCATGCTCGTCACTAGGATATGGTTCCGCGAGGAGCAGCGCTTTGACGACGTAACGCCAGCGTCTTAGCTAACATGTTTTCTTTCAACGCCATCTTTAATGTCCTTCCAAGGAGCGATTATGCAAACCGATAAAGGTCCTGCGAAGAAGCTCACCGGCAAATGCATGTGCGGCGCGGTTGCGTTCGAATTCCGCGCCGACCGCGAAGACGTCACCGAATGCCATTGCGGCCAGTGCCGGTCCTGGTCGGGCCATCGATGGGCGTCGCTCAATGCGCCATTCGAATCCCTGAAGATCAAGAAGGGTGACGAGAATCTCGGCTGGTTCAAGTCGTCGGATTACGCCCGCCGCGGATTTTGCAAGACCTGCGGCTCGTCGTTGTTCTGGCACGCCGAGAAGCTCGACGATTACAAGCACCGCATCGCCATCGCAGCCGGAACGATCCAGCCCGGCGCGCCCATGGCGCTTTCCGAGCATATCTTCGTCGCCGATAAGGGCGCCTATTACGAGATCGATGACGGCCTGCCGCAAAAGGACGCGTACTAAAGTCCTGGATTTGTCCCGGCCGCCCTTAGGAGGTTCTTGACGCACCGCAGCATAACCGCTGACAATCCGCCCGCTTCAGGGCAAGGAAGGCGGGGTTCATGTGGCGATTCTGGCGGCGGCGCGCTGAGGGGGACGAGAGTAAACGCGGCGAGACGCCGCCTGTTGCGTTTCAGGAAAATTCTCAAGAGCCGGGCAGGGGCATGACCCAACCGGCTGCGACACAAGGAGCATCTATGTCCAGCGAAGGTCTGCACGCGCCGCGGGAGCGGCTTAGCAAAAAGACGATCCACATGCATCAGGCGATCTCCTCCCTGATGGAGGAGCTTGAAGCGGTCGACTGGTATCAGCAGCGGGCTGACGACTGCGACGACGCCTCTTTAAAGGCGATCCTCATCCATAATATGAAGGAAGAGATCGAACACGCCGCGATGGCGCTGGAATGGCTCCGCCGCAACTCCGAGGACTTCGACCACGAATTGAGGAACTATCTTTTCAAGGAGGGGCCGATTACCAAGCTCGAAGCGGAGATCATGGGCCGCGAGAAATAGGCGGCGCGACCTTGGCGCCGGCGGAAACGGGAGCGTGGCGTATTTTCGGGCTTGAAGCAGGCGACATGGCGATGTTGACCGGATGGGCGCTTTACGCCGCCATCTTTTTCACGCCGTTCATTCAGGAAGACGTCGCGGTGATCGGCGCCGCGACGGTCTCGCTGGCGGAGGTCGTGCATACCGAGGCGGTCCTGCCGGTGATCCTGGCGGGGCTGGTCGCTTCCGACGCATGGAAATACTGGATGGGCCGGCTCGCGCGGCGCTATGAATGGGCGCATAAATTCGCGGAAAAGCCGGGCGTTTCCATCGCTGGCGATCTCATCAACAAGGAATTCCTGCAAACGATGCTGACGGCGCGTTTCGTGCCCGGCACGCGCATCCCCACCTATATCGCCGCCGGGTTTTTCAAGGCGCATTATCCGCGCTATATTTTGACCCTCACGCTGACCGCATCCCTATATATCGGCATCGTCTTCGGCCTTTTTCATTCGGTCGGAGCCGTCGCGGGGGAGGAAGCGCTGATCTGGCTGCCGGTGGGCGCCGTCGTTCTGCTGGTCGCCTATATTCTGTTCCGATGGCTCAATCACCGGAGGAAGCATGAAGGCGTGATGACGCCTTTGTCGAAAGAACTCGATCACCCCATGCCGGGGATGCCCGGCTTCGAGGGAACGCCGTTAGAAAAAGACGAAAAAGAAGAGGAGTAACCTCCCATGGATTTCGCCCTTACCGACGAACAGGAAGCCATCCAGGAGATGGCGCGGCGTTTCGCAGAAGACGAACTCGCGCCGAACGCTGCAACATGGGACGAGGATAAGCATTTCCCCGTCGACGTCATCAAAAAGTCGGCTGAGCTTGGCCTCGCCGGAATTTACACGCGCGAAGACGTCGGCGGATCGGGGCTCGGCCGTCTCGACGCGGCGCTGATTTTCGAGGTCTTGTCCGCGGGCTGCACGGCGACGGCGGCTTACATCTCCATTCACAATATGTGTTCGTGGATGATCGACCGCTTTGCGTCGGAAGAGCTCCGCCAGAAATATTGTCCCAAGCTGACGTCGATGGAGATGGTGGCGAGCTATTGCCTCACCGAACCCGGCTCTGGCTCCGATGCGGCGGCGCTGAAAACCAAGGCGGTGAAAGACGGCGACCATTACGTCCTGAACGGCTCGAAGGCGTTCATTTCCGGCGCCGGGGTTTCCGACCTTTATGTGGTCATGGTCAGGACCGGCGGCGACGGGCCAAAAGGCATTTCGACGGTGTTGGTCGAAAAGGGAACGAAGGGCCTCTCCTTCGGCGCCAATGAAAAGAAAATGGGCTGGAACGCCCAGCCGACTGCCATCGTCACGTTCGAGGATTGCCGCGTCCCAGTTTCCAATCGTGTGGGCGAGGAGGGCGAAGGCTTTAAATTCGCGATGATGGGGCTCGACGGCGGGCGTTTGAACATCGCCGCCTGTTCTCTCGGTACGGCGAATGCGGCGCTGAAAGCTGCGCTCGATTATTCCAACGAACGCAAGGCCTTCGGCAAGCGTCTCAACGAACAGCAGGCGCTGCAGTTCAAGCTCGCCGACATGGCGACGGAGCTCGAAGCCGCGCGCATCATGCTCTATCAGGCGGCGTGGAAGCTCGATGAGAAAACACCCGATGCGACGCGCCATTGCGCCATGGCGAAGCGCTTCGTCACCGATGTGGGCTTCAACATCGTCAACGAGGCGCTGCAGATTCATGGCGGTTATGGGTATCTCAAGGATTATCCGCTGGAGCGGATGCTGCGCGACGTGCGCGTGCACCAGATCCTTGAAGGCGCCAACGAAATCATGCGCGTCATCGTCGCGCGAGATTTGCTGAAGGAATATCAGGCGTAGGGAAGCGTCCCCATGAAGATCCTTATCGTCATCCTTACGTTTCTCACCGGCCTCGCCCTGATTGCCTATTCCTATATCAGCGCGTTCATTCGTCTCGCCGAGCTGACCGGCGACGATCTTGACGCCGGCAACCCTTTCGGCGCCATCGACCGGGTCATGGCGTTCATGAATTCCGGCGAAGTCCCGCAGATGATGAACTTTCTTTATCTCGGCGCATTTGTGATCGCCCTTGGCGTCTTTTATATGTTCTTTGGAGGAAGCCGGAAAGCCAATGACGAGTGATATTCTCTTTGAACAGACCGGCGACTGGGGCGTCATTACGCTCAATCGTGAAAAGGCGCTGAATGCGCTCACATGGGATATGGTCAAGGCCATGCGCGCAAAGCTCGTCGAGTGGGCCGGCGCGCGCTCTCCGGTGAAGGCGGTGCTAGTGAAAGGCGAAGGCGAGCGCGCTTTCTGCGCCGGCGGGGACATCCGCTGGCTGCGCGATGCGGCGCGCGAAGATCCGGCTTATGCGTCCGAGTTTTTTCGCGAGGAATACCGCAACAACTCGCTCATCTATCATTATCCGAAACCTTATGTGGCGCTGATCGACGGCATCGTCATGGGCGGCGGCGTCGGGATTTCCGTGCATGGCGATTTTCGCGTCGCCGGCGACGCCACGCTGTTCGCCATGCCCGAAACCGGCATCGGGTTGTTTCCCGATGTGGGCGGCGGTCATTTCATGCCACGCCTTCATGACGGGCTCGGGCTTTATTACGCGCTCACCGGCGCGCGGGCGAAGGCGGTCGACTGCATGGCGGCGGGCGTCGCGACCCATTACGTCCCGGCGGACAAATATTCCGAACTCGCAACGGCGCTTGTGAAAACGCGGCTCGGCGGCCACGCCCATGCGGATATCGAGACCGTGCTCGATATTTATGCGGGCGATCCCGGTCATGCGCCAGTCAACGACATCCGAGAGCCGATTGCGAGGCTGTTTCAGGGACACGAAACGCTGGATAGTCTCATGCAGGCCCTTGAAGGCGATAAGAGTGATTTTGCGAAAGACACGGTGAAAAGCCTCTCGCGCATGTCGCCGACTTCCATGCGTCTTACCTTCGAGCAGATGAAGCGTGGCCGCGAACTCGACTTCGACGACGTCATGAAAATGGAGTTCCGCATGGTGCGCCGGGTCATGGAAGGCCATGACTTCTTTGAGGGCGTGCGCGCGCAGGTCATCGACAAGGACCGCAATCCGAAATGGAGCCCCGCATCGCTGTCCGAGATCAACGACAAGGACATCGCGCCTTATTTTGAACCGCTCGGCGAAGCGGAGTTGGTATTGCCATGAGCTACTGGCTTCTGAAAACCGAGCCCGATGACTGGTCGTGGGACCAACAGGTGAAGGCCGGAAAAAAAGGTGAGGCCTGGACCGGCGTCCGCAACGCCCAGGCGCGCAATTTCATGCGCGAGATGAAAAAGGACGATCTCGCTTTTTTCTATCACACGGGCGACGAAAAACGCATTGTCGGCGTCGTAAAGGTCGCGAAGGAAGCCTATCAGGACCCTACGACCGATGACGAACGCTGGCTGGTGGTCGATGTGGTTGCGATCGAGCCGGTTCCGACGCCGGTAACGCTTGCCGACATCAAGAGCGAACCGAAGCTCGCCGAGATGAAACTTGTGAAAAATGCACGGCTTTCCGTTCAGCCGGTGACGGCCGCCGAATGGAAACTGGTGAGCAAGATGGTCGGCCTCAAATAGGAAAGACGACGCAATGACAACCGTTCTTATCACCGGCGCCAATCGCGGCATCGGTCTCGAATTCGTGAAGCAATATGCAGGCGAGGGCGCGCGGGTTCACGCCTGCTGCCGCTCGCCGAAAAAGGCGGACGATCTGAAAGCCGTCAATGGCGACGTCGTTATTCACCGGCTCGACGTATCGGATTTTGCGGCGTTCAAGACACTGGCGAAAGACATCGACGAGCCGCTGGATGTTGTCGTCGCCAATGCCGGGGCGGGCGGCAAGGATGTGGGCGATTTCGGCGCAATCGATTATGCCGCTTTTTCAAAACTCCTGCAGGTGAACACGATCGGTCCCGTGGCCACGCTGGAAGCGTTTGCGCCGCACCTGAAAAAAGCCAAAGGCAAATTCGCGGCGATCTCCTCCGTGCTCGCCTCCATTGAAAACGCCGGCGGCTATGCGCCTGCCTATTCCACATCGAAAGCCGGGCTCGACATGGCGATGAAGGCGCTGGCGCCACAGCTCGCAGAGGCGGGCGTCGCGGTCGGGCCGTTTCATCCCGGCTGGGTGAAAACCGATATGGGCGGGCCGTCAGCGCCGGTGACGCCGGAGGAGAGCGTCAAGGGCTTGCGCAAACAGATCGCCGCCATGAAACCGGGCGTCGTGCGCCTTGTCGCCTATGACGGCGACGTCATTGCCTGGTAAAAAATATAAAACGGGAGAAAGAAACCTCATGACGAAAATCGGATTTATCGGGCTCGGCAATATGGGCGGGCCCATGGCCGCCAATCTCGCCAAGGCGGGCTTTGACGTCACGGCGACGGATCTCTCTATCGGAGCCGTCGATCGCGCCGTTGAGGCGGGATGCAAGCGCGGCGACACGGTGGCGTCGACGGTGAAAGACGCTGATGTCGTTATTTCCATGCTCCCCGCTGGCGCTCATGTGCGGTCTGTCTATACGGAAAGCTACGGCGTCATCGCCAATGCGAAGAAGGGCGCGCTCTTCATCGACTCATCGACCATCGACATCGACAGCGCCCGCGCGGTGAACGCCGCGGCGACGGACAAGGATTTCGCCATGGTCGATGCGCCGGTGTCGGGCGGCGTCGCCGCGGCCACGGGGGCGACGCTCACTTTCATGGTGGGCGGCGAGGAAACCGCGTTCGAGCGCGCAAAGCCCGTGCTCGAGAAAATGGGCAAGAATGTTTTTTACGCAGGCGACGCCGGCAACGGACAGGTCGCGAAGATCTGCAACAATATGCTCCTCGGCATATCCATGATCGCCACCTGCGAGGCGTTCAACCTTGCCGAAAAACTCGGCCTCGACGCGCAGACATTCTTCGACATTTCCTCGACCGCCTCGGGCCAGTGCTGGTCCATGACGAGCTATTGCCCGGCGCCCGGACCCGTGCCCAATGCGCCGTCGAACCGCGAGTACAAGCCGGGTTTCGCCGCGGCCATGATGCTGAAAGACATGCGCCTCGCCAATGAGGCGGCGCATAAGGCGAAAGCCGCGACGCCGCTCGGCGCGCAGTCGGAAGCGATCTATGCGCTGATGGAGGCCGCCGGCAAGGACGGGCTCGACTTCTCAGGCGTGATGAAACTGATCCGTGGGGATATCTAAACTCTAGGCGGCGGGCCGGGCGGCCTTTCGCCTGGCTCCGGCGCTTCGGCGGAGCCCGGCTTCACATCTTTCATGAAGGCAAGGCCTGCCTCGATCTCGTTCTGCCAGGCGACGCGCGCTTTTTTGACGACGCCGGTCTGCTCGAAACGCAGCATGACGATGGGCGGCAAAGGCTGCATGCCTTCAAGATGCACATAGGCGCCGCCGTCGCTCACATTGCGGATGACGCAGCGCACCTGATCGCTTTTCGAGAGATAAAGCTTGCCAGGGCGGAAAACCGCTTCGCGTTTTTCCCGTTCGGGCGGCCCGCGGCGTTTCGGCGGCGGAATGCGGCCGTCCGTAATGGTCGGCGCCGCGCCTTTAATCGCCGCCAGCCTTTCCGAGAGCCGATCGTTCTTCTTCCGCATCCTCAATCCGTTCCGGGCGTCCGGACCTCCCCATCCGGCGCTTTATAAAGTTTCTACAATTATAGCAACTTTAGGTGGCGCTGGTGTTAACGGAAGATTGATGAGGCCTAAATGTAATGTCCCGGGATGGGGCATGTTTTCCGGGGCCCGGACTAGCTTTTCCGATATTTCGACCCCATTTTGCGACCCATGTCCGCAGAACTCGATCAGGAATTCGTTTCAGAGCCGTCCCCATTCGGGAAATCCATCGCGCGCATGTTCAAGGTGCTGCTACGGCCTGAGCTCGCCAAATGGCGTTTCCGGATCGCGCTCGCCTTTATCGTGACCGTCGTCTCCAAGGGCTTTGCGGTGATCGCCCCGGTGTTCATGGGCGAGGGGGTCAATCGCATTATTGACGGCGATGCGGCGAGAGCCGGGCTGTCTTTCGCTGCGTTCTTCATTCTCTTCGCCGCGGCGCGCTTCGCGTCCAACGCGCTTCCTTATGTGCGCGACGGATTTTTCTCGCCGGTGACTCAGGACGCCCAGCGGCTGCTCGCCGTAGACGCCTTTCGCCATTCGCAGCATCTCGACTTGCAGTTCCACCTGACCCGGCGTTCGGGCGCTTTGAACCGCATCATTGAGCGCGGCGCCGGCGCCATGGATTATCTCTTCCGCTTTCTCGCCTTCAATATCGGTCCGACCATTGTGGAGCTTTGCTTCGCCGCGGTGGTGCTGGCGGTGGTTTACGGGCTTCAGTTTTCCCTGACGATTATCGTCGTTATCGTCATCTATTCGGGCTTCACGATCGTTGTCACCGAATGGCGCAACAAGCAGCGCCGGGCCATGAACGAGGCGGACACAAGGCTGCGCGGCATCGCGCTCGATACGCTGGCGAATTTCGAAACGGTGAAAGCCTTCGCCGCGGAAGACCGCGAAGCGGCGCGCTATGACCGCGCAATGGATGACTATAACGGCCACATGGTGAAGGTGCAGCAGTCCCTGTCGGTGCTGAACGCCGGGCAGGAGCTCATCATGACTGGCGGGCTTCTGGCGGCGGCGCTGCTGGCTGGCTATGGCGCGCTCAACGGAACCATGAAAGCCGGCGACGTGACCGCCGTCATCCTGATGCTGTTCAACATTTATCGCCCGCTCAACATTCTCGGCTGGGCGTGGCGCGAGATCAAACAGGGCTCTGTGGATATCGAAAAACTGTTTGCGCTGATGGATCGCAAACCTGAAGTCGCCGACGCGCCAGACGCGACATCGTTCACTCCGAAAATCGGCGAAGTTGTCTTCGAGCATGTCTCCTTCGCTCATGAAGGGCGTGCGAGCGGGCTCAAAGACGTTTCTTTCACCGTGCCCGGCGGCGCCTTTGTGGGCGTCGTGGGCCCGTCCGGCGCCGGCAAGTCGACGGTTCTGAAACTTCTGTTCCGGTTTTACGATCCGGTGACGGGACGCATCCGCATCGACGGACAGGATATTC
The DNA here is from genome assembly GCF_965267305.1 of Hyphococcus sp. Taxonomy (GTDB): domain Bacteria; phylum Pseudomonadota; class Alphaproteobacteria; order Caulobacterales; family Parvularculaceae; genus Hyphococcus. The sequence goes on along the minus strand of NZ_OZ253945.1, from coordinate 1,118,233 downwards.
GCGACGTGTCGCAGCAGTCTTTGCGCGCCGCTCTTGGCCTCGTGCCGCAGGAGGTGGTGCTTTTCAACGACACGCTGCGCTTCAATCTCGCCTATGCGCGGCTCGACGCGAGCGATGCGGAGATCATGGCCGCGGCGGAGCGGGCGCAATTGCGCGGCTTTATCGATAGCCTGCCGGCGGGGCTCGACACTAAAGTCGGCGAGCGCGGCCTCAAGCTTTCAGGCGGTGAAAAACAGCGCGTCGGCGTCGCCCGCGCGATCCTTCTCGATCCGTCGATCCTCATTCTTGACGAAGCGACGTCGTCGCTCGATTCAACCACGGAGCAGGAAGTGCAGGCAGCGCTGAAAGAAGCGGCGCGCGGACGGACGACCATCGCCGTGGCGCACCGCCTCTCGACAATCGCCGGCGCCGATACGATTCTTGTTTTCGATAATGGCGAAATCGTCGAACAGGGCCGTCATCACGAACTGATCGCGAAGGACGGGCTTTATGCGGCGCTGTGGCGGCGCCAGAGCCAGGCGAGCGAGGGTGCGCTCGAAGGGCTGGAGCTGCAAATGGCGCGCGGGCGTTAGTTAGGCTTTTGCGCTTTTTGGGGTTTGCGCGCGGGTCCACCGGGCGATGACCGTCTCGAGCGCATCCTGTTTGACTGGCTTCGGGAGATAATCGTCCATACCGGCGTCGATGCAGCGCTGACGGTCCTCGCGCAGCGCATGGGCCGTAACCCCGATGATCGGCGCATAGGCGCCGGCGTTTTCCTGCAGCTTGCGGATATGCGCGGTCGCCTCAGACCCGTCCATTTCAGGCATGGACATGTCCATGAGCACGATGTCGGGTTTACGCTCCTGATATTTCTCAACCGCCAGCCGGCCGTTTGATGCGATGGCGACATCGCAGGAGAGCTTCTCCAGCATCGCCTTGATCACCATCTGATTGACGATGTTGTCTTCGGCGACGAGGACGTTGAGGGGCGATCCGTCCGCTGTGAAGGGACAGCCATTCGGATTGGCAGCAACAGCGAGCGCTTCGGTTTTGGTCCGGAGTTGCGCGACGGCGCCGTCATTCAAGGCGGTCAGTATCGCGTCGAGCAGCATGGAGGAGCGCGCAGGCTTGACGAGATAGGCGGAGAAGAGATCGCCCGCTAGGCCCGATGGATCGCCCTTGCGTCCAGCGGAGGTGAGGAGCACCAGCGGGGTCTGCGCGACCTTCCTGTCGCTTTTGATGATGCGCGCGAGTTCGATGCCGTCGGCGCCCGGCATCTGAAAGTCGAGAATGCCGATGGCGTAAGGGTCCGCTCCCGCAGCGGCGGCGCGCAGCATCTTCAGGGCCTCTTCCGCGCTTTCGGCGACGTCGGCGGCGAGCCCCCATGACGCGAGTTGTTCTTTTAGGATCGTGCGGTTCACCGCGTTGTCGTCGACGATGATGGCGCGCTTGCCGGCGAATGAGGCTTCAGAAACTGCGATCTCCATGGGCGCGCTGTCATCGATAGCGAGCGGGAGGCGAATGCGGAAGGTGGAGCCTTTCCCGATTTCGCTTTCGACGGAAATGTCGCCGCCCATGGCCTCGATCATCTTCTTGCTGATGGCGAGGCCGAGCCCGGCGCCGTTGTGCTTGCGCGCGGCGGACCCGTCGACCTGTTCGAACTCCTCGAAAATCGCTTTCAGCTTCTGTTCGGGAATGCCGCAGCCTGTGTCGGTGACGGCGATGGCGACGTCGGCGATCTCGCCCCGGCGCACGCCGCCGACCTCGACAAGGATATGACCTTTTTCCGTAAACTTGACAGCGTTGCCCACAAGGTTGGTGATGACCTGGCGCAGCCGGCCCGGATCGCCGATGAAGTGGCGATCGACTTCCGGATCGTAGCGCACCATCAGTTCAAGATTTTTCTCTTCCACCGGGAGCGAAAGGAGCGTCGCGACGTCTTCAACGCATTCGCGCAGCCTGAATTGCTCTTTGACGAGGCGCAGCTTTCCGGCTTCGAGACGGGAGAAATCAAGAATGTCATTGATGATCTTGAGGAGCGCGTCGCCGGAGCTGACAATGACGCGCGCCATGTCGGCCTGATTTTCATCGAGCTTCGTGTCGAGCAACAGTGAGGCCATGCCGATAACGCCGTTCATGGGCGTCCTGATTTCATGACTCATATTGGCGAGGAATTCCGACTTTGCGCGGTTCGCCCCCTCCGCTTCTTCTTTCGAGGCGCGCAACTGCTCCGAAAGCGCGCGCAATTCATCCTCGCGGATTTGCTGCTGCGTGATGTCGCGATAGGTGATGACGAGGCCGCCATAGGGACGGCGGCGGACGCTTTCTTCGATAATCACACCGTCTTTCTGACGGCGAGTGGCGCGGAAATCTTCACCGGCGTTAAGGGCGGCTTCGCAATCTTCAAAATATTCATTGACCGTCGCATACTCATACATGCCATGCTTGATGCCGAGATCGAGAAGCGTCCTGAGATCGCTGCCGATGGCCCAGGCGTCTTTCGGCAGGCCCGATATGCGCCACGCTTTTTCATTGAGCTCGATGATCGTATAGCTGTCGTCGATAACGACGACCCCTTGCGCCATGGATTCCAGCACTTCGGCCATGAGCTGTGATTTTTCGGCGATGTCCTCGGTGCGCACACGCACCAGTTCTTCAAGATTGGCGTTTGTCTCCTCAAGTTTTTTGCGCGCCTCATCTGCGGCGACCCGCGCTTTCATGCTTTCGGAAATGTCGTGGGCGACGCCGCGATAGCCTTTGAATTCTCCATCGTCGCCAAAAACAGGTTTGGCGCTGCTTTCGATCCAGACCGATCGCCCATTGTCGAAGTCAACGCACGAAATGAACCCATTAATGGGCTTTCGCTGGCGGATGGTCTCGCGTAATTCGGCCCAGGCCTCCTCGCTGACCTTGTTGCCGGTCATGGCCATTTTCTTGCCGATGAAACTGGAGTGGTCGACGCCGGTGACTTCTCTCGCGCGATCGGAGATGTGCGTGTAACGTAAATCCGCGTCGATTTCCCAGACCCAGTCGCCGGCGGTCTCTGCGAAATCGCGGTAACGCGCCTCGCTGTCGCGCAGCCGCTCTTCCGCCGCCGCTTGGTCGGTAATATCTTTCGACCAGCCGACATAGCCGGTGAAGACGCCGTTATTGTCGAATTGGGGCATCGCAAATTCGGCGACGCACATGACGTCGCCATTCGCTTTCATGACGTTATGACGCAACCCTTCGATAGGCAGGCGTTTTTCGAACAGCGCAATGAACTTTTCTTCGGCTTTGATGGATTTGCCGTTGTCGAGCTGCGACAGATTGAGGCCGTAAGTGCCGATCCTGTGCGCGGGCGAGCGCCCTGTGATTCTTTCGAAATTCGGCGAGATATAGACAAGCTCACCTTTTGCATTGAATTCCCAGGCCCAATCCGAAGCGTTTTCCACGAAATTCCGGAAGCGCATTGCGGCGCGTTCCGCATGTTGTTCCACGGCCTGCTTGCTGATGGAGATTTCGGCGAGGACACGGCCGAAGTGATTGTTGTGAAAATGCGCGATGAGGGCGCCAGTTAGCATGACGCCGCCCATAATCATGAGGTCGTTGTCGCCGGACAAAAACATAATCGGCGTAAATGGAAGCACACAGATAACTAGCGGCACGCTGGAGGTGCGCGGCAGCGCCGTGAGTCCCATGCCGCTCGCGACGCCGGAATAAAGGCACCAGAGGCCGAGCATGATGAGGTCCAGTTTGCTGGAAAACTGAGCGAGATAAATCGCGAGCGAGATGCAGGCGAGTGCAAGCCCGGCCGAAACGAAAGGCACGGCGTGCATGTGCCGGCGCTTGTTTTCGGGCGACATGGCATTGATGTCGAGGCGCATCCAGGCCGGAATGCGGTATGCCAGGAAAGCGATATAAACGCCGAGGCTGAGCAGGATGACTGTTTCGGATTGCTCGAAAAACCGGTAGCCGATAAGCGCGGATGTGACGCCGATCCCGGCAAGCACGCGGGGCAGTTGCTGTTTCAGCTCCCGCATTTGCCGGTCGATGACAACGTCAGGCGTATTTTCGCCTGGCGCGCCCAGAAGAACGGCGATCTTCCCTAGCATTTTTTGCATCGGATGGAGGCTCCGGATATTGTGTCCGGCAGTTTCTTGAATCTTGGTTAACTGGCCGTTTAGCTGGCGCAAATGACCTGGCTTTACAAAGCCATATTTTCATGAAAGGCCGCTGGCGTCCTGCGGAAAAGAAGAGTTAACAATTTCCTATCAGGGTTGAGGGAGCCAAAGGGGAAGAGAGATGAGCATCACGCCGCCATCTGCGCGCGAGGAATTTTCAGGACTCTCCGGTTTTTACGAAAGCGAGATCGCGCCCTATCTGCGCGCCAAGGAGGATGCGCGCCAGCAGGCCGTGATGCAGGCCGGGCTGATCATTATCGCCGCGGCGGTCGCAGCTTTCGCCGTGTTTCGCTACGCTCCGTTCGGCGACGGGAATATTCAGGCCGGCGTCATTACGGGCATGATGGGCCTTGCCGCCGCGACCTGGCGCGTCAACAAGACAAGAGGCGATATCACCGGCGGATTGTTGCAACGGATTTGCGGCAAGCTCGGCTATGCCTATCGCCGGAACATCGGACGGCCTTCCTATTTCGCCGATTATGACAGGTTGAAACTGGTCCCATCATTCAATCGGGAAAGCTGGGAGGACGAAGTCCGCGGCGCACGGCACGGAGCGGAGTTCGTTTTTTGCGAAGCGCATCTGAAATACAAGTCCAGCGGCAAGAATTCATCGACGCGCACCGTCTTTCACGGCCAATTGCTCGTCATCGATTATCACAAGAAATTCCTGGGCGAGACGGTCGTGCGCCGCGACGCGGGGATTTTGAACCGTCTCGGCAAGCCCGGCCGCGAGTTTCAGAATGTTGGCATCGTCTCGCCGCAATTCGAGAAGATTTTCGAGGCATGGTCCACCGATCAGGTGGAGGCGCGCGAGCTGCTCGATCCTCTAGTGCTGGAGCGGTTTGAAGAGCTCGACCGGCTTTTCAACGGCGCGAAATTGCGCGCGGCTTTCACGGGCGGGAAGCTTTGTCTTGCGCTCGAGACCGGCGACAAGCTGAATATGGGATCGATGTTCGCGCCGCTGGAAGGACCGTCCCGCGTCGACCGCATTCTCCACGAATTCGATCTTATTTTCGATCTGACTGATGTTCTCTTGAAACGCATCGACGGCCGTCTTGACGGCGCTTTCAGCGTGGATGCTGTGCGTCCGGGTTAAACCGCGTGACGCAGCCGTCGGCCGTTTTCTGGCGCAGGCTGTTCGGAATGTTCCACTATGACGGCGCGGTCGCGCGAGCGCGCATCCGTCACCATGCGGCGAAACTTCACCGGGTTGGCCATGGGATGGGTGCGGATCTCGCTGTCGCCGGTGCCGGAGACTTCAACCACGCCGAAGCCAAAGATGCGGCCCCAGAACCCTTGATGCAGTTCAATCTGCTCCAAGGTCGAAACGCCGAGCTCCATGGTTTCGCGCGTGAACAATCCCTTTTTATAAACGATCCGGCGGGTAGTCAGCGCCGATTCCGTGGTTGCAAAGTGCACCATCATCAACACCCAGATGAGAATGCCGACGCCGACGATGCCGAGCAGCAGCAAGGCGCCCCACGCGGCCACATGATAGGGCCACGGGAAGCGGGCGATCATCAGAATCTCCTCGTCCGAACCGAGGCTGGATTTTACATAAGACATGGCGTCGCCTGCCGCTGGTTGCGTCACAGGAACACCAAATCTTCTCAAAAGTTGCCTGGACGGCTTTTTAGACCACCGCCGGGGGCTGCGGGCCGGGGCCGTAGGCGTTCGGCCCGTCCGACGGCTTGGTGAGGAAGATGAGGGCGATGACTAGATTCACGAGCGGGATGAACAAAAGGATCACCCAGAGCGCCGGCTTGCCGATGTCGTGGAAGCGCCTGATCCCCACGGCGACGTTCGGAACGACGAGCGCGAGCCAGTAGACCCAGCCCAAAAGTCCTCCCATCCCGAACGTGCGGCTGACCGCCGTCACGAGGACATAGCCGACGATATAGGCCAGTATCCACCACCAGAACTCAGCCCGGCCGGAACGGCCGTCAAAGTTGGCGTAGTTGTTGAGAACCGTTTTGACCGCCTGCATGAAATCCATGACGCCCTCCTTTTGAGGTCGGAACATCCGACTTTAAAGCGGTTCGCGCTCCTTGCAAGGAGCGTTCAGCGGACGAGCGTCAGCCGTTCCGCCGCCCTTGTGACGCCCGTATAGAGCCAGCGCGCCCCATGTTCGCGGAACATGTAGCTTTCGTCGAACAGCACCACATTGTCCCATTGCGAGCCTTGCGCCTTGTGAACGGTAAGGGCGTAGCCATAGTCGAATTCGTCCGCGCCCTTGCGCTGCGGCCATGGCACGGCTTCCGGCCCGTCGGTGAAAAAGGCGCGCGGGACGGTGACATTAACGGCCTTGCCGCCTTCTTCCGGCGATACGGAAAACCGCACGCGCCCGCCGCGCGGGCTCATGCGCTGCTTCACCGTCCAGATGCCGCCGTTCAAGAGGCCCTTTTTCTTGTTGTTCCGCAGACAGACGAGTTTTTCTCCAGCTTCGGGAGAGGTGTCTGAGAATCCGTGCAGCTCACGCAGGCGGTCATTGTAACGCTTGCGCGTCTTGTTGGCGCCGACGAGAATCTGGTCGGCCGCCATGATTTCTTCGGTCTCAATGTCGCGCCGGGAGATGAGGCGGCATTCGTCCGATTGTTCGTCGAAAGGCTCCCCTTCGCGGATCGCCATGGAAAGGCGGATGATCGGATTATCCGCCGCCTGGCGATGGATTTCCGTCAGCATGAAATCGGGCTCGCCTTCGGTGAAAAAGCCGCCGCCCTTGACCGGGGGCAACTGCGCCGGATCGCCGAGCACGAGGACGGGCTTATTGAACGAGAGGAGGTCTCGGCCAAGCTCCTCATCCACCATGGAGCATTCGTCGATGATGATGAGATCGGCGTCGGCGGCGCGCGCGTCGTAGCGGATGGTGAAGGAGGGCTCGCCTTCCTCCTCGTCGCCGCCGGAGGGGCGATAGATAAGGGAATGAATGGTCGTCGCGCCGGCGCACCCCTTTTGGCGCATCACATGCGCCGCCTTGCCGGTGAAGGCCGCAAAGGCGACGTCGCCGCCGGCGTTCTCCGCGATGTGGCGCGCCATGGTGGTTTTTCCCGCGCCCGCATAGCCGAACAGGCGGAAGACCTGACGGTCGCGGTCTTTCAGCCAGCGGTCGACAGCGAGAAGGGCGTTATCCTGTTCGGGAGACCAGTTCATGAGACTCTATTGCGGACATTAGGCGAATTTTCAACAGCTCTATCGTCTCTTGCCAATGATTTATACTCCAGTGAATATGCCTGGATGAGATTATGGCTATACTCAATACTTGCGGGTGCTTCGCTCAGCTATTTGGGCGCAGCAAACGCTGTGCAAACAGATCACGCCGATACTTCCGGCTCCGACCCAGATGTCAAATCTGATGTGACTGTGGAAACATCAATGCTTAGACTGAAGGAAACTGGGGAAAGGCGCATTTGTCTCAGATACAGGAAGATTAAAGCGATCACGCCAGTGGCTCAGGACACTTTTCTTTTTGAGTCTGAAGGAAAACTCTTTCTCAATACGACTCAAAGCGAATGCTTTTACGACCCCAACGTACAGATAAACGTTCGGTTGCTTCTAAACTCAGCAAATGTCTGTAAGAATAATCTTATTCGCATTTATGCGAAGAATGATGTTAGACCATGGCGCGGCCAATGTACGTTGAGCGACTTTCGGGAAGTAGAAATAGCTCCTTTGGAATAACTGCAGTTCAGCTCTTTTTTTAACTCAACTCCACCCCCGGCCCCTGGCCGGATGGCTTGTCCTTGCCGCATTCTTTTCGGTCGACGCCTTCACCTTTCCAGCTGCTGCATGGATAGGGGATGGGCGCTCATAAGCGAATTTGTTAAGGAGGAGAGCCCGGCGCGCAAGCCTTGCTCTCCTCCTGCATCGTATTGGACCAAACGCCTTGTTAGTTCGGCATGGGAGCCGCGCAGCCCGGTTCCGACGCGGTGACAGTCGGGTTCCAGAAAATCAGCGTGCCGACGCCGTAATCATTGGGATCGTCCCCGGTGCGAACAGGATTGGGGTCGTTCACGCCGTTGCGGAACGTGTCGTACCAGTCGCCTTCTTCATCGGCGCTAATGACGTCAAGATCGCCGTCGCAGTCCATGTCCGCCAGTTGCGGTCGGTCCCATTTCTCGACTTCCTGATCCTGAAAAATGTTGCCCGCCTGATTGGTCAGCGAGCGCCAGACGTAATTCGCCGGATTGGTTGGAGCGGGATCGTCGCTTCCGGGGTCGAAATAGAAAAAGCCATTTGAGGCGTAAGGGCAACCGCGCCCCATGATGACAATTTCATTATATGTCTTCCCCGACGGAGCGTTGGGATTGTTCCAGATATCGCCGATCGCCGCGCCTTTCACGACATTGTAGGTGCGCAATCGGTTGCAAAGCGCTGACTCCCATGCCGGCGTCAGGATCAGAGGCGTTTGCTGAAACCATGGGGCCACAAGTCCGGGCGCGCCGAAATAGACGCGCACCAGGCCGACGCCGCCGGTATCCCCGCGTGTCGGCAGAACAAGATCTGGATAGCTGTCTCCGTTGGCGTCGGCGCCGTCGATCTCGCCAATGTCGAACTCCATCGATTTTACGCCGTCGACGATCTCAACGGGCTTGGAAAACAATCCGGGCTGCGCCGGATTTTGTTCATTCGGGAAATATTTCGACGCGTAAACGCCGGCATTCGGGGATTTCACCGACCAGATGAGCCATGTGTAAGGCACGCCTTTGATGGGATACGTCATGGTCATGAGACGCTGAACCTCTCCGTCGTCAGCGTCCCAAGGAATCTCCTGGTATACCCAGGAGGCTGGCGTCTTGCGGTCGCTCGGCGGACACCACAGAACGCCGACGTCGCCATTGGCGGAGCCGATGACAAGATCCGGGCAGTTGTCGTTGTTGAAGTCGATCGAGCCCATGTCGCCGCCGATGCGATACCACTTCTTGTGCGGCGTTTCGGCGCCGACGACGGCGCCTTTCGAGCTCCAGCAGGCCGACGCATCCTTCCCGGTGGATTGGACGGCCTTGGGGCATGCTTCAGTCCCGATCAGGTTGAAGTAAACATAGATGCGGTCTCCTGTGACGCCGCCGCCTTCCTTTGTCGCGGCGCACACAATGTCGGGTTTTCCGTCGCCGTCGAAGTCAAAGAAAATCGCTTCCTCGGACGCACCGCATCCATCGCCGATCTTCTGGCGGTAGACGGCGTTGTAGTGCTTTCCATTCCAATCGTTCAAATAAACAAAAAGCTCCTTCGACCCTTCATAGACGGTCAGCACGTCCAAGAGATGGGCGTCGTCATTATCCACATCGGCGACGCGGCTTCCGTCCGCTCCGCGCGCGCCGCTGTAGCCGTAAGCGCTGTCCCGGGGTGCGACTTCCGCTTTATGGTCCTGCACGACCCCGAAATTGGTTTTCATCCAGTTCTTGTCAGGATCGCCCGGGTGCGGAACATAGGTGTCGAGAATGCTGTAATCCCAGCCATCGGCGACATCGTAGCGGGGATCAATTGTCTGTGCTGCGGCTGTATTGCTCGCCAGGGCCGCCGCCATCAAGGCGGTCGTAAGTCGGCGCATAAGTCTCCCTCCATCAAATTGGTGAAATTTGAACGCACGGCTCTCCACTATGAACAGATAATCTTGCGCCAGACTTCGTTCCGCTGGCGCGCCAGAGTTTAGGCTAACTCAACTCTACCCACACAGGCACATGGTCGGACGGCTTCTCCTTGCCGCGTTCTTTTCGGTCGACGCCCGCATCCTTGAAGCGGTCGGCGGCCTGCGGGCTCAGGAGCAGGTGGTCGATGCGGATGCCGTTGTCCTTCTCCCACGCGCCGCGCTGATAATCCCAGAAGGTGAAGCAAGGCGCGGTCGGGTTTGCCTGACGGATCGCGTCGGTAAGCCCGAGATTTAAAAGCTCGCGGAACGCCGCGCGCGTCTCCGGCAGGAAGAGGGCGTCGCCGACCCAGGCTTTGGGATCATGCGCGTCTTCGGGCTGCGGAATGACATTGTAATCGCCCGCAAGGACGAAGGCTTCTTCATTCTCAAGCAGGTTGCGCGCGTGTTTTTTGAGTCGCTTCATCCAGCTCATCTTGTAGTCGTATTTCGGACCCGGCGCGGGATTGCCGTTTGGAAGATAAAGCCCGCCCACACGCACCGGCTCGGCATCGTCGGGCATCACCAGCGCCTCGATGTAGCGGGACTGGTCGTCGCCGTCGCCTTCGGGAAGGCCGCGCATGACATCGTCGATAGGATATTTCGACAGAAGGGCGACGCCGTTATAAGTCTTCTGTCCGTGGACCTCGACATTATAACCGCGATCCTCGAATTCGAGCGCCGGAAATTTTTCATCGACGCATTTGATTTCCTGCAACACCGCCACATCGGGTTTGGCGCTGTCGAACCATTCGAGAATGCGGGGCAGTCGGGCGTTGATGGAGTTGACGTTGAAGCTGGCGATTTTCATGCGGTGTTTGTTTCGGCTTTTTCTTTGACGCGGGCGAGGGCGCTCTTCAGATAGCCGGGCCAGAAGAGTTTTACAATGAACCATAGAACGGGTTCGGCCGCCATGCTTTGCGGCGTGAAGGAATAGGTCCAGTCGATCTTGGTTACGCGCGCGGTGCGCTGCGTAAAATGCCAGTCGGCGCGCGCCGATTTAACGAGCGGTGCGAAGTGGCCGGTGAACTCAGTGAGGCGATAGGCGAAGGTTTCGTCACGGGTGAAGGCGACGAGTTCTTCCCTGACGCTCGATTTGTCGGAGAGTTTGTGGCGGCGGACTTCGCCGAGCGCGGACCAGGGCGCATCATGGCCTTCCACGTTGACAACGCCCGGCATGATCCCATGCGGCCGGATAAGTTCGCGGGCGTCGATCTGCGTCGCGGCATCGAAGACAGCGCTCAAGGGAGCGCGCACCGTTTCGCTCACTGAAATCTGAACCGGCATGAGCTCAAGAGCCTCTCGCAAATCGGCGCGGATCGCCGACATCCCGGCCTTATCGCAGTTTGGCCGCGCAAAAAAGCGCGAACAGCTTCAAATCCGGTCTTTCAGACCTTTCACGCCCGCTGCTTCGGCGCAATGGTCGCAGCAGTAAAAGACGCCGTCAGCCTCAAGGCCGTGGCCGATAATGCGGCACTCGCAGTGGTCGCATTGGGGCGCCAGCTTCTGAATGGCGCATTCGAAGCTGTCGAAAGTGTATTTCTCTCCGTCCCTGACGATGTCGAACGATTTGTCATAGTCGTTTCCGCAGGTCGCGCATTGTCCCATGGTTCTCTCCTTTCCGTATGCAAACAACAGCTGGAGAGAGGGGGTTCCGCCGCGTCAGTCGGTCACGAATGTCGTGAACTCATCGACGCCGGCGCGCGCCGCGCGCAGCGCATTCACTTTTGCGCCCGGATCGGCGTAACCGAGCGCCATGCCGCAATAGAGCTGCTCGTTCCCAGCAAGACCGAGAAATTCCGACACGGTCCTGGCGCGGGCCGCCCACGCCTCCTGCATGCAGGTCGCGAGGCCTTTTTCCGCGGCGGCAAGGGCGATGGTCTGCATGAACATGCCGAGATGCGCCCACTGGCCCTTGTCGAATTGCCGATCGAGGGAAAAGAAGAGGCCGACAGGCGCGCCGAAAAATTCATAATTGCGCATCAGCTGTTGAATGCGCGCCGGCTTGTCCTCGCGCGGAATGCCAAGCAGTTCGTACATGGCTTCGCCCAATTCGAAACGCCGCGTGCGCCAGGGCTCGCCGAGCTTTGGCGGATAGATCGCAAGTTCGGATTCATTGGCGAGGGGATTTTCGGCGATGGCTTTCTTGACGGTTTCGACGAGGCGGTCGCGGCCCGCGCCCATCACGACATGGACGCGCCAGGGCTGAAGATTGCCGCCTGAGGGCGCCCAGCGAGCGATTTCCAGAATCTCGCGCACCTGATCCTCGCTGACGGGCTTCTCCAGAAAAGCGCGGGTGGAAATGCGTGTCTTGACGGCTTCGATCACATTCATTTCAGACGTTCCTATAAGAGCGGCCTTGTTCTCCGCCGCGCCAATGCGCATTTTACGAAAAATGGAGCCAATCCCTGCCGAGAATGAAGCCGCCTTCGGGGGCGGACAAGCGTAGACTGCAGTGACCCAGAGACTGAAAAACCGGTTGATGACGCTCGCCACGGTGCTGATGCTGGCGGCGACGGCGTTCCTGATTGCGCGCAATGAGGAGCTGATTTTTCTCGGCCGGGGCGATCTCAGCGTCGCTCGAGACAGGAGCGATCCCGAGACCATCGTCTTCACCTGGCGCGATCAGGTGGAGGCGCCTATGGCGAAACGCTTCGAAGAAGCCTGGCGGGAATGGAAGGATGAAGGCTCGCGGGTCGTCATCGATCTGCATTCGCCCGGGGGCGCCATTGCGGAGGGCGAGCAGGTGATCCGCGTCATCGACCGCATGAAGCGAACGCATATCGTGGATACGCGGGTGCGGTCGCGCCGCGCCTGTTACTCCATGTGCGTGCCGATTTTCCTGCAGGGCGAGGAACGCACGGCTGCTCCGAATTCGCGGTTCATGTTTCACGAACCAACCGCCTATGACTTTTTCACCGGTGAGAAAGTGGATCAGCCGAAATTCGAGCGCGACCTCATGAGCAACCGGTTCTTTGAAATCTATTTTGTCAATTCGCCCATGAACCCGATCTGGCGCGACAAGCTCGCGCAAGAATGGAAGGGAAGAGATTTGTTTTATTCCGCTGAAGAGCTTGTGGAGCAAGGGTCCAACATCGTCACGGCGCTGGAATAGTCGCGCTTTGTTGACGTGGCCGGAATTGCGAATTTCGCCGGAGTGCTCCTATCGGTTGTAAAACAGTGCTAGTGAATAGGTCTGTTTGCAGGGGAGCCCGCCATGAAATCATTTTGCGCTGCAGCGATGTTGAGCCTCGCGATGTTTGCGGGGCCGTCTTTCGCTCAGACTGAGGAAGAAGCCTCGGCGAAATATGCCGCGCAGGACTGGGAAGGAACAGCGGAGGCCTATGGCGCGCTTCTCGAAACCGACAGCGATAACGCCAGCTATCTTTATTATCTCGCCCGCGCGCAACATGAACTCGGACAATATGACGACGCTGAAAAGAATTATCTAAAGGCGCAGGATAACGGCTTCGCGAGCCGGGGGTCAGCGCAATATCATCTGGCGCGGCTTTATATGTCGGCGGGCAAAAAGAAAAAGGCGCTCGCCATGCTGGAGACGCTGGCGGAAACCGGCGGCGTGCCGGGCGGGTTTGTGAAGAACACGGCGGAGTTTGCGCCGCTTGCCGAAGACAAGAAATTCATTGCCGTGGTGGACGCGCTGACGCCATGCACCGATCCCGAGTACCGGCACTTCGATTTCTGGCTCGGGACCTGGGACGTGACCGCGGCTGGCGCAAGCGGACCTTCCGCGACCAACAACATTTCGTCGGAGCATGGCGGCTGCGTCGTGCTCGAACAATATAATGCCGGCGGTTTCACCGGGATGAGCATCAATTTCTACGACAGCAATGACAAACACTGGCATCAGACCTGGATGGCGAACGCGGGAAACGCGCTTTATCTCAAAGGCGGGCTTGAAGATGGCGCCATGGTGATGTCAGACAAGGGGCTGGTGGAGTCGGAAACCATCAACCGCATCACCTGGACGCCGAACGACGACGGCAGCGTGCGCCAGCACTGGGAAACGTCAACCGATGACGGCGTGAGCTGGACGACGGTGTTTGACGGACTCTACACGAAAAAAGCTGAAGACGAATAACCGGCCTTCAGATCAGGATCGGCGCTCGCGCATGCGCTGGCGGAATTCTTCACGGGTTTCTTCCTGAATTTTCCGGTATTCGGCCATCTGCCGCTCATCGAGAATTCGGGCGACCTCAGCCTCATTGGTTTTTCTTGCTTTTTCAAGATCGTTTTTCAGCGCGCGCGCTTTTTTGAATCCAAGACGGCTATTTCCGTCTTTGCTTACGCCATATCGTTTCAGAATCTCCGCGCGCTTTTCAAAATTCCTGCGCAAGACCGGCTCGAGCTCGGTGCGTTGCGCCTCGCTGAGATTGAGGCGCGTCTGAATTTCTTCGAGCCGCTCCGCCATCTGCGCGCGCTGTTCGTCGGTCAGGGGCGGGCGCTCCCGCGGTTCCTGGGCTGAAGCGAAACCTGTTGTGATCACACCGAGCGCCAACGCTGCGCCGGCCATGCGCGCCAGCGCTGGAAAAGATTTTTTGAAGGTCATGCACAGTCTCCCGAACGGAATGCCAGTAAGATTGTTCAAGGCGCGGCGGCGTTCGTTCGATTTCGCCGCGCCTTGAACGCTCTCAGTTTTGACGCCCCCAGCGGGCATCACTGGCTCAAACGGACGGGCGCCGCCATTCCGTCGCTTTCGGGAGAGTTTTATTTCACCGCTATCAGCATGTAATTGACGCTCGTATCATCGCCGATGCGCCAGATGTCCATCAGGGGATTATAGGTGACGCCTGCTTCCGCGGTGACGGTTAGGCCGGCGCGCGTCAGCGCCGATTTCGCTTCGTCGGGTTTGACGAATTTGCGCGGATCGTGCGTGCCGGCCGGCAGCCAGCGCAGCACATATTCGGCGCCGATCTTGGCGAGCGCCAGCGCTTTCAGCGTTCGGTTCAGCGTCGCCATGACCATCATGCCGCCGGGTCTGACCAGCGCGCCTGAGGTCTGAAGAAAGAGATCGACGTCGGCGACATGCTCGACCACTTCGAGATTAAGAACGATGTCGAAGGGGTCGGTCTTTTCTTCGGCAAGCGCTTCGACTGTCGTCGCGCGGTAATCGATATCGAGCCCGAGCGGCGCCGCATGGGCCATCGCCGTCTTGATGTTGCGCTCCGACGCGTCGATGGCCGTGACGCTCGCCCCGAGGCGGCGCATGGGCTCGGCGACAAGCCCGCCGCCGCAGCCGATATCGAGAAGGCGCAAGCCTTCGAGCGGCGCTTTTGCCCGCCGGTCGCGCCCGAAATGGGCGCAGACATTGTCGCGGATATAAGCGAGGCGGACCGGATTGAATTTATGCAGCGGCTTGAACTTGCCTAACGGATCCCACCATTCATCGGCGATGGCGGAGAATTTTTTGACCTCGTCCGGGTCGATTGTTGTTACGCCGGAGCGCGATATCGCGTCTTTGCCTGCGTTCGTTAACCCGGACTGCGCCATTTTTGAAATTTCCTCGCTTGCGCCTCGGCGCGCTGCTTTCTAGAGATACGCCAGATTTGCGCCTCCGGCTGGCGGGGGCAAGAGGACATGGTTTCGCAGGCGCAATATGGCCCGCATCGTGATGAAATTCGGCGGCACGTCGGTCGCCAATCTCGACCGCATCCGCGCCGCGGCCGCTTTTGTGCGCCGGGAAGTGGACGCGGGGCATTCCGTTGCGGTCGTCGTTTCGGCCATGGCGGGCGAGACCAACCGGCTTGTGGGCCTCTGCGCCGACGCTGGCGAGCCTGCGCCGGCGCTCGACGCGCGCGATATAGAATATGACGCCGTCGTCGCTTCGGGCGAGCAGGTGACGTCCGGCCTTCTGGCGCTGGTGATGCAAAATCTCGGCTATCGCGCGCGGTCCTGGCAGGGCTGGCAGATTCCGTTGAAAACCGACATGGCCCATGGCAAGGCGCGAATCGCCGAGATTGAGGGCGAGGCGCTGGGCGAGGCCATCGACAGCGGCGAAATCGCGATCTGCGCCGGGTTCCAGGGGATCGCGCCGGACGGGCGCATCGCCACCTTGGGCCGCGGCGGGTCGGACACCTCGGCTGTCGCGATCGCCGCCGCCATTGGGGCTGAGCGCTGCGACATCTATACGGATGTGGACGGCGTCTATACGACCGATCCGCGCCTTACCAAGCAGGCGCGCCGGATTGGCAAGATTTCGTTTGAAGAGATGCTCGAAATGGCGTCCGTCGGCGCAAAGGTGCTGCAGACCCGTTCGGTTGAGCTCGCCATGCGCTATAATGTGCCGGTGCGGGTGTTATCGAGTTTCGACCCGCCCGACGCGCCGGGCCCCGGCACGCTCATCTGCGATGAGGAAGATATTGTGGAAGAAAACATCGTCACGACCGTTACGCCCGATTTCAACGAAGCGAGCGTCACAATTCTCGCCGTGCCGGACGAGCCGGGCCGGGCTGCGGGCATTTTCAATGCGCTCGCCGCGGCGAACATCAATATCGACATGATCGTCCAGAGCGCTTCGCGTGAGGCCGGGTTCGCCAACATCTCCTTCACAACGAAAGAGGGCGAGCTCGACCGGGCGATGAAGGTGCTATCCGAGGAGCAGCCGAAAATCGGCTTCAAGGCGATGCAGTCCGACCGTAATGTCGCCAAGGTTTCCGTTATAGGTCTCGGCATGAAATCCCATGCCGGCGTCGCCGCCACCATGTTCCGCGCGCTGGCGGAAAAAGGCATCAATATACAGAATATCTCTACATCCGAAATTAAGATCAGCGTGCTGATAAATGCGGACGCCGCCGAATATGCGGTCCGCGTGCTGCATGACGCTTATGGTCTTGATAAAACGCCGCAGGCCGCGCGGGGCTAATGAGCCTCCCGCGCGCAGCGAAAGGCCGCGATGAGCATTGAGAAAACACGCCCGCCTCACGGCGGACATGGCGACCAGGGCATCACCGTGCTCCTGAAGCGCATGCGCGACGCCGTCGCGCATGATTCAAGCGCGCAGGAACGCCTCGACCTGTTGACGAAAGTCATCGCCAGCCATGTGGTCGCGGATGTCTGCTCGATCTATCTGCGCCGGCCGGACGATGTCCTGGAGCTCTATTCCACGGAAGGTCTGAACCCCGGCGCCGTTCACAAAACCCGTCTCAAATGGGGCGAGGGCCTTGTGGGCCTCGTGGCGAAGCGTGCAAGCCCCATGGTGACGGCCGAAGCGCCGAAACATCCGGCCTTCTCCTATCGCCCGGAGACCGGCGAGGATCCGCTACATTCATTTCTCGGCGTGCCCCTGATCCGCTCGGGCAAGACGCTCGGCGTTCTTGTGGTCCAGAACAAGGCGGCGCGCGAATACACCCATGAAGAGATCGAGGCGGTGCAGGCGGTTGCGACGCTGCTCGCCGAAATCGCCGCATCGGGCGAACTCCTGAGCCAGGAAGAGACCGAGGCGGTCGGGGCCATGCTCCACCGTCCGGAAAAGCTCAAAGGCTTCGGCATTGTTTCCGGCATCGCCACGGGCAAGGCGGTGTTCCTGCAGCCTCCGGCGCCCAAGCATAAAGTGTTTGCGCAAAATCCGGCGGCGGAGGCTTCGCGCCTTGAGGAAGGGCTTAATGATCTGCGTCAATCGGTCGACGCGATGCTGGCGATGAATGCGTCTTTGAGCGGCGTGTCGCGCGAGGTTCTCGAAACCTATCGCCTTTTCGCCTATGACCGCGGCTGGAAGGATCGCCTCCGCGCCGCCGTGTTTTCGGGGCTTACGGCGGAATCGGCGGTGGAGCAGGTGAAGGCGGAGAACCGCGCCCGCCTTTCGCAATCGCGCGACCCTTATCTGCGCGAACGCATGCACGATCTCGACGATCTGTCGAACCGGCTGTTGCGCCATCTCGCTGGCGACAAGAGCGTGGGCAAACGCGCGCTTTTCGATGAAACCATCCTCATCGCGCGCACCATGGGCCCGGCGGAGCTTCTCGAATACGACCGCAAGCGCCTGAAAGGCCTCGTCCTCGGCGAGGTTTCTGCGACCTCCCATGTGGCCATCGTCGCGCGCGCGCTGAAACTGCCCATGGTCACCGGCGCGCCGGAGGCCATGGAGCTGACGGAGGAGGGCGATCCGGCGGTGATCGATGGCGACGCCGGCGAAATTCACATCCGCCCGTCGCCGGAAACGCTTGAAGATTTCCGCGCCAAGCAGCGCCGGTATCGCGAACTTGAAGCGAGCTATGTCAGCGAGAAAAATCTCCCCTCGCGCACCAAGGACGGCGCTGACGTCGCGATCATGATGAACGCCGGCCTTGCTCTCGACATGCCGTTCCTTGAACAGACGGGCGCGGAGGGCGTGGGCCTCTTCCGCACGGAGCTTCAGTTTCTCATTGGCTCGCAACTTCCGAGCGTCGCCAGCCAGGAGGCGCTTTACCGCGAGGCGCTCGATCTCGCCGGCGGCAAGCCCGTGATCTTCCGCACCGCCGACATCGGCGGTGACAAGACCGCGCCCTATATGGACCACGGCAATGAGGTGAACCCTGCCATGGGCTGGCGGGGCTTGCGCATGGCGGTGGACCGGCCGGGCATGATCCGCCCGCAATTGCGCGCGCTTCTTTCCGCGGCGGCGGGCCGGACGCTGTGGGTGATGTTCCCCTTCGTCACCCTGCCGGCGGAAGTCGACGACATCCGCGCGCTGCTCGACCGTGAGATCGACCGTGCGAAACGCCGCGACAAGGAGCTGCCCGACGCGATCAAGGTCGGCGCGATGATCGAAACGCCGTCCTCGGCCTGGCGCGCGGATCTGATCGCGCAGAAGGTCGACTTCCTTTCGGTGGGCGGCAACGACCTCGCGCAATTCTATTTCGCCGCTGACCGTGACTCCGAGCGCGTGCAGCGGCGCTACGATCCCATGAATGGCGGCTTTTTGAGCTTCCTCAAAAACACCGTGGAAAAAGTGTCCCGCACCGGGACTCCGTTGTCCTATTGCGGCGAACAGACAGCGGACCCAGTGACGGCGGCGGCGCTGATCGGGGTGGGGGTGCGGTTGTTCTCGCTGCCCGCTGCTTTTGTCGGCCCGTTCCGGCGTTTGGTGCGCAGCCTCGACGCCAAGGCGGCGTCCGACTGGCTTGACGCCAACATGGCTGAGCCGCAAGTCTCCCTGCGTCCCGCTTTCAGGCAATATCTGAAAGACGCGGGCGTCGTCCTTGAATAAATCACAGGTTAACGCATTCCTGCTTAAACATGGGTGATATTTCACCATAAAGACGCCATTCGGCGCGGCTTTTTTGCTATGCTGCAAAAGCTGCGGATTCGAAGGGCGGATCGAAGCGAGAGGCGCAAGGACTAAGCATGGCCAGCGGAGCGACAGCGAACGGCTCAGCGGAAATCGTCGACATGGCTGATGCGCGGGCGCGCCTCGCCGCCGACGCGGGGGAATTCGAACATGTGGGCGCGCGGCTTGCGGCTGTGCGCGAAAGCCGCGGCATCAATCTTCGCGAAGCCGCAGCGCGCACGCATATCCGCGAAAACCATCTGGCCGCCATCGAGGCGGCGGACGCAGCGAAGCTTCCGGCGCGCCCCTATGCGCTCGGCTTCGTGCGCACCTACGCGGAATTCCTGGCCGTCGATGCGCGCGCCGCGGTGGAGCAGTTCAAGTTCGACGCGGGCTATGACTCGCCCCAGAAAGTCGACGCTGAAAAATTTCGCGCAGCCGAAGAGACGGCAGACACCCATGGCCGCGACATGTCGTTGCCGGTTTTCATTGCAATTATCGCCTTCATCATCTGGAGCGCCTGGCAGATCACCCTGACAAGCAAAGTGACCCCAATCGGCGAAGCCGCCGGGGAGGCGCCCGCGGCGGCGGCGCCGGCCATAGCCTCCACGCCTGCGCCCGCGCCGGTGGCCGGGAACGTCATTGAGGCGCGCCTCATGGAGCAGGTGGATCCTGTCTATCCCTATCGCTGCGCCGCAGGCGCGCAGAGCGTCGAGACGGTGACCGTCGCCTTCACGGTCACCTCTTCGGGCCGCATCGCCGCGGAGCGGGTCGCGGGCTCCACCAATCCCTGTTTCGAGGAAGCCTCGCTCAATGCGCTCCGGCGCTGGCGTTATGAGCCGCGCACCGTCGACGGCGTCGCTAAGCCGTCCTACGATCAGGTCCACGTTTTCCGCTATCAGCGTCCCTGAAAAGGCGCACCCAGTAAGCCTTTAAACTGGCGAGGCCGCCATTTTATGCGCCTTTGAGCGAGAGGCCGGACGCAGGGCTTGACTTCGCCGCCGGGCGCGCAATCTTGGCGGTGAATTTACGGCTTTTTTAAAAGCCCCCGAAAGGCGAAGGCAGGTCCCATGTCAGTCCGTCCCTGGCGCGATATCGAGCGCCGCAAATGCCGTCAGATCATGGTGGGCAATGTGCCCGTGGGCGGCGACGCGCCCATCGCCGTCCAGTCCATGACCAACACCCTGACCTCAGACGCGCAGGCGACGATCCGTCAGGTGAACGAGATTGCCGAGGCTGGCGCCGACATCGTGCGCGTGTCCTGTCCTGATGTGGAATCGACAAAGGCGCTGAAAGAAATCTGCAAAAACGTTCCCGTGCCGATCGTCGCGGATATTCACTTCCATTATAAGCGCGGCATCGAGGCGGCCGAGGCGGGCGCCGCGTGCCTTCGCATCAATCCCGGCAATATCGGTTCGGAAGAGCGCGTGCGCGAAGTCATTAAGGCGGCGAAGGACCATGGCTGCTCCATGCGCATCGGCGTCAATGGCGGCAGCCTTGAGAAAGACCTTCTCGAAAAATACGGCGAGCCCTGTCCCGAAGCGATGGTCGAAAGCGCTCTCGACCACGCCAAAATTCTTCAGGACAATGACTTCCACGAGTTCAAGATTTCGGTGAAGGCGTCGGATGTGTTCCTGACGGTCGCCGCCTATCATGCGCTCGCCGAAGCCATCGACTGCCCTTTGCATCTCGGCGTCACCGAGGCGGGCGGGCTTCGCATCGGTTCGATTAAATCGGCCATCGGTCTAGGCAATCTTCTCTGGGCCGGCATCGGCGACACGATCCGCGTTTCGCTTTCCGCCGATCCGGTCGAAGAGATCAAGGCCGGCTACGACATTCTGAAGTCCCTCAATCTGCGCCATCGCGGCGTCAATGTGATTTCCTGTCCGTCCTGCGCGCGTCAGGGCTTCAACGTCATCGACACTGTCGAAACACTTGAAAAACGCTTGGCGCATATCACGACGCCCATGACGCTTTCCGTCATTGGCTGCGTCGTCAACGGGCCGGGCGAGGCGCGCGAGACCGATATCGGCTTCACCGGCGGCGGCGCCGGCAAGGAGCACGGCATGATCTACCTGAATGGCGAAGTCGATCACCGCATCGACAATTCTGAGCTTGTCGATCACCTTGTCGAACTGGTCGAAAAACGCGCGGCCGAAATCAAGGCTGAGGAAGAAGCCCAGTCCGTCGCCGCGGAGTAGCGAAACAACATCGATAAGCGCGCGTGAGGCATCCCTCGCGCGCGTTTTTTCATGAAGAAAGAAGAAGAATGATAAAAACGATTACGCTTGCGCTAGTTGCGCTGGTCCTTGCATCCTGCGCGCGGGGCGGCGCTGAGGCTGCGTCTGCGGAAGGGGAAGCGACCCATCTCATCATCGTATTTCATGTGGCCGAAGACCGTCTGGACGATTTCTTGCCGATCATGACCGGCATCAATGAAGGCATGGCGAGTGAGGAAGGCTTTGAGACCGCCATTGTCTACCGCGACGCGGACGATCCGTTGACCTTCACGCTTATCGAAAAGTGGGAAAGCCGCGCGCTCCACCGCGCCCATTATGATCGCATTGTGGAATCGGGCGATTGGTCGAATATCCTGACGATGCTTACTGAAACGCCGGTGCTGCGTTACAACGATAAACTCTGATTGCATAAGTTATGATCCCTCAGGAAAAACTCGACGCGCTCGTCGCGAAATTCGAAAAGCTCGAAGCCGCCATGTCCACGGCGAGCAAGGCGGACGATATCGTGCGTCTCTCGAAAGAGCATGGCGAACTGAAAGAAGTTGTCGAAAAAGCGCGGGAGCTTTCCTCCGCCCGCAAGCAGATGAAGGAACTCAAAGAGCTTTCCGAAAGCGACGACAAGGAGATGGCCGAAATGGCTTATGACGAGTTGCAGGAGTTGAAGGAGAAAGCGCCGGAGATCGAGCACGATCTTCAGCTTATGCTGTTGCCGAAAGACAAGGCTGACGATTCATCTGTCATTCTTGAAGTGCGAGCCGGCACTGGCGGCGATGAGGCCGCGATTTTCGCCGGCGATCTTTTCCGTATGTATCAGCGCTATGCGCAGCTTCAGGGCTGGAAGGTGGAGGTGCTTTCCGCGTCGGAATCCGAAAAGAACGGCTATAAGGAAATTCAGGCGAACATTTCCGGCGACGGCGTTTTCGCCAAGATGAAATTCGAGTCGGGCGTTCACCGGGTCCAGCGCGTCCCGGAAACGGAAACCCAAGGCCGCGTTCACACCTCCGCGGCGACGGTGGCGGTGCTGCCGGAACCCGAAGAAGTCGACATCGAGATCAAGGAATCCGATCTTCGCATCGACGTCTTCCGCGCTTCCGGTCCCGGCGGTCAGTCGGTGAACACAACGGACTCTGCCGTCCGCATCACGCACATTCCGACCGGCGTCGTCGTCTCGCAGCAGGATGAGAAATCGCAGCATAAGAACCGTGCGAAAGCGATGAAGATCCTGCGCGCCCGGCTTTACGAGGCCGAACGCGCCCGCGCCGATGCCGAACGCGCAGCCGCGCGGAAAGGCATGGTCGGCACCGGCGACCGGTCAGAGCGCATCCGCACCTATAACTTTCCGCAGAGCCGCGTTACCGATCATCGCATCGGGTTGACCGTGCACAATCTCGACGAGGTCATTCGCGGCGACGCGCTCGATCCCATTATCGAGGAATTGCGCGCGCAGGACCGCGCCGACCGCCTGTCGGAAATGCAGGAAGATGCCTGATGCATCGCTGACCATTGGCGAAGCGTTGAGAAGCGGCGCCAAATTTCTGGCGAACAGCGAGACGCCGCAACTCGATGCGCGCATTCTTTTAAAGCGCGCGCTCGGCGCCGATGACGCGTCACTGATCGCGAATGCCGATGCGTTGCTTTCCGGCGATGACTACAATCGATATTCCGAACTCCTCAAGCGCCGTGCATCGTCGGAGCCGGTCGCCTATATCACCGGCGAAAAAGAATTCTGGAGCCTGACGTTCAAAGTGACGCCGGACGTCCTGATCCCGCGCGACGATTCCGGCGCGCTGATCGAGGCGGCGATCAAGCGGCGGGGAAAGGAGGAGAGGCTGCGCATCGCCGATCTCGGGACCGGCTCCGGCTGTCTTCTCTGTGCGCTCCTGACGGAGTTTCCCGAGGCCCGCGGGGTGGGCGTCGACCTGTCGGCTGCGGCGCTCGCCGTCGCAAGGGAAAACGCCGCCTCGCTAGGCTTGGCCGAAAGGGCGTCCTTCGCCGCCGGGGACTGGCTGGCGCCCTTGTCTGGGGCCTTCGATGTCGTGATCGCCAATCCGCCCTATATACGCGAAACGGACGCCTCAACCCTTTCCCAGGATGTCGCGGCTTTCGAGCCTCATGGGGCGCTTTTCGCCGGCCCGGACGGCCTCGACGCCTACCGGGCCATCCTGAAAGAGCTTCCAGGCCATCTCGCCGGGGACGCGCTGGTTCTTATGGAATGCGGCGCAGATCAGGCCGATTCGCTTGGCGCCATGCTCGGAGAGATAGCCCCCGGAGACGCAATATTTACCCTTTACGATCTCGCCAAACGTCCGCGCGGGGCCGGATTCGACTTAAGAAAGAGGGAAAAAAAGGATTGAAATGCGTGGGGCAGACACTATCATACAGTCCAAGACAGGGGTTCAACGCCTTTCGCTTCCTTGAATCATCGGCGGCCCGGTCTTGCATCCGACCATCGTCCGGCCTTGGCGTGATCCATTTCGGGGATCGCTTTTTTCGGAAACAGTCGGCGCTGATCCCGCAGCCCTGCTGCGCAAGGAACAAGACAATCGCATGAAGAAACGGGCGGGCTCCTTCCGCCGTTAGCAGACAAAGACTGTTTCATCGCGAAAAGACGGGCGTGCCCGCTTTTCGGAAGGGGAATTGTTAAAGGTAATCATATGAAGCGTGGTCGAAACCAACGCCGTCGCCCGGGTGGCGCAAATCCGAACCGGGCGCTCGACTCCAATGGGCCCGATGTCCGCATCCGGGGCACCGCCAACCAGATTTACGACAAATATCAGCAGCTCGCCCGTGACGCCTCGTCCTCCGGCGACCGTGTGAAAGCTGAAAACTATCTTCAGCACGCAGAACACTATTTTCGCCTGATCCGCTCCATGCAGCCCGCGCAGCAGCCGAATCATCAAGGCGCGGACGCCGAGGGCGACCAACCCAGCATCGACGACAACGATCAGGACCAGCAGCCTCAGCGCGATTCGCGTCATCAGCAGCGCGGCCGCCGCAATGGCGCCGATGATGGAGCAGGCGAGCAGAGGTCTGGCGATCAGGGCGCCGGCGATCAAGGTGACAATGACGCCGACAAGGAATCGGCATCCGCCGGGGATGACGAACCGAAAGCCGCTGCTCCCGATGCTGGCCCAGATTCTGGCCCAGATTCTGGCGACGAGGAAAAAAAGCCGCGCCGCCGCCGGACTCCGCGCCGCAGCGTGAAGAAGGATGAAGATAGCGCCGAGACGCCGGCCGCAGCCGCAGCGGAATAAATCCGCGTCTCATCTACTGCTTGACGGCCCGATCGCGTAACCTCGATCATAAAAAGAGAGGAAACGCATGGACTGTCCTAAATCTTTATTCGATCTGGCGGGTAAGACCGCCATCGTCACCGGCGCCTCGCGCGGCATCGGCGAGGCGATTGCGCGCCGTCTCGCCCAGCACGGCGCCAACGTTATTGTATCGAGCCGCAAGATCGACGCCTGCCAGAGCGTCGTCGAGTCGATCAATCAAGAAGAAGGCCGCGAGGCTGCGTTCCCTGTCGCCTGCAATATTTCCCACAAAGAGGAGTTACAGCGCCTTGTGGATGACACGAAAGCCAAATGGGGCCCGGCCGACATTCTTGTCGTGAATGCGGCGGTCAATCCCTATTTCGGGCCTTCGTCGGAGATGACCGACGAACAGTTCGACAAGATTCTCACCTGCAATGTGAAAGCCACGCACTGGCTTGCGCAGATGGCGCTGCCGGAGATGCGCGCGAAAAAAGACGGCGCGATTGTGATCATCTCTTCGGTTGGCGGCTTTGTGGGTTCGGCCGCCATCGGCGCCTATAATATCTCGAAGGCGGCGGATCTTCAGCTTGCGCGCAATCTCGCAGTGGAGGCAGGGCCCGATAATGTGCGCGTCAATTGCATCTGTCCGGGCGTCGTCAAAACTAAATTCGCCGAAGCGCTCTGGAAGGATCCGAAGGTCGAAAAGATGATGACCCAGCGTCTGCCTCTGCGCCGCTTCGGCGAGCCCGACGACATCGCCGGCGCCGCGGTGTTTCTCGCGTCGCCCGCAGGGCGCTGGATGACCGGGCAGGCGATGATTATCGACGGCGGGACGCTCATCGCGCTGGGAGAGCTGTGAACGCTATGGCCGATCCGTCGAAGAATTTCGGCGAAGCGGCGGACCGCTATTCAGCCTATCGCCCGCAATATCCGCCGGAGGTTTTCGATTTTTTGATCGCGCATGTGACAAGCGGGCGGTCGCGGGCCGCCGATCTCGGCGCCGGTTCGGGACAGGCGACGCAGACGCTGGCGCGGCTGTTCGATCAAGTGACCGCCATCGAGCCCGATGCGCGGCTGGCGCAGGCGGCTCAGCTTCCTGCGAATGCGGAAATAGCAGTGGCTTCGGCGGAAGAGGCGGCCTTTAGCGAAGCCAGTCTTGATGCGGCGATCTCCGCCACAGCGTTTCACTGGATGGATCAGAATCTGATCTGCCGCAACGCCGCGCGCTGGCTGAAATCAGGCGGGGCATTCTTTCCTTTCGCCTTTGACGCTTTCGAAGTCCCGGGGCCGGTGGGCGATTTCTATGCGAGCGAATTCAAGAAGTGGGCGGCCTATCGCGACCGGCGTCTTGTCGAGTGTTACAATTATCGAAAGGCGTTGGAGGAAAGCGGAGTCTTCGCTTCCGTCGTGCCATACCGGCAGGTCTTGAACCACCGATTGCCGTCGGAGATGGCGGCTGGCCTCATCTCAACTTTCTCTTTTGCGCGCGATTACGCCCGCGACAATGGCGGCGATGACTATTTCGTCTCCGTGAAAAGCGCGCTGACAGGCTTCGGCGAAACCGTGACCTTCACGGTTCCAGTCATAGGCGCGCTTGGGATCAAAGGCTAAAGCGCGCGGGTTGCGTTTTCGAACCAGTCCTTGATCGCCGGCGGAAGCAGCGGCGCCAGGGTTTTGCGGACGCGCGCGTGGTAATCATTGAGCCATTGCCGTTCGTCGTCGGTTAGCAAATCGGTTTTGACGAGATCGAGATTGATGGGCGCCAGCGTGATGGTTTCGAACTCAATCATTTCGCGCTCGCCGCCTTTGACCGGCTTCGGAGGTGTGACCACAATGAGATTCTCAATGCGGATGCCGAATGCGCCTTCCTTGTAATAGCCGGGCTCGTTGGAAAGGATCATGCCGGGTTTGAGGGCCTGTGTATTCGGCGCCTTGGCGATGCGCTGCGGGCCTTCATGGACGCCGAGGAACGAGCCGACGCCGTGGCCTGTCCCATGGTCGTAATCGAGACCTGCATCCCACATTGGTTTGCGCGCGATCATGTCGAGTTGGTGGCCTGTGGTCCCCGCAGGAAACTTCATTGTGGCGAGCGCAATGTGGCCTTTCAGCACGCGGGTGAAACGGTCGCGCATTTCGTCGCTCGCCTCGCCGATGGGCACGGTGCGGGTGATGTCGGTGGTGCCGTCAGGATATTGTCCGCCGGAATCGACCAGATAGAGCGAGTTGCGGGCAAGTTTGATGTTCGATTCCGTCGAAACGCGATAATGGGGCAGGGCGCTGTTTGGCCCGGCGCCGGAAATCGTGTCGAAGCTTAAATCCCGTAGCATGTCCGACTGCATGCGGATGGATTCGAGCTTTTGTGCAGCGGCGATCTCATCGACCTCGCCGGACTGCGCATGCGTATCGAGCCAGTGCAGAAAAATGGTGATCGCAGCGCCGTCGCGAATATGCGCCGCGCGCGTTCCCGCGATTTCAGTTTCGTTTTTCGCGGCGCGTGGCAGCGCGCAAGGGTCGGTCAGATCGACGACGACAGCGCCGGCCGCTTTCAGATCGTCCACATATTTCGCCGGCGCGAGCGCCGGATCGACGGCGACTTTCGCGCCTTGTTTCCCGAGCTTTTCGAGGGCTGCGGCGACATCGGTTTCGGCGCGGATATCCACATCATCGCCGAGAAACCCGGGCAGCTCATTGCCGACTTTTTCCGGCGCCACGAACAGCGTCGCGGTGCCGTCTTTGTTGATCAGCGCGCGCCCGAGCGGCAGGGGCGAACGGGAAACGTCGGCTCCGCGCACATTAAAGAGCCACGCAATGGAAGGCGGCGCGGTGATGAGCGCCGTGTCGGCGCCGGCTTTGGCGACCGCGGCGGCGATCTCTTTCCGCTTTTCTTCCGACGACTTTCCCGCAAATTTCAGATCGTGCGGTTTCACCGGCGCCATCGGCGCGGCGGGCTGATCCTTCCACGCGGCGTCCACGGGATTGTGCGCGACGGCGACGAGCTCGAATCCCGCTTTCACCGCAGCGCTTTTAAGTTTTTTAACGCCCGCTGTCGTGTGCAGCATGGGGTCATAACCGATGCGCGCGCCGTTGCGCGCGTTTTCAGCGAGCCACGCATCGGGCGGCGTTTCCATGAGGTCCACATAATCGAAGAACGCGCTGTCGGCCTGCGCGCGCACCTGAAGCGTGTAACGCCCGTCGGTGAACATCACCGCCTTGTCGAGCATGATCAGCGCGGCACCGGCGGATCCGGAAAAACCGGTCGCCCACATCAGTCTTTCTGCGTAAGCGGGAATGTATTCGTTCTGATACTCGTCATCATGGGGGATGAGGAAACCGTCGAGGTTTTGCTTCTTCAGTTCCGCGCGCAGAAGCGGCAAGTGTTTGCCGGCGAAAGAGCGGTCGGAAACGGGCTCGAAAGTCTGGAACATGAAATTCATCCAAAGCTGAATTGCGCTGGCCGGAATATCGCGCTTCGAGGCTCCGCCCACAAGGCGGGCGCGGTTACATTTTTACAAAGAGCAGCACCGGCCAGGTCGGCTGGTCGAGACGGTTGATGAGGCGAAAACCGGCGGCCTCATAGGCCGAAACGACGCCTTCTTCCTGTTCCGTCATCAGACCCGCCAGCATCACCCGCCCGTTTTTGGCGACATGTTCCGCCATCCCCGGCGCGAGTTCGGCAAGCGGCCCGGCGAGAATATTTGCAAAAACGAAATCGAAAGGCGCGGCCTCCCTGATCGTCTCATGATTGAAGCCGTCGGCGGCAAGCGTGATGACATAGTCCTCAGCATCGTTCATCTCGACGTTTTCCGCCGCAATCGCAACGGAGTCTTCGTCGATATCCGTCGCCAGAATCTGCCGCTTCCAGATTTTCGCCGCCGCAATGGCGAGCACCGCCGAACCGCAACCGAGATCGAGCGCTTTTTTCGGCGCGAAGCCGGCGAAGCGATCAAGGAGGGTGAGGCATCCGGCGGTTGTCGGATGATGCCCGGTGCCGAACGCCATATTGGCGTCGATGCGGATCGGGATGTCGCCGTCTTCATCCGGTAGTTTATCTGCGTCATGCACGCCATAAAGGACGAACCGGCCGCATCGGACAACGCCGAGCCCTTCAAGCGCATGGGCCACCCAGTCGATGTCGGGGAGCTCTTCAATGACGGCTTCTCCGACGCCTTGTGCAGCGGCGATGGCGCTCACCGCGTCCATGTCCGGCATCTGTTCAAAATATGCATCAAGCCGCCAGGCGCTGGCGCCGTCTTCAACGGTCGCGTCATCTTTGGAGAGGCTGACCGCGCCTGCCGGCGGCCACAGGATTTCGCCGAGCGCATCGCCCAGATTTTCGAGCGGCGCTTTCTCGCCGGCCCAGGTCAGTTTGACAGAGTGTTTGGTCACGCAGCCTCAACGAAAGTATCGATAACTTTTTTCGGTCCCGAATGCTCGAAATCAACGGTAAGCTTCTGGCCTTCGATAGAGGCGATTTTTCCATAGCCGAATTTCTGATGAAAAACGCGCTGGCCTTTCTTGTATTTCGACCTGCCCGGCGCCGAGACGGAGACGGTCGAGCCGCGACCTTCGATCAGCGGGGGCGTTGCGGCCGGACGCGATGACGCCGCGCGGGCGCGCCGCCAGCCAGGATTGTCGTAATAGGCGTCTTCTTTCAGCTTCATGCCTTCAAAGGCGGAGTGGCTGGCGAGCGACGAGGCGGCGTTGCCGTAAAGCCCGGGCTCGGAAATGACCTCAACGTGCTCCTCCGGCAATTCGTCGATGAAACGCGAGGGGATCGCCGCCTGCCAGCGCCCGTAGATCTGGCGGTTGGCGGCGAAAGAGATGCGGCAGCTTTCTTCGGCCCGCGTTACGCCCACATAAGCGAGACGGCGTTCTTCCTCGAGCGCGGCGTTGCCTTTTTCATCGAGGGCGCGTTTTGACGGGAAAATTTCCTCCTCCCAGCCAGGCAGGAAGACGACGGGAAATTCAAGGCCCTTCGCGGCGTGCAGCGTCATTAGCCAGACCTGTCCGTCTGCGGAGCTTTCGCTGAGTTCAGAGACGAGCGCAACGTGATCCAGATAGGCTTCGAGCGTATCGAATTCCGACACGGCCTGGATAAGCTCCTTCAGATTGTCGAGCTTCCCGCCGGCCTGCGGGCTTTTGGAGTTCTTCCACATCTCGATATAGCCGGATTCTTCGAGCACGAGTTCTGCAAGATCGGCGGGCGGCATGTCTTTGGCGTCGCGCGACCAGCGATCAATCGTATCGAGGAAATTCAACAGAGAGCGCCGCGCCGCGGCGGCGAGATCGTCGCTTTCAAGCGCAAGACGCGAGGCGGTCATCAAAGGAACGTCATTCGCCCGTGCAATTTTGTGCAAAGTTTGCAGCGCCTTGTCGCCAAGCCCGCGCTTCGGTTTGTTGACGACCCGGTCAAAGGCGAGATCGTCGTCGCGCGACCGGATCAATCGCAGGTAGGCGAGGGCGTCCCGAGTCTCCTCGCGCTCATAAAAGCGCGGGCCGCCGACAACTTTGTAGGCGAGGCCCAGCGTGTTGAAACGTTCCTCGAAGGCGCGCATCTGAAACGAGGCGCGTACGAGCACCGCCATGTCCGATAGGGAGCGGCCTTTCGACTGCTCCATTTCGATATCATCGCCGATGACGCGCGCTTCCTCCTCGCCGTCCCAGACGCCGCGCACCTTCACTTTCTCGCCTTCTTCAAGATCGGTCCATAGCGTCTTGCCGAGGCGTTCCGAATTGGCGGCGATGAGACCTGACGCCGCGCCGAGAATATACGGCGTCGAGCGGTAATTGCGTTCAAGACGGATCACCGTTGCGCCGGGAAAATCCTTTTCAAAACGGAGGATGTTTTCGACCTCGGCGCCGCGCCAGCCATAAATCGACTGATCGTCGTCGCCGACGCAGCAGATATTCTTGTGTTTCTGTGCGAGGAGCCGCAGCCACAGATATTGCGCGACATTGGTGTCCTGATATTCGTCCACCAGCATGTAGCGGAAGCGGCGCTGATATTCTTCGAGCACGTCTGGATTGTTCTGGAAGATCGTCAGATTGTGCACGAGGAGATCGCCGAAATCGGCGGCGTTGAGCGTCGTCAATCGCGACTGATAGGCTTTGTAGAGATCGACGCCGCGGCCGTCGGCGAAATGCCAGGCTTCGTTGGCGGGCACTTTCTCCGGCGTCAGGCCGCGGTTTTTCCAGCCGTCGATGACCATGGCGAGGCCGCGTCCGGTCCAGCGCTTTTCGTCGATATTCGCCGCCTCGATCACCTGTTTCGCGAGCCGGGCCTGATCGTCGGCGTCGAGAATGGTGAAGTTGGATTTGAGACCGACAAGCTCCGCATGGCGGCGCAGGATTTGCGCGCCGATGGAGTGGAAGGTGCCGAGCCACTTCATGCCCTCAACATCGCCGCCGACGAGCGTGGCGATGCGGTCCTTCATCTCGCGGGCCGCCTTGTTGGTGAAGGTGACGGCGAGGATCTGCCAGGGCTGGGCGCAGCCGGTGTGCAGAAGGTGCGCGAGGCGCGTCGTCAGCGCGCGGGTCTTGCCCGTGCCGGCGCCGGCGAGCATCAGGACGGGGCCTTCGGTCGCGAGGACGGCAGCGCGCTGTTCCCCGTTGAGCCCTTCGAGATAGGGCGCATCCTCCTGGTTTTCGGCGGCGGGCCGACCCTGCGCGGCCGCTATAGCGCGCTCGGAGATGCTGAGTTTTCGGTCGGTATTGGAAGCCATGAACTCTATGTACCGAAAGGAGAACGATTCTGGAACATTAAGAAATATAGAGCCCTGAAAGAATTGCAATATTGGCCTGAATCGCGAGACTGGGCGGGAGACAAAAAGGGCCGCTGAGAAGGAGATAGTGGGATGGCTGGAAAATTCGAAATCTACAAAGACAATGGCGGCGAGTTCCGCTTTCGCCTGAAAGCCGGCAATGGCGAGAAAATTCTCGCCAGCGAGGGCTATAAGGACAAATCCGGCGCTGAAAACGGCATCGCCTCTGTAAAGAAGAACGCGCCCGACGACGCGCGCTACGAGCGCAAGGAGTCGTCCAACGGCAAGCATTATTTCAACCTCAAGGCCGCGAACCATCAGGTCATCGGCACGTCCGAGATGTATGAGGCCTCTTCGGGTATGGAGGGCGGCATTGAGTCGGTGAAGAAAAACGCCCCGGACGCCGCGATTGACGACCAGACTGCCTGAACGCCGCCGCCGATTTTCGGAAGCGCCGCCCGCATGAAGGCGGCGTTTTCTTTTGGGGAATTGCATTTTTTCGCCGAGCGGCGCCTATTTCGCTTATGACCGCCAGACCCATCTTCACGCATCGCATCGCCACCGAAGCCGATACGGATGCGATTGTTGCGCTGATGAAAGCCTCCATTGCTGAAAACATGAAAGGTTTTCTGACGCCCGAAGAAATCATCGCGGCGCAGGAGACCATGGGTCTCGACACGACATTGCTTGAAGACGGCACTTATTTCGTCATCGAGGCGGAAAAGGACGGAAAAACCGTCATGGCCGGCTGCGGCGGCTGGGGCAAGCGGCGGACGCTTTACGGCGGCAATCATACGAAGGGGCGCGACGATACTTATTCCGACCCTGCAACGGAGGCGGCGCGCATCCGCGCCATGTACACCCATCCGGACTGGACGCGCCGCGGCGTTGGCGCGCTGTTGCTTGAGCTCGGCGAAAACGCCGCGCGCAAGGCAGGGTTCAAAACTATCGAACTCGGCTCGACCTTGCCGGGCGAACCGCTCTACCGCGCGCGCGGTTATGAGGAAGTGAGCCGCGAGACGCAGACCGCCGCCAATGGACAGAAAAACACAGTCATCAAGATGCGCAAGGCGCTTTAGAGCGCTTCTAAAATACGCCGGCGGGCGACCAGAGCGCCGCCGAAGCGCGTTACGCCGTCCGCGCGCATCTTCTTTGCGGGCCCAGCGAGATAAGCGTCCATGGCCGCCATGTCTTTGAGCCGGTAGACGCTGGTGATTTCGCATTCGTCTTCGGCGCTAACGAAGATCTCGCCGGAGACAAAGCCATCAAAGGTGAGCATCTCCGACACATGGGGCTTCAGCCAGTCGAGATAGTCGCCGCGCGCCTCGGGTGCGATACTGGCGATCACTTCGTAGAGAATTTCTTTAGTTTGCGGCAATGATCAGGAGCCTTCGGGAAGATCAGCGCTCTCTTCCACGATATCGTCCGCTTCGGCAATAGTCTCTGCGGTTTCTTCCTCGATGTAACCGTCGAGGACTTCGGCGCAATCGTCCTGCACAAAGGCGAGATCGTCGATCAGAAAGCGCAGAATGTCGCCCGCTTCAGCCGCCTTGCCGGTTTTCATACTGACTTCGATCTTTTTCGCCCGTCCGCCAATGTAATAGGCGCCCGCCATGTTCATCCAGCGAACGGTGTCTTTGTTCCATTCGAATTCGGCCTTGCCGTCGGGCAGCGGAACGCCCGCTTCGTCCCATCCCTTGATGGTGACGGTGAAGGGTTCGTCGTCCGCAGCGCCGGTGGGATAGATCGCCATGGTCGCGACGCATACAGGCCGATCGAACTCGATGGTCAGCGGCGCATTGAGATAGTCATAATATCCGGCCGCGTAAAAACCGCTCGGCGCCGCCGGATAGGTGCAGATTGAGTCGTAATAAAAGCGGCGTTGGCCTTTGCAGACCTGGCGCGTCAGTCCTTTGCCGAAATGCACGCCGTATTCTTTCGCGTAAGCCTCGCGAATAATGTCGCCATGCTTGCCCGGCGGCGCTTCGAAATCGATCACGCGGTAAGGGCCGTCAAGATCCTCCGGGGTGCGCGTGTCGCGTTTGATGACGCGGGTGATGGTCGCAGGATTGGTGTCTCCGTCCGGGTCCGGACCGATGCCGTTTTCGTGAACGTAACCGCCGGGCGCGTCGGCTGCGGCGGTGCTGCCTGCGAGGGCTGCGGAAAGACCCAGAAGGCCGATAAAAAGCGGATGTCTCTTCATCATGCGTTACTCCCCGACGATAATAATACCTCGTGTTCAAAGGGGTTCCAACTGTCCTGCGGGTCCAGCGAAAAGCGTTGCAGAATCACATCACTACGAGTGTGGCAGGGGCGGCGGGTCCAGGGAATTCAAAGACGGATGGCGTCTTCGTCTTGACCCTTTTGCACGCGGCGCCCCTAATCGCCGGCGCCCTGAAGGAGTCGTCATGTCCGTCAAATTCTTCCGCCTCACTCTCGCCCTATCGGTTTTCGCGCTCGCCGCCTGCGCCACCATGGATGCGCCCGCGCCGCCGGAGATTGCCGCCGCCGCAATGGAGGCGCAAACCGCGGAGGATGCGACGGCGCGGATTCGCGCCGATATCGCCTGGCTCGCCGACGATGCGCGCGAGGGCCGCGAAACCGGAACGCAAGGCTATGAAGACGCCGCGGACTATGTGGCTGCGCGCCTGAAAGGAATGGGCCTGAAGCCCGGCGCCAATGGGCGCTGGATGCAGGAGGTTCCGCTGGTGTCGGGAACGCCCGTGCGCGATGCGTCGGCGCTGTCGGTCACGTCGCCTGACGGTGAAAAGCGCAAGCTCGAGAGCCTGAAAGATTTCGTCGTCTACCCGTCGATTGGGTCGGAGGCGTTCGAGATCGCCGATGCGCCCGCCATATTCATCGGCTATGGCGTCCATGCGCCGGCCTTCGGCCATGATGATTACGCTGGTGTGGACGTTGAAGGGAAAGTCGTTGTTTATTTTTCCGGCGCGCCGGACATTTTCGACAATGAAAGTCGTGCGCATTTCAACTCCAACAGTCTGAAAGCGAAGGAAGCGTCTGACCGCGGGGCCATCGGCGCAATCGCTTTGCAAACCACCGCGAGCGAGAAACGCACGCCCTGGGAACGGCGCATCGCCAATCCGGATTATTCCGTGACGACATGGAAATGGCCGGACGGCCGGCCGGAGACGTCGGGGCCCAATGTCAAGGCGACGGCGGTCGTTCACATGGACAAAGCCGCGATCCTTTTTGAAGGCGCGCCCCGTAGCTACGAAGCGGCGCTCGCTGCGGCCGATGGAAAAGGGGATTCTGTGGGCGGCTTCGATCTTGCAGTGAAAATCTCCATGGCCGGCGCGATGACGCGCGAAGACTTCTCGAGCCCCAATGTCGTAGGCCTCATCCCTGGAACAGATCCGAAGCTCAAAAACGAATATGTGATCCTCACCGCGCATCTCGATCATATCGGCCTCAATGAAAAGCTCATTGAGGAGGGCAAGGACGGGATCAATAACGGCGCCATGGACAATGCGACCGGCATTGCGGCCATCCTAGAAGCCGCGCGACGTTTCATGGCGGAGGGCGCGCCGAAGCGCAGCGTCCTGATCCTCGCTGTGACGGCGGAGGAGAAGGGTCTCCTGGGCGCGGATTATTTCGCGCATTTTCCGACGATCGGACGTGGAGAAATGGTCGCGAACGTCAATCTTGATATGCCGGTGATTTTGCATGAGTTCACCGACGTCATCGCCTTCGGCGCTGAACGCTCTTCCATCGGGCCGGTGATGAAAGCGGCGCTTGAGGAGACTGGCGTCGCGCTGGCGCCGGATCCGATTCCCGAGCTCGGCGTTTTCACCCGCTCCGATCATTACCGCTTTGTGGAGCAGGGCGTGCCGTCGATCTTTTTGTGGACCGGCTTCGGCAATGGCGGCGAGGAAAAATTCTGGGACTTTTACAAGACCCACTATCACAAGCCGAGCGACGACATCTCTCAGCCCATTCTCTATGGCGAGCTGGCGCGATTTGCAGAGATCAATTATGTGATCGCCCGCGCCATCGCCGACGCGCCGGAAAAGCCGGTATGGAACGAGGGCGACTTCTTCGGCGACTTATTTGCAAAATAATCTCGCCCCGATCTCCCCGGCGAAAGCCGGGGTCCAGAAACCCAAACGCTGAAGCCTGCGGCTCTGGATCCTGTCTTTCGCCGGGATGATCGGAGAAGAACCAGGTCCGTTATAGCTAGTCGATAGCGTAAATCAGCGAGACGGTGACATTGACCTCGGATTCGCCCGCCTCCATGGGGACGTTCGCCGCATCCGACGCCATTTCCATGCGGGCCGAATACATTTTCGGCTGCGGCGGCTGGGCGTAGCCTTCCTGAATCGACAGCAGCTTGCCGAGGCGCACATCCGCCGCGTCCGTCAAGAGCGCCGCTTTCGCCTTCGCATCGGCGACGGCGTCGCGGCGCGCTTCTTCATAGAGCGGTTTCGGATCGGAGAACGAGAAGGAAATCCCGTTCAGGGAATTGGCGCCGGTCTGCACGGCCTGATCGATCACCGACCCTGCTTTTGAAAGGTCGCGCAAACGCACGGTGACATTGTTCGACGCGGTAAATCCGATGACTTCCGGCTCGGATCTGTTTTGTTCGTAATTGTAGCGCGGATTGATGGAGAGGCCCGACGTCTGAATGTCCTTGTCTGCGACGCCGAGATCTTTCAGCTTTTTGATTGTCGCCGTCATGTCAGCGGAATTCTGGCGCAGAGCGGCCGCGGCGTTCGGCGCGTCGGTCCTGACTCCGATGGTGATCGACGCCATATCGGGCGCAGCCGCCGCGCGGCCTTCACCGGTGACGGTGATGGTGCGCTGTGCGTCGGCGGGATCGGCGGCGCTGGCGGTCGGGGCGGCGCAGCCTGCGATCATCAAAGCGGCGGCCGCTGCGGGAAAGGGGATAGAACGCATGGGATTGGCTCCTTTTTATGGTGGTGTCGGTGTGAAGTCCGCTCGCGGCGAAATCATGGCGGCGATTGCACGGGAATATGTCAACACGCCGGGCCGCCTTCAAGTTCATGTGATGGGCGGTGAGACGCCAGCCGCAGACGGGCGCTCGCACCGTCGTCCATCCCCAGTCTTTCACCCTCCGGCGATAGCTGTTAAGACGGCGCTTCCTCTTGGGCGGCCTTTAAGGGCGCTTAAAGGGCCTGTAGCTCAACGGTTAGAGCTGGCGGCTCATAACCGCTAGGTTGGGGGTTCGAATCCCTCCGGGCCCACCATCATATCACTCGCGGACAAATGCTACGCGATGTCCTCCGCGGGGGCGGGCTGACCGCCTGGCGGCCAGTCGGCCGCTTCAAAAAACCGGTTCGATCATTCTTCTTTTCAAAGCGTCTTCAGATATTCAACCAGCGCCTTGCGGTCGTTATCGTTCAGCTCCACGCCATAATCGTGGCCGGAATTGTAATTGCCGGGGATCGGCTCCGTCGCCGACTTCCACATTTCGAATTTGAAGGCGCCGGGCGCTTGTTGCTGCGCAAAGCCGACGCGCTCCGTGTCGAATTTTGAAAAGTCCAAATAGAATTCTTCGGGACGGAACTTGCCGGCGAGGACGGAGGGGGCGACGCGCTGCGGCGGCGTCCAGTCCGCCGGCGCGGTGTTGCGCACGCGCGACGGCAACAGAAGATCGTGCAGCGTCGGCACGGAGCCATTATGGAGATAGGGCGCCGTCGCCCAGATCCCGTTCAGCGGACGGGCCTTGTAAGCGCGAATATTCGCCGCCGGTTTTTCAGGGCCGCCATTCTCATCCATATGCGGCTCGGTGAGGCAGGCTTCGACGCGGCGTTTCGCGGACATATCCGTGACGCCGGGAAGATAAACGATCTCCTCCGGCGGCCCCGCGAGCACCGGGCGGCGGCGTCCGAACACCGCGACGGCGACATCTTCAATGCGGCGTTTGATGATGCTGCCCGCTTTGTTCAAGAGCGCGCCGAGCGTCGCATTGGTCAGCATGTTGGCGGTCTTGTTTTCCTCGCCGTTGATGGCGGCGCCCTTGATCCAGAATGTCTTGCGGCCATTGAAATTACCGGGCTCGGATTCATGGAGATAGGTGTTGCAGGCGAGGAGGAGATCCGTCTGCATTTCTTCAATAGTAGACATGCGGATGAACTTCGCCGCTGACGGATCGTCTTCGAAGATAGCGGGCAGGGGCGTGTTGATTTCGTCAGCCGCCAACAAGGCGTGGCAGCTTGCGCAGTGTTCGGCGTAGAGCGTGGCGCCGTCATGGGTCTCGCCATTCACCGTGAAGACCGGCTCCGGTTCGCCGAAGAGGGCGGCGGGCCAGCGCGGGGATTCCAGCGCCGTCAGCCAGCGCTCCAGATCATCGAGACTGCGGTCGCGAACACTCGATTTGTAACTGTCTGGCCAGAAAGGGATCCAGGGCTTTTTCTTGGTTTCGATATGGGCGAATACCCCGATCACTTCCGAAGTGTTGCGGACCATGGCGCCGTAATCGGCCACGCCGCTGCGATCCGTCTTCTCATAGTTCTGATTGGCGGCGATGCCATTCCACTGGATTTTTTGCTGCTGCGAGGTGTTCCAGACAAACGGATAGCTCGACGGCGCGTCGGCGGGCGTGTCGTCCGTCGTCTGGCCTGAGCCGGAAATGGCGACGATCTTGTTGAGGATGTAACCTTGCGCATCGAGCCGGGCGGGCCCGTAAACCGCTTCGGTCTTGTTGAAGTTTTCGACAAAGTTCTGCCAGGCGACGAGCTCATCGAGTTGAGCTTTCAACCGAGCGCGCGCGGAAGGCGTATCGTCGGCGCCTAAAACGGCGTTGGCAAAGCGGCCGAATTTTCCGTCCTCGTCATTTGCCGTTACGCGCAGCGAGACGTTGAGCGCCGTCAGGAATTCATAGAAATCGGCGTGCGTCGGCGCGCCATCGATGCGCAGCTTCTTGCCGTTGTGGACGATTTCGGTCGTGTGACAGGCGGCGCAGGTCATGCCGAGCCACGCTTCGCGCATGACGCCCCCTTTGCAAATTTCCGGAAAGGCGCCGCACATGATGTTGGCTTTTTTCGAGGCTTCAAGATCAGCCACCAAACCGAGCGGCAAGGCGGGATCGCTGTTCTGTTCGCCGGCGCGCGCCGTCAGATAGCCGAAGCCCGACATATAAGCGGGATCGAGGAACTTGCCGCGCCCCGCCGGCTGTTCCAGCGCCCGCATCCAAGCCAGCGGCAACAGCCGCGAGCCTTGCGATTCATTGTACCATTTGTTGCGGAGGGTGGTTGTCCATCCCTGATCGAGATAACAAAAATCCCCGTCGCAGGCGCCGACCGCCGGATCGTCGGCGAGGTCCTGTGCAAAAGCGGGGGAGGCGAAACAGCCAAGCGCGAGAGATAACGCTGCGGCGCGAAAGATGAGCATCATGATCCAGAGGCCCCTTCATGATGGTTTTTGTAAAAATTACGCGAATTATGAAACGCAACGAATCAGACGTTGAGGCGCGGCGTTCTTCCTCACCCCGCCTGTGCGAAACTAGGTGAGTTCGTGTTTTACGCCATCCCCTATCCGGGGGACGTCTGCGTCGCGTTCTGCGTAAAGAAAACCGAGCTTTTGCGCGGCTTCGGAGTGGAGCATCCCGAAACTCATATTGGTGGCGAGACGAATAAGCTTCGCCCGGCTATGGGTGCCGGTTTTGCCGAGAATGGATTTCACCTGGGAGTTCACGGTCTCGATGGAGCGCTCGCGCCTGGCGGCGATTTCGGCATTGGTTGCGCCTTCGGCCAGAAGATCGAGAATCGATTCCTCCGCCGCCGTCAGTTCGTAACGCTTGGCGATGGCCGGCGTGTCGATGCTGAAGGGCTGTGTGGTGTCGAGACTGTAAATCAGATGCGCGCCCTTGTTCCTGCCGATAATATCGTTTTGCCGCGACAGCGGCGAGACTTCTAGACAGAGGCAGCGATCATCGTTGGAAGAGGCGGAGACGATCGCCTCTTTCCAGGGACGCGCGCCGAAACGGCCATGTACGAAAAGATCCCGCATATAGGCGCCGACGCCGCTTTCGCACTCCTCTGCTGCGAAAGCGAGGCGTCCGTCATGATTGACGCGGAAAACGCCGAACTTGTCAATCTGCCGGTCGAATTCCTGATTCTTGTAAATGACGTCGCCATAAGGGAGCACGATGCAGATGCCGACGCGCAGCATGTCGAGGCTCTGGATGACATTCTCATACCGGCTGGCAAGCTGGATCGTCGGCCGGTTGATGCTCAGCGCCTTCGCCACATGGGGGAGGATGATGCTCATCGTCTGCCGTTCGGCCTGGGTGATCGGCCCGTGATCGGCGGAAAACTGGATCGCGAAGCGGTCCACATTGACGTCGCTTTTGTTCAGCAGCGCGCCGGCGCGATAGCGGATGCCGAATTCCAGCAATTGCTGCGTATTGGCGCGGGCCAGCAATTCCTCTTCGCTTTCCGCGAGCACGTCATCGCCAATAAGATCGATTCCGTCCGTCGCGCGCGAATGCCGCGCGAAGGTGTCCTGATCGGCGATTTCCTGATCGTTATGTGTGGCGAGATAATAATCGACCGCATCCTGCGTATAGGTGTCGCTGAAATAGGGGGCTGCGATGCGCCTTCTGTCATTTCGCTCGCTGAGTTCAAAAATGAACGCTCCATTGGCGTTCATGGCGTCTGAAATGCGTGTCAGAACGCCCGGCCACCGGTCCGGTTCAAGGGCCGTGTCGTAGATCTCCAGAATCAGATCTCTGATCGACGCTTCGTCCAAAACGCTCTCGCCCCCGATGCGATTTCACATGGGAGCGAGCCTATCAAAAAGAAGGTGGCCTTGCGACCCTGCCATCACCCGTTCTGGTGACGACAAAGCCGGGCCGGAGAGCTTAATTGCTCCTTATTCATCAGGCTGAATCACTGGGAGAGACGGCATTCAGCCCTGATTTTATGCGGCCGCGCCTATTGGGGGGCAGCGCCGCGCCGCTAACATCGCCGCCGATTGCGCCAGGGAGAGAGATGGGGGATGCCCCATCGGCGCCTTCGGCGGCGATGACCTTTTTAGCTGTTTTTGGTCTTAACCATGTCCCGTCGCGCTTTACTGTGCGGTGGCGGATTCATCCATAAGGCGCACAGGGTTCGCCTCGCTGGAGCGCCGCCCATCCGGAACTTCGTCCTCCCGATTCTTTTATCCTGAGCCAGGAATTCCGCCCCGTTTGTGGCTGCAGCGGCCGGCGAACACTCAGACGCCGCTGCGGTCCGGCGCTCCATCCGCCGCTGCAATATTCCGGTTGCCATGGCGAGGGGAGACGGGTTTATTGCGCCCTCGATCGCGGACGTGGCGGAACCGGTAGACGCAACAGACTTAAAATCTGTCGAGGGTAACCTCGTGGGGGTTCGAGTCCCCCCGTCCGCACCAGCAAAGATCCTGGCAGAGTCTCAGAAACCTTTTCTGCGCGATTGTCGCCGCCGCGTTCATGCGGACTACCCCCTCACGGCTGACAGGAAATTAAACAGGCTGACCAGACAGATTATGGCGCCCACAATCGCCGTCATGGCGCGCTTGGGAAGGCGCTTGGCGGCAAAAGCGGCAATGGGGGCGGCGAACAGTCCGCCGATGACGAGGCCGAGCGCCGCCTTGCCGAAAGTCGGGCCAAGCGCCGCCAGAAAGGCGAGGGACGCCGAAAGGGTGACGACGAACTCGGCGAGGTTCACTGTGCCGACAGCGATGGCGGGCGCCGCGCCCTTCGCCAGAAGGTTCGAGACGACGATCGGTCCCCAGCCGCCGCCGCCCGACGCGTCCGCAAAGCCGCCGAGAAAGCCGAGCAGCCGCACCTTCTCTACGGGCTTCGGCGCCGTCGGCGGCTTCATTGCTTTTGAAATGACCACCAGTCCCATGATGAAAAGATAGGCGGCGATGAGGGGCCTGGCGGCATCCATGTGGATGAAGCTGATGAGAAAGGCGCCCAGCACCGCGCCAACCGAACCGGCGAGCGCCAGACGGCGGAATAGGCGCCAGTCAATGTTGCGGGCGACGGCGTGCGACGCGCCGGACGCCGCCGAAGTGAAAACTTCCGCCGCATGGACATTGGCGCTGGCGACCGCCGGCGGCACGCCGATGAAGACGAGGGCGGTCGTCGAGGCGACGCCGTAAGCCATGCCAAGGGCGCCGTCGATCAACTGGGCGACGAAGCCGATGGCGACGAAGGCGGAAAAGGTCGGATCCATAAAAATGTAGGGAAACCCAGTCGGCCAGGGCGGAAGCGGCGGCCGGTCAATTCCTCTTTATAGGGATCAATGTCGCCGCGCCAGCGAGATAAATTTAACAGCTTGTCAATGAAAGTCACAATTTCGCTTTGGGCGAAATTTCCTCTTGCGCAAGTTCGAGGACGCATTATCTTCCCGCTTGTCTGGAACTGTGACGACAGAATCGACGATGGTCGCGCGACGGTCCGTTCCAGCATGGAGATCCACCCTAAGGTGACCATCCTGATCTCGGGAGCAGCGGCCAAGGAGGCCGCTAAGCCTCCCAGTAGACGGCCCCGAACCAGCGCCGGCTCAAAACCGAAACCCTTTCTTGTTGCCCTTGATGACGACCGCCCCGCTGAGGCGGCGTTTCCGTTTTCGGACCGCTCCCGCGCGTTCCGCGACCGCTTCTTTCCCGAAGCGTCGGACGCCGACTGGCTCGACTGGCGCTGGCAGGTCCGCAACAGGATTAAGTCGCTGGCGGAAGTGGAGCGGATTTTCGCGTTGACCGAAGAAGAGCGCGACGCCGTTGCGCGCCGTTCGGGATCGCTGCCAATGGGGCTGACGCCCTATTATGCGAGCCTGATGACGCTGGACGGTCCCTCCGCCGGTCTGCGCCGGACGCATATTCCGGTCGGCCAGGAATTCATCCAGATGCCGGGGGAGGCCGACGACCCGTTGGGCGAAGACCACGATGCGGCTGTGCCGGGCCTGGTGCACCGTTACCCGGACCGCGTGCTCTTTCTCGCGACCGGCTTCTGCTCGACCTATTGCCGCTATTGCACGCGCTCGCGCATGGTCGGCGAGGCGGGCGGCGAATACGAGTTCTCGAAGTCGCAATGGGAAACGGCGCTGCAATATATCGCCGACCACAAGGAGATTCGGGACGTCCTGATTTCCGGCGGCGATCCGCTGACGCTCTCCGACGACCGGCTCGACTACCTCTTGGGGCGCCTGCGCGCCATCGAGCATGTGGAGTTCATCCGGATCGGCACAAAAGCGCCGGTGGTCCTTCCCATGCGCGTGACGCCGAAGCTGACGGCGATCCTCAAGAAATATCATCCCTTGTGGATGAGCATCCACTTCACGCACCCGGATGAGCTGACGCCGGAAGTGACGGAATCGACCGCGCGTCTCGCCGACGCCGGCATTCCGCTCGGCAGCCAGACCGTGCTTCTCAAAGGCATCAATGACGACATCGCCGTCATGAAGCCGCTGATGCACGGCCTCCTGAAGCGCCGGGTGAAACCCTACTACCTCTATCAGTGTGACCCGATCACCGGGTCCGCTCACTTCCGCACGCCGGTGTCCAAAGGCCTTGAGATCATAGAGGGGCTGCGCGGCCACACGACAGGCTACGCCGTGCCGCAATATGTGATCGACGCCCCTGGCGGGGGCGGCAAGATCCCGCTGCTTCCTGATTATGTGGTCGGCCGCGAAGGCGACGATCTCATCCTCCGCAACTTTGAAGGCAATACTTACCGCTATACCGACCCGCTCTCCGAAGCGGGCGCCGCTCTCTAGGGGGGGAGCAAGCCATGAAACTTGGATTTGTCTACGACCTGCGCGACGATTATCTGGCGCTCGGGTATTCCGAGGAAGAAACGGCGGAGTTTGACAGCGTCGCCACCATCGACGCGCTCGACTCCGCGCTGTCGCGTCAGGGCTGGAATGTCGTGCGCGTCGGACGTGGGCAGGCGCTGGCGAAGCGTCTCGCCGCCGGCGAGCGCTTCGACATGGTGTTCTCCATTGCGGAGGGCCTCAAAGGCCGCTCCCGTGAGGCGCAGGTTCCGGCGCTGTGCGAGCTTTTCGATCAGCCCTACGTTTTCTCCGATCCGCTCACCATGGCGGTGACCCTCGACAAGCCGGTCGCCAAACGCATCGTGCGCGATCATGGCGTTCTGACGGCGCCTTTCGCGGTGATCGAAAGCGCCACGGCGTCGCTCGCGGGCGTCATGTTTCCGGCCTTTCTGAAACCCGTCGCCGAAGGCACGGGCAAAGGCTGTTCCGGCAAGTCGCGCGTCGAAACCAAGACGGCGCTCCGCGCCGAAGCCTCACGCATGCTCAAAGCCTTCCGTCAGCCGGTGCTCGCGGAAAGCTATCTGCCTGGGCGCGAGTTCACCGTGGGCGTCGTCGGCTCCGGCGCGCAGGCGAAAGTGATTGCGGTTCTGGAGCTCCTGATCGCAGAAAATGCGGAGGCCGGCGTCTACGGCTTCGCCAACAAGCAGAGCTTCGGCGATCATTTCGCCTGCCGGCTTGCGGATGATGAAGAAGCGAAAAAAGCAGGCGAGCGCGCGCTTGCGGCATACAGGGCGCTCGGCTGCCGCGACGTCGGGCGCGTCGACATGCGTTCGGACGCGAACGGCGAGCCGCATTTCCTGGAGGTCAATCCGATCCCCGGGTTGAAACCGGGCTTTTCGGACATTGCGATGCTGACCGATCTTTCCGGCCGCAACTATGACTGGCTCATGGGCGAAATCATGCGCTCCGCCTGCGCGCGCCAGAACGTCGCCATGCCCCACACAAGCAAGCGGCGCGCCGCGTAACGGCGATGCCTGGCTTCATTCCCGTCATTCACGGCCGGGCGGTGGCGGACCGTCCCGACGAAGCCGATACGCTTGCCAATGCGCAAGTGATCGCGCATGCGCTTGAAAGGCTGGGCTATGTCAGCGACATCATCGAAATCGACCTCGATCTGACGGCGGTCGAAAAACTCGCCAACCGCCGGCCGCGCGCTGCCTTCAATCTGGTCGAGGGGATTCGCGGCGATGGCGCGCTCGGTCATGTGGTCTGCGCCGCCATGGATCATTTCGGCGTTCCCTATACGGGCGCGAAAACCGAGGCCTATCTCGTTTCCTCTTCCAAATTGCTGTCCAAGGCGGCGTTGCTGGCCGCCGGCTTGCCCTCGCCGAAACACTGGCTGCGCGAAGCGCCGGCGGGCGAGGGCAAGGTGATTGTGAAATCGGTTTCGGAGCACGCCTCTTTCGGCATGGACCAGAAGTCCATCGTCGAGAGCGGTCTGGCGGCCGCCGAAATCGCCGCGCGGGAGGAAAAGTTCGGCGGCAAGTTCTTCGCCGAGCAATATATTCCGGGACGCGAGTTCAACATTGCGGTTCTGGAAACCAATGACGGTCCCCGCGTGTTGCCTATGGCGGAAATGGCGTTTGACGGACTGCCGCCGGGCGTTGCGCCCATCATCGACTACGCCGCAAAATGGGATGAGGAGAGCCCATCTTATCACCTTATGACCCGCCGTTTCGGAATCGAGGAGCAGGAGCCGCAGCTCGCGGCGAAACTGCGTGCGCTGACGCTCGATTGCTGGCATGCGGGCGGGCTTTCCGGTTATGCGCGCGTCGATTTCCGCGTCGATGAGCGCGGCGAGCCTTACATTCTCGAATTCAACGCAAATCCTTGTCTGGCGCCTGACGCCGGTTTCGCCGCGGCGCTCGACCGGGCGTCGATGG
Organism: Hyphococcus sp.; assembly: GCF_965267305.1. Taxonomy (GTDB): domain Bacteria; phylum Pseudomonadota; class Alphaproteobacteria; order Caulobacterales; family Parvularculaceae; genus Hyphococcus. Next base: position 1,073,288 of record NZ_OZ253945.1, on the reverse strand, counting down.
CTTATGAGGAGGGTGTCAGCGCAATCGTCAATGCTGCGCTCGCCGCCTGATGTTTCGCATCCGCCATCTCAGCGATGCGGCGGCGCCCGCCAACCGGCGCGCCATCGCAGAAATACAAGGAATTATCCGGGACCGTTTTTCGGAGATGCCGCAGCGCGACATCGAGAAAATCCCCGATCAGATCGCCGATCCGATCCGCTACGAATTCGTCTCCGACGTTTTCGTAATGGAGGACGGGCGCGGCCATATTCGCGCCTTCGCCATTTTGCTGGTCGATCCGGCATTGTCTTTCGGGTTTCTGGAACTGATCGCGACGGCGAAGGGCGAGACGCGCGGCGGCCTCGGCGCAACGCTCTACGCGCATGTGCGCGAGCACGCTCTGGCGAGGGGACTTAAGGGCATTTATTTCGAGTGCTTGCCCGACGATCCGGTATTGAGCCCCAATCCGGACCTTCGTAAGGAAAACGCAGCGAGGCTGAAATTCTACGAACGCTTTGGCGCGCTGCCGATCATGGGCACGGCCTATGAAACGCCGGTGAAGGAAGGCGACACCGATAGCCCTTATCTTGTCTTCGACGGTATCGGCGAGTTCCAGCTTCCCAAAGCGTCGCAGGTGCGGAAAGTCGTTCGGGCCATTCTCGAACGCAAATACGCTCATCTTTGCCCGCCAGACTATAACGAAAAAGTTCTCGCTTCCATCGACGACAAGACCATGCATCTGCGCGAGCCTCGTTATGGCGGCGCGAAAGCGGAAGCACTGACGGCGCCGAAGGCGTTCACCTTGCCGGTTATTGTCAACGACAAACACGACATCCACCACATCCGTGAACGCGGCTATGTGGAGGCGCCGGTGCGGGTGAAATCCATTCTCGCCGAACTGACAAAGTGTGCGTTCTTCAAGGAAACGCCGGCGAAAAATTTTCCGGAGCGCTGGATCAAGGCGGTGCACGATCCGAAGCTCGCCGATTACATCGAACGCGCCTGCAAGGACGCGCCGGAAGGAAAGTCCGTCTATCCTTACGTCTTTCCGGTGAGGAATGCGGGCCGCATGCCCAAGGACAGATCGGTGCTCGCGGGCTACTGGTGCATCGATACTTTCACGCCGTTGAACAAAAACGCCTATCCCGCCGCACGAGAAGCGGTGGACTGCACTTTGACCGCGGCGGAGATGGTGCTTGACGGCGCGCCCGCCGCCTATGCGCTGGTGCGCCCACCCGGCCATCACGCCGAACACAAAGCTTTCGGCGGGTTCTGCTACTTCAACAATGCGGCGGTGGCTGCGAATTATTTATCAGAATACGGCCGGGTCGCCGTTCTCGACGTCGACTATCATCACGGCAACGGCACGCAGGATATCTTTTACGAGCGCGCCGATGTTCTAACGGTGTCGATCCATGGCGACCCGAGTTTCGCCTATCCCTATTTCACCGGGTTCAAGGATGAAACGGGACGGGGCGAGGGAGCGGGGTTCAATCTCAATCTGCCGCTCGCAGAAACCATTACGGCGGACGATCACCGAAAGGCATTGCACCGGGCGCTCGCGCGCATAGCCGAGCATGATCCGGCTTTTCTCGTTATCGCCCTCGGTCTGGACGCAGCCAAAGGCGACCCGACTGGCACCTGGCCTTATGTGGCGTCAGATTTTGCCAGGATGGGCGAGATCATTGCTTCAGCGGGCTTGCCCACGCTCTTCGTTCAGGAGGGCGGCTATCGCGTTCAGAATCTGGGCGTGAATGCGCGCCGCTTTTTTGAAGGCTTTGCGTCAAAGGCCGGCGCCATCGCGCCTTACCGCGCGCCTGTGAAAAAGAAAGACGACGCCGGCAAGCCGCTGTCCTGGCGAGCCGCTGTGCGGCCGACGGATGTGCCGGAAATCCGGCGCATGGTAACGGCGACGGCGGCGTTCTCGCCGGAAGAAGTCGATATCGCTTGCGAACTTGCCGAGACGCGCATCGAAAAGGGCAGGGCGAGCGGTTATGAGTTTATATTTGCGGGAAGCGGCGACAGGCTCGCCGGATATTCCTGCTACGGACGGACGCCAGGCGCGGAAAAGGCCTATGACCTTTACTGGATTGTGGTTGACCCTGACGCCGGACGCAAAGGCCTTGGCGCCGAAATCCTCATGCGTACCGAAAAAGCGGTGGCGGAGGCGGGCGGCGCTTTTCTGATTGCCGAAACTTCATCCACGCCGCCATATGAAAAGGCGCGTGCATTCTACAAAAAGACCGGTTTTAAGAAGCTCGTCCAGATCGCGGACTTCTATCGTCCCGGCGACGACAAGATTATTTTCAGAAAGGATATTTCCAATGAGCGCTGAAACTGTGAAATCACAATTCGAGGGCGCCAGCGACGATAATTTCTGGCGCGCGCGCCCGAGCCTCGCTGCGCCCGGCGTCAGCCGCCTCGGGGGGCGCGGCCTGTTCGCCTTGACGGCGATTGAGGCCGGGGCCGTGATTGAAAAAGCCTGCACCGTGGAAATTCTTGAAGAACAGGCGAAGCCGCTCGACGCCGTGCGGCCGATCGGCGATTTTTATTTCGCCCATCCCGAAAATCCGAAAGCGGGGCTCATGGCTTACGGCTTGATGAGCTTCTGCAACCATGCGCAGGACGCCAACGCCGATATGCGGTGGAGCCGCCATGAAAAACTGGGCTGGATTGCGGAGCTTGTCGCGGTCAAATCCATTCGTGAGGGTGACGAAATCACCTATCGCTACAAATGCCCGCTCTGGTTCAGCGACAATCGTTGAGACCGGCCTGACGGCTGCAAATCGGCGTCGCGGCGATGGGCGGGCTTGACCGAGTTTGACGCTGAATGGATTGCAGGCCATCGCAGAGGTGATTGTGTTTTGGAAGATAGAGAGGCGCTATTCGATCTTCGCGCGTCTCTTTTCTTCATAGAGGGTTGGAGACTATTCCTCGATTGCACGCGCCATGTCACGCTCGTAGCTGACCGCGGCCATCCAGAAACACACGCCGGCGCAGACTGGCGTAACCGCGATAATCAGCAAGGAATAGCGGATCGCCATTTGGCCGTATTGCGGTGCAAGGACGTCGTTCAGCACCCCGACGATCAGCGGCCCTACGGCCTGTCCGAGCAGGCTCGCGCAGAACACCAGCACGGCCACTGACAGCGCCCTCATGCGGATGCGAGCGACGTTCATCGTGGCCGCGAAAATCGGACCCTGGTGGATGAGGGTGACAAAGCTGGTCGCGGCGAAACCTAAGAGCCAGACCATTTTCGTTTCTCCAAGCAGGAACAGGGCTTCCGAGGGGCCTGCGAGAGCGCAAGCGATGGCGGGAATTTTTATCCGCCAGCTTGTAAGATGCGGGCTGAGCCGATCGATGATCAGACCGCCGAGGAGAACGCCAAGAGCGCCAAGAACCCCGCGTATGGGCCCGATAGAGGCGGCGACGTCCGCCATGCTCATCTCGTGGACGCGAGAGAGGAATGTCGGCGTCCAGGCGCCGGCGGCGAAAACATTCGCGCCCATAAATGTCGCGCCGGCGAGAATGAACACATAGGTTCTGGTGCTGAGAAGATAACGAAGACTGGCGCCGATATTTTCCGGCAATTTCCGCGCGGGCGCGTTTTCCTTCGCGCCGCGTTTAGGCTCTTTCACGGTAAGATAAAATATGAGCGCGAAAATAACTCCAGGCACGCCGGCGCAGATAAACATGGTGCGCCAGCCATAATGCTCTGCGATCCACCCGGCGATCGGAAACAGAATAACGAAGGCGATGGAGCTTGAGAGGCTGAAAATCGCCAGGGCGAGAGGCCGTCTTTCCGTCCTGAAGGTGTCGGAAAGCATGGAGTTCGACGGCGCGAGGCCCGTCGCTTCGCCGGCTCCCATTAAGAAGCGCGTTAGCGCCAATTGCCAGATATTCGCCACGAAGCCGGTCAGCACCGTCATGGCGCTCCAGAAAGCAAAGCCCGCTGCAATGATGTTCTTGCGGTTCCAGCGATCCGCCGCCCAGGCGATGGGAACGCCGAGAATAGAGTAGAAGAGGACAAAGGCGAGACCGGAAACAAGCCCCAGCGCCGCATCGCTCACTTGCATTTCCGCTTTGATCAGCGGCAAAGCGAGTCCGAGAATGGACCGGTCAAGATAATTGAAGACAGAAATGAGGCACAGAAAGCCGAGCGTGTAAACCGCGTTCGGCGTCCAATCCTTTTGGCCCGCGCCGTTATTGGGGGGTGTCGAGATGTTCGTCATATTCTCGACGCCCGCGTTTCGGTGCATGTCATGAATTCCAATAGCGCCGGCTGGCCGGCTTCAATGGCGGCGAGCGCCCGAGCGATCGCGGGTTTAATGTCGTCCGGTTCGCTCACTCTTTCGCCATAGCCGCCGAGGGCGCGGGCGAAGGCGGCGTAATCGCCGGAAATATCGGTGGAACGAAATCGCTCCGTGGCGACCGGCATCTGATCGAGTTCGATCGCCATGGCGCTGTTATTCAGCAATACAGAAAGAATCGGGAGACGCTCCCGCACCGCCGTTTCGAAATCCATGCCCGTAAAGCCGATCGCGGCGTCGCCCCAGACATTGATGCACAGCTTGTCGGGGCAGGCGAGCTTGGCGCCCATGGCAAGACCGAGCCCATAGCCGAGCTGCGTTGACTTGCCCCAGCCAATATAGGTCAAAGGCGCGGTTGTTTTCCAGAAAGGCGAGAGCTGGTCGCGCGGGCTGCCGGCGTCATGGGTGATGATTGTGTTCGCCACATCGACCGCTTGTTGCAGATCCCACAGCACCCTGTAAGGCGACAAAGGTTTTTCGTCGGATGTGAGGAGGGGAAGCCAGTCCGCCATCCACTTTTTTTCGAGTGCGGCGATTTCGAACGCTGTCTCTGTCATGTCCCGCGCGCCTTCGATCATTTCAGCGCAGGCGTCGTACAGCATGGACAGCGTCAGCTTCGCATCGCCGATCAGCGCGAGCTCACATGCGACAGACTTATTGATGTCGGCCGGATCGAGCGTCGCGTGAATGATGCGCTTTCCTTTGGGCATGCGTATCCCGAAAGCGGTCTCCGAGAAGCTGCATCCAACGCCCAGAATAATGTCGGCCTGATCGAGAAAATGGCGAAGCTGTCCCGGGCTCGCCGCGCCGCCGGCGCCGAGGGCGAGCGGATGCCGCTCGTCAAACGCACTTTTGCCTTCGAGGCTCGTTCCTACAGGTGCGGCGAGCCGCTCGGCGAGATTTTGCAGCTCTTCATAGGCGCCAGCCCAGTGGACGCCCTGACCGGCGTAAATAACCGGCCGCTTGGCGCGGGCCAGCAAACGGGCGGCGGCGTAAATATCGTCAGGGGCTGGCGCGCTGCGCGCCTTCGGAACCGGCGCGTAGTCTATGATCTCCGGCGTTTCTTCGCTAAGGACGTCCCAGGGCATTTCCACAAGAACAGGCCGCAGGCGGCCATTGCGAAGCTGCGTAAACGCGCGGCGCATGATGTTTGCGACTTCCGACGCATCCGTTATCGGTTCGGCATGCTTCGTCACATCGCGCATGGAAAGCGAGGCGTTGTAATTGTCCGGCACATAGGCGAGACGGCGCGCATACCCTTGCGGCAAGACAAGAACCGGCACCGATTCGGAATAGGCCTGCGCAACGCCGCCATAGGCGTTTTCTGTTCCGGGCCCATGCTGCATGGCGAAAACGCCCATCCGCTGCCCGCGCGTCAGACGCGATAAGGCGTCCGCCATATGAACGCCGGTGCGTTCCTGGCGGACGATGATCGGCCGTATGCCGGCCTTCGCCGCTTCCTCAAGCACGGCGTTGCGCGGATAGCCGAAGATAACGTCGACGCCTTCGCACTTTAAGATATGCGCAATCGCGGCGCTGACTTTCATCTTGACTTACTTTGCTCGCGAGAAGTCGGAAGGTCCGATGGGGCGTTCGCCTTTAAGGGTCGTGCGAATGAGGTGCCGGCGCTCATATTTGAAATCATGAACGCCGCGATGCAGCAAAAAGCGGTTGTCCCAAACGATCAGCGTGTCCTTTTTCCACTTCACCCGGCAATGGTAATGCAGCCGTTGCGCAAGGCTTTGAAGATAGTTCAGCAGCGCCCGGCTTTCCTCCTCAGTCCAGCCGACGAAGCGCTGGAAGTACGCCGTGTTTGCAAACAGCGCCTTGCGTCCAGTGCGCGGATGAACGCGCACGGCGGGATGAATGTTTTCGAGTTCATCTTCCTTGAAGTCATGGGATTCACGCAGGCGCAAGCGTTTTTCAGGAGGAAGCTTTTCGTTATTGGACCAGATATGCTTGCCGGAGTACACAATCTGCAGCCCGTCAACCAGCGCTTTCATGCTGTCCGAAAGATCTTCGTAAACGAGATAGGCGTTCGAAAAGGCGGTGTCGCCGCCGAATTTCGGCACGGCGAGCGCGCGCATGACGATGCCGAGCGGCGGTTGCAACAAAAACGGACTGTCGGTGTGGAATGATTCAAAGGAGGGCACGACGTTCTCGGGCTCGTGCGCTTCACGGCGGACCTCCTGCATGTCCCGGTGCTCGCCATAGGTCGGCGCCTGCGGGATTTCCGTGATCTCGCCGAAATGGCGAGAAAACGTTTTGTGCTGCTCCGGCGTCAGGTCCTGGTCGCGAAAGACGATGACAAGGAAATGTTCGAAAGCCAGCATGATCTCGTCGAGCACCTCCGGCGATAGCGGTTGGCGCAGGTCGACACCGGAAATTTCAGCGCCGCATGCGCCGCTGATCGGCTCGACGCCGATTTTGTGGAATTCCGGCATGGGCAGCCCGGCAACGATCGTGCGGCTGTCACTGCTTGCAGATGCGTCAATATTAGAGGCGGAAACGGACAATGGGTGTCTCCTCTTGGAAGATGAAAGGGGGACGGCGGCCGGAAGGGAACCGCCGCCCCATAACTCAAGCGCGGCTAGAAATTCCGGCGCACCGTCACGGCGAAGGTGCGGGGCATTCCCGGACGCCCCTGAATCGAGTTAGTCGAACCTCGATTGTCGAAAATGTCAGTATAATAGAGTTCGTCTGTCAGGTTTTTCGCTTCGAGAGAAACCCGCCAGGTCTCGCTGGGATCGAGATAGGTCAGTCGTGCATTGACCAGCGTTCGCGAGTCGATATGTCCGAAAATGTCCTCGCCGCCGGTTGCCGCATCCACATTATCGGCGTTGCGATTATAGTCATCTTCGTAGCTGATATCGACGCGCGGCGTGATCGTGCCGAAATTCGGGACGTAAAAGTCATACTGCGCCCCGATGCTCCACTGAATGTCCTGAATATATTGACCGTCATCTTCCAGGCCAATGCCGGAATTGGCCGCTTCGGCGGAGATCGAGTCATATTCGAAATCCAACGTCGCAAGCGAAGCGTCGATCATAAGCCCCTCAGCCGGCCGCAAGGCGAGCTCGGCCTCAAAACCTTTCACCGTGGCTTCGCCGGCGTTGAGCGGCAGCGCGCAAGGCGCCGGCGGCGCCCCCGGCAGCGGACAGTTGGCGACGGTGACAAGGATGTCGTCGTATTTGTTCAGGAACGCGGCCGCATTGAGGGTGACCCGGTTGTCCAGGAAGCTGCTCTTGAAGCCGATTTCATAAGCATCAAGGGTTTCCGGTCCATGCGGCAGCGCTTGCGCCGGAAAGAAAGGCCGCGGATTGATGCCGCCGCCTTTAAAGCCCGTCGAATACTGGGCGTAGGTCATGAACGCGTCTGTCCATTGATATTGCAAGACGCCGCGGTAGTCGACGCGGTCGCCCTTGAACTCGCCCACAAGGCCGTTCAAGGAAGCGAGTTGCCACGGCACGCCGCCATCGACGCCCGGCGTCATAAGGATAGGGTTGGCTGAACCGTTCAGAGCCGCATCGGAACCCGGGACGCCCAAACGGCCGTATTCAAAGGTCTTCTCCTGGTCCGTATAGCGTATGCCGAAGATGGCGTTCAGCCGGTCGGTTACTGCAAAATCAGCGTTGGCGAAGACGGCCAGCGTTTCCGCCGGGATGGTGTTCGCCTCGATGAAGTTAAAGGGCACCAAAGTGACGCGCGAGAAGTTCTCGCTTTTCTTGTCGAAATAGAAACCGCCGACAGTAAGGTTCAGGAAATCATTGATATTCGCATTGAAACGGATTTCCTGGCTGAACTGCTCGTTGAAGACGCGGTTGGATTGAACGGTCGGGGTGAGCGGCGAGCCATCGCCCGAGGAATAGGTGCCGTCGAATTCACGATAACCGGTGATTGAGATGACGTTCAGCCAGTCTGTGAGTTCGATCTGGATGTTGGCGGAGATGCCCCAGCTGTCGTTCGACGCCTCCAGCGGAGCCTGCCACGGGGCGCTGCCGTCGCGCGGCGCTATATCAGTGTAGTTCTCATAGCTGATATAAGGACTGTCGCTGAACGTATCCAAAGCGAAGTCGCCATACGGCGAGTAGGAGATAAACTGCGACCCTGCCGCTGTCCCAAAGGGCACGCCGTTCAGGAAATAGGCGGGGGCGCCGCCAGATCCGGCGACCGTCGTGCCGGGGTTTGAGCCCTGGCCTACAAACAGGAGAGTGGAGGGCCCGACTTCGCTGTTGTCTTCAGTGATATCGGCGACAATGTCTGCGGATATGCGGTCTGTGGGCTCCCAGCGCAACGCTACCCGGCCTGCGAGATAGCTTTTGCCGCCTTCGGTGCCGATCTGGCAGTCGTCGGTTGTCGGGAGAACGCTTGGAATAGCTGTTCCGGGATGGGTGCAGGCATAATCGTAACGCTTGATGAACCCGTCGCTGCGCGCGCCGGTGCCTGAGAACCGCACGAACAATTCATCAGGGATAATGGTGAAGCTTTGCGCCGCGCGCAGTTCCAGCCTGTCGTAGCTGCCATAAGTCAGCTGTGCAAAACCGCCATCGTCGCCCTTCGGCTTTTTAGAGTAGAGACGAATAGCGCCGCCGATGGAGTTCTGGCCGGCGAGCGTGCCTTGCGGTCCGCGCAAAATTTCTACGCGGTCGAGGTCAATCAGCTCGATCAATGATCCGTGCAAGGTCGGAAAATAAACATCATCGATATAAATCCCGACGCCTGGCTCAAGCGCGAAGGTTGAATCGCGCTGGCCGACGCCGCGAATATAGGCGACAACCGCCGGGCCATAGGTCGCTGCGGCAGGGCGCAAGGTTACGTTCGGCGCGGTTTGTCCTACATCGGAAAGGTCCTGATAGCCGCGTGCGTCAATCATATCCGCATTGAGCGCAGTGATAGAAAGCGGCGTCTCCTGGAGGTTCTGCTCACGAAACTGAGCGGTGACGATGATGGTGTCGGCGCCTGACCGGTTAGCCGCCACATCGTCTTCCTGTGCGAGCGAAGCGTTTCCCACAAGGCTAAGTCCTGCCGACAGCGCAAACAGCGATGCGGCGGACGAAATTCTCTTTTTGAATGCAATTTTGTTCACGACGTTTCCCCTTGAATATTCGTTGCGAAGGTTCTGTCGCCTCTTTCCGGGCGATTCCGCGCAATCATATGTTGATAAATCAACGATTCAAGAAAGTTCGTATAGCGGAATAAAGAATTCCGTTATACGGAATTATTGCGACCTAAATTTGCTCAGCTTTTGGAGGAAAATTCGATCAGTTCTGTAAGTTCCAGTGCGGCCTGACGAACGGCGGCGGCCATCTCATCAAAGTCATGCCGGTTGCGCCGGACGGACGGCATCGTAACGCCGATGGACCCGACAATTTCTTCGCGCCTCAGGAAAATTGGCGCAGATACTCCGGCCACGTCATTATTAGGGTCGAAATAAACGGCGCATTTGTCGCGCCGGATTTTTTCGAGTTCCGGCAAAATGAGTTTTCTCGGCGGCAAGGGCAAACCGCTTAACGGGCCGACGGACGCCGTCGCTATGACGGCGCGTACCTCGTCATCAGGAAGAAAAGCAAGAATACATTTGCCCAGAGATCCCCATGGAAGCTCGATTTCCATGCCTGCGTCGATAGCATGTCTCAAGGGATGGGAAGTGAGAATTGCGTCAACAACGGTCGCTTTGCGGCTCGCGGGATTGTAGGCGGCGAGAACCGCGGTTTCGTCCCATGCGCGCCACAAACGCTGAAGGAAAGGGCGGCTCAAATGCGCAAGATCGAACTGCGAACGCACGACCCAGGCGAGATGATACAAACCGGCTCCCGCCCGGTACAACTGGCCGTCGCCGCGCTCCACTAAGCCTTCCTGCACCAACACCTGCAAAAGACGATGAACTGAGCTAGAAGGAAGTCCGAGTTCACTGGCGAGGTCCTTCAGTTTCACGCCACTCTGCCGTCGCGCCAGGATTTTCAGGACGGCGATAGACCGGACGACGGAGCCTTTGGTTTCAATATGTTGCATCCCTATTCACCAGCCTGAAGGTTTAAAAGATTGAGCTGCCTTTAATGCGGGCGTTCCACGCGCTCAAGCTCACCTTGTATCGATCGCGTCTCGCCTTAGCACGCGCGAACGGTTTGGCGGAAGTTCGCGCCCGTCATCCGATCGTATTTCCGCATTCACATCATGAAAAAATATCAAAAGACGCCGTTCTTTAAGTAGCGCCAATCGTGAGCGGGTTCGACTGTTCGCCCGCCGCCGCTTTGCCAGTGCGGCGCCGCCGGCCGGTCAGCATCGCTCGGCTAGGGGCTATAATCTCGGGCATGTGATGGATGACGGCCCGCCGGTGACGGCCTTCATCGACGGAACGCGAAGCCGTCGAGCGGCGCCTGCGATCTGCTATCGCAGAGTTGTATGTGAGTTGCGGGTCCGCGACCCCGTTACTGATGGCTATACCGGGAACTGACCGCTCACGATCTTGGCGTCACGGACGGGCGCCGCCATCTCGAGCGTATCTTGCCGCGTGCTTTCAAGCGCGCTGCGGTCAGAACCGATCAAGGTCCTCGGCGATGGTGACTTTACCGTCAAACTTACTCGCGATCGCGGCGATGTATTGCGCGGTGTCGAAACTTCCTGTGGCGCCTGTTGCGAGGTGCGTGACGACGAGATGTTTGACGCCGGCGCGGCTCGCTAATTGTCCGACCTGGTGAGGCGTAAGATGATGGTCGGACAAATGATGCGCCATGTCCGCCAGCGCCTTTTCCGGCATATTCGGGTTGGCGCGCTTTACGGCGTCGATTGTGGCGTCAAGGTCGATCATTTCCGAGACGAGAAGGTCGGCGCCTTTTGCGAGTTTTTCCAGATTCTCGCTCGGACCGGAGTCGCCCGTATAGACGATGGCCCGCTCGGCTGTATCAAACCGGAAAGACAGGGAGTCGAATCGTTGATCTAGTGAGCTTCCTTCCGGAAAACTGTAATGCGTGTTTTCCGCGGCGGTAACCGTCAAGCCGCCAAGCTCGATCCGTGCGCCGTCGCGGATCTCAACAACCGACACCATCGCCGCTGGGTCTGGCTTTTGTTCGTCTGGAACTCCATAGCCTGCTTCGGCGCCCGGTTTCATCGAGGCGACGAGCCCGGCCACCAGCTCAGCCGTTCCCGGCGGACCGTAGACCGTCAGCACGCCTGGCGCGTTTAACTGGAAACGGAGACCGAGAATCGCCGCGAGACCGCCCGTGTGATCGAAATGCAGATGGCTGATGAAAACGCCTTTGAGCCGCTGCAAGGGAATGCCTGCCGCCGCCAGACGCCCCGCTGCGCCGTCGCCTGTGTCAACCAGATAAACGCCGTCTTCTAGAACCAGCGCATTCGCTGGTTGCGATCGCAGAGCGCTGGGAAGAGGACCGCCTTGTGTTCCGAGGGTCACAAAGCCGCCGCCGTTTTCCTCCGCTGCTGATGACTGAGGGACAACAAGAAACCCAACAGCGAGGCATGCGGCTATAGCGCTGCGCACTGCCAACATGATCGCCTCCTAGGGCTGGCACGCCGCCGCTGCGTTCCCAGCCTCCGCTGAAAGGTCTGCGACCCAGCTTTCGATATCCGTCACCGGCCAGGACGCTTCAAGCTCGGCGCGAATATCATCAGCGCCCTCGGTTTCATCGGCGAGGCATGCGCAATACCCCGCAGCGTCTGAGGCGCTAACGGACTCAGGCGCGCCGTCGATGCACGCGGATATGAAGTCGCCGGCGGACGCCGGCGAGATGAAAGCCGCGAGGCTCACGAGCGCTAGGAGTGTTTTTTGCATGTGCTTTCCCGATGTTGCGTGTTGCGAAAGATTGAAAAAGGCGGAGCCTAATGGGCGCCGCCTTTTTACATTTAGAAATCAGCGCTGATACGCACGCCGTAGGTGCGCGGCGGTTCAACTGACGCCGCGGCGATGTCTCCCGAGCCGACCTGCGCGATGGATCGAACAAAGGCGTTGGTCATGTTGCGCATATATCCGGTGACGCGCCAAACGCCGTTTTTCGGCATCAAGGTCAGAGAAGCGTCGGCGGTAATCACACCATCTTCATATTGTGTGGGAAGATATTGAAAACCGATGACGCGTTCGCTGCGATACCGCGCATCGAAGGTCCCGGTGAGGGTAAATTGGCCAAGGTCCAGGGTCTGATTGAGGCCAAGGCTTACGGTCCAGTCAGGCGAGTAGAGCGCTTCTTTGCCCGAGCAATCGATATCGAAGCTTCGGGACGCCGTGCCGGGGGGCGGCGCAGGGTTGATCACCTGCGTGAAATCGCAACCCGTGACCGGCGTCAGGAAGTTCGGCGGATCCGTATCGTCCGAAAGATCCACCTGATTAAACTGGAAGTTATCATAGGTCGCGTCGAGATACTGGACACCGCCCCTGATAAGCGTTGACTCGGTAGCCGCGAACTGGAAATCGACTTCTACGCCCTTGACGCTGGATTCGCCGACGTTTCTGGTTGCAAAGGCATTGTTACCTCGCGCGTCGACGGTCAGGGCTGCGAGCTGCTGGTCCTCATACTCCCAATAGAAACCCTCGATATTGATCTCGAGCGTATTGTCGAAAAAGCGATTCTTCGCCCCGATCGTGTAAGCATCGATGAATTCCGGCGCATAAGATTCAAGTCCAAACGCCGTATTGAAGCCGCCGGCGCGAAAACCGTTTTCGAAGCTTGCATAAACAAGATTGTCGTCCGTCAGGTCGTATTCGAGGGCGGCGCGATAGGTGACTTCCTCATCGCCGCCTTCGAGACCGATCAGGTCGTTTGGCGTGACGATAAAGAGTGCGCCGGGAACAGCGACCGGGCCGCCCGGCGTCGTAATAATGTCGAACGGGCCGAGCGGGCTCACGACAGGCACGCCAACCGGGTTTGCAGCGACCTGGGCGAGAATCGCCTGGGCCGGAACCGCCAATGAGCCGGCCGGAAAAGCCGCTAGCTGTTCGGCAAGCGTAAGCTCTGCAGGCATGGACGGAATGTCGGGACAGCTTGGCGGCCCGGCGGGAGGCTCGTCAAGGCAAACGATTGTGAAAGACTGTCCGATGTTGGAGAACGTACGAGATTCATCCGTATACCGAATGCCGCCGACAATTCTAAACTTGTCTGTCACATTGAAGGTGCTTCTCGCAAAGAAGGCGAGCGATTCAGTTTTGCTGTCAAAATCGTTATTGTTGCCAACGGCAAACTGATTGAATGTGTTTACGCCCTTGACGGTCTCATCGAAATAATAACCGCCGAGGATCCAGTCCAGCTTGCCAATATCGCCGGAAAGCCGCGCTTCAAAGCTGAATTGCTCGGCCTCATCCTGTACGATCGCCGCCTTGAACGGGGGACCGTTCAACTGATTGTCCAGTTCCGAAAACCGGTAGGCGGGGATGACGACCAGGTCGGCGAAGCCGAGATCGAAATTCACTTCGGCGTTGACGCCCCAGTAGGTGTCGTTCCGGTCGGGATAGATAAACCCTTCAACGGGCTGAAAACCGGGCGCTGTCGTTGCGTTATCCGCAATGAACTCCAGCGTCGAGGGAATGTGAAGGCCCGAAAAGTCCGGCGCATTAAGGGGAAGAAAAACCCGATTGGGCACTTCAAAGCCGGGGTTGAAAGGCGCGAATCCGTAAATCCCGTCGATATGGAGACCTGGCCCGGTTCCCTGTGATTTCGCATAGTCGCCCGACAGCCTCGCATTGATGGAGTCGTTTACTTCGATGTAGACCTGTCCGCGAAGCGCTATCTCTTCCGCCGATGACGTGCCGTCATCGAAATAGCCGTCATGTTTTGTATAGGTTCCGGCAAACCGCGCAGCGACATTGTCAGAGATGGGGATGTTGCCGTAGCCTGTCGCTTCGACCGCATCATAATTTCCGTAACCTACGGATATGCCTCCGCTCGTCTCTCCCAGGACCGGTTTGTTGGGAATGACGTTGATGGCGCCGCCGGTGGAGTTGCGACCGTAGAGCGTGCCTTGTGGACCTTTCAGCACCTCTACGCGGTCTAAATCCAGAAAGGATGCGATGGTGGAGGAGGGGCGGCCAATATAGACGCCGTCGATATTGAAGGCGATCGCCGGGTTTGTGAAACCGTTATTCGCGAAGTTGCCGACGCCGCGAACGAAATAGCCCACATTGGCGCCGCCGGTGCTCGTCACATAAAGCGCAGGCGCAACCTTGTTTAACGACGAAGCGTCAAGCACGCCGACCTGCCGAAGTTCTTCGCCTGTCGCCGCGTTTATGGGAATTGCTGCGTCTTGGAGCGATTCCTCGGTTTTCTGCGCCGTGACGACGATGGTGTCGAGCCCGCGCTGGCTCGTTTCATCTTGCGCGCGCGCGGGCGCGGTAAAAATGGCAAGCGCCGCAGACGCGGCGGATAGATAGAGCGCTGTTGAATTCCGCACTGTTCCCTCCCGAAATTGCTCTTTTTGTTGGGAGGACAATGCGACACTCTGTCGAATAAGAGAAATTGTTTATATTGATCAAAAATCATCAATCGTTATGATAGGTTCATGCGGTTCAAGGGCCTCGATCTCAATCTTCTTCTGGCGCTGGATGTTCTGCTCGACGAGCAGAGCGTTTCCCGGGCGGCGGAGCGCATGAATATCAGCCAGCCGGCGATGAGCGCGGCGCTGACGCGGATCCGGGAGTATTTTTCCGATCCGATCCTGCAACTGCACGGCAAGAAGATGATCCCGACGGCGCACGCCATTCGCATCCGTCCAAGATTGAAGGAGGTGCTTCGCGACCTCGACGTGCTGATCTCCGAATCATCACAATTCGATCCGTCGAAATCCGATCGGCGTTTCCGGATCGGAACCTCGGATTATCTGCTCGCCGTGCTGTTTCCGGGCGTGACGCAAGAAATAGAGCAAACCGCTCCGGCCATTCGTATCGAGACGGTACAACCGTCTGATTCCATGTCCTCAACACTCGATCAGGGCTTTTTGGATCTCATCATCTCGCCGGAATACATGCTGTCATCGGACCATCCGACAGAGCCTTTGTTCGAGGAAGATTATGTCGTGGTGGGGTGGGCGAAGAATCCGGCCTTTCGGCGGCGAAAGCTGACGCAGGATGACTTTTTCAAGGCCGGGCATGTCGCGGTCGAATTAGGGCGGGTGAGACGCACTTCATTTGCGGAATTTCACCTGCAGGATATGCCGCGCGCGCGCCGCATCGACATGAACGTCTCATCGTTTCTCGTGGCCCCTGAAATGGTTGTCAATTCCATGCGATTGACGGTGATGCAACGGCGGCTCGCCTTGCTCTTCGCCGAACGGTTGGACATTGCGATCTCCGAAATGCCGTTTCCGTTTCCTAAAATGCAGGAGATGATCCAATACCACTCTACAAGAGAGAAGGATCCCGGCCTGCGATGGCTCATCGATCTCGTCAAAAAGCACGCCGTGATGGACGATAAAAAAAGATGATGGAAACCCATAAGTATAATAAGTTTTCCAGATAGAAAATTTCTACTTATCCTTGGTCCCAGGTAAGACGTCCGGCTTCAGGCAAATGGACGCGTCAGGGAGACAAGGGTGAAGATACTCGTTATCGGCGGCGGCATTGGCGGTCTCACCGCAGCAATTGCGCTTTGTCGCAAGGGTTTTTCGGTGGATGTCATCGAAAAGGATCCCGACTGGTCGGTTTACGGCGTCGGCATCATCCAGCAGGCGAATGTGGTGCGCGCCGTCGCGGGGCTAGGCATTCTCGACGATTATCTCGACGCGGGCGTCGGTTTCGATGCAGTGGAAATCTACAAGCCCGACGGCGAGCGTGTCGCGCGGTTTCCCACCCCGAAACTCGCTGAGGGGTACCCGTCGAATTTAGGCATCGGCCGCCCGCAGCTGCACAAGGTGCTGGGCGACAACGCAACAAAGGCCGGCGCCAAAATACGGCTCGGCGTGATTGTCGAAACGATGAACCAGAATGGCGATGGCGTCGATGTTGAATTTTCAGACGGTGCAAGCGCGCGTTACGATGTTGTCGTGGGCGCCGACGGACTGTATTCGCAGACCCGGCGAATGAAATTTCCAGAGGCTAAGGAGCCTGAATTCACGGGCCAGTCTGTGTGGCGCTACAACTTTCCGCGGGCTGAGGGACTCGATTGCCTTCAGGCTTATGAAGGGCCCATGGGCGTCGGTCTTGTGCCGCTTTCCAAAGACCTCATGTATATGTATGTGACGACGCCAGAGCCGGGAAACCCGCGCTACGAGCGCAAAGGTCTTGCTGAAAAGATGCGCGCCAAGCTTGAGCAGGCGGCGCCGCAGATTCGTCTGCTCGCCAACCTGATCACAGACGACGAAGGCGTCGTTTACAAGCCTCTTGAATGGCATTTCGTCGAAGGGGACTGGCATAAGGGCCGCATCGTCCTGATCGGCGACGCGGTTCACGGCACGACCCCGCATCTCGGACAAGGCGCAGGCATGGCCATCGAGGACGCCGTGGTGCTTGCGGAAGAGCTTGCGTCGCACCCGGGCGATGCCGAAGCGGCTTTTGCAGCCTATCGCGCACGACGTTACGAACGCTGCAAGGCGATCGTCGACATGTCGGTGTCGATCTGCATGGGGCAGCTTGGGAAAGGGCCACTCGTAAACAATGCGGCGGCGACGCAGCAAATGTTTGAGCTGACGGCGCAGCCGATTTAGCGGCGAAACGCGTCAAAAGACAACAAAGGATAAGTCATGAACGCTATCACTGATATTCGATATGTCGGATATGCGGTAAAGGATCTTGAAGCTGAACGGGCCTTTTACCGGGACATTTGGAAGCTCAATGAAATCGCGGCGGAAGACGGCCTTGTCTATTTCGCTGCGTCGGGCGCGCCGGAGCATCATGTGGTGCGCCTGCGCGCCAATGACGATGACCGCATCGACGTCATCGCTTTCGCTGCGGAAAGCCGCGAGGCGGTCGACGCGCTCGCCCGAAAAGTTGCGGATGCAGGCTGCAAAGTCGTGTCATCGCCGGCGAAATTAGACGGCCCAGGCGGCGGCTACGGTTTCCGTTTTTTCTCGCCCGATGGACTGCCCTTTGAAATTTCCGCAGATGTAGAGCAGCGAGAAGTTCAGCCGCTCAATCGCTGGGACGCGGTGCCGGAGAAAATCAGCCATGTGGTGCTGCATTCGCCGAAGCATCATGAGCTTGTGAAATTTTTCACCGACGTGCTGGGCTTCCGCGTGTCCGATTGGCTCGGGGATTTCATGTGCTTTCTGCGCTGCAATGAATGGCATCACCGCGTGGCGGTCTTGCCAGGCCCGCCCTGTCTCAATCACGTCGCCTATGACATGCCGACCCTTGACGACATGATGCGCGGGATCAGCCGGGTGAAGGCCGGCGGCCACGACATTCGCTGGGGACCTGGCCGCCACACGGCCGGCAACAACACGTTCAGCTATTTCGTGACCCCGAACGGTTTCACCGTCGAATACACGTCGGAGCTTGAAAAGGTGGACGAAGAAACCTGGGAGGCGAAAGTTCACAAGCCGACCGAGACCATCATGGACCAATGGGGCGTCGGCGTTGGCGGGCCGAAGACCATGCCGGACCCGCGTCCCGATCCCGGACTATTCCAGCCAGCCGGGGTCTAGAACATGGCGCTGTTCGAATATTTCCCGAATTACGTTTGGAACCTGTCGCTGGCGATTTCGCTCGAGAGCGGCGGCAAGATCGGCGAAATCGTCGATATGTGCGCGCCGATCAAGGAAGCCGCGAACAATGGGGAGGACGCCGGCACGCTTCAGTTTATGGAGCAGTGGGTGAAGATGGCGGACAAGCTGATCGGGCTCGCCGCCGAAGATGAAGAGAAGGGACGCCTGTTCTCGGCGGCGGCGAAACTGAAACGAGCCGCGCTTTATCTCTTCACCGCCGAACGCATGCAGGGCCATGGCCATCCGGGCCGCGCGGAGACCTTCGCCAAGGCGCAGGAGGCTTTCAGAAAATGCATCCGTTTTTCGAACGAGAATTGCGAGCGGGTCGAGATTGCGCTGGAAGACGGCGTCATGCCGGCGCTCTATGTGCGGGGAGAAGGTGAGGGGCCGCGCCCTTGCGTCGTTTATTGCAATGGGCTCGACAGTTCGAAGGAGCTGCTCTTCTGGTCGAGTCTGCCGCAGGCGCTGGCGCGTCGCGGCGTCTCTTGCCTTTGCGTGGACCAGCCCGGCACAGGCGAAACCTTGCGCCTGCAGGGGCTTCCCGCGACCCCTTATTCGGAGCGCTGGGCGTCGAAGGCTGTCGACTGGCTTGAAACGCAACCGGACGTGGATCCGGCTCGCATCGGCATGACCGGAATTTCCCTGGGCGGCCATTTCGCGCCGCGCGCCGTCGCCTTCGAGCCGCGCTTCGCGGCGGGCGCCTGTTGGGGCGCCAACCACAATTGGGCGGAGGTGCAGCAGAAGCGTCTGAAACGCGAAGGTGAAAACCCAGTCCCTCATTACTGGAGCCATGTGATGTGGGTGTTCGGCGCGCAAGACATGGACGATTTTCATGCGAAGTCGGCTGACATGAATCTCAACGGCGTCATGGAGCGCATCAAGGTCCCATTCCTTGTGACTCATGGCGAAAAGGACCGTCAGATTTCGCTGGATTACGCCTATCAAAGCTACGACCAGCTCGTGAATGCATCGAAGCGGGAGTTGAAGATTTTCACGCCGCGCGAAGGCGGCGTCGAACATGTCGGGGCTGACAATATGAGTTTCGGCTGCGACTACATCGCCGACTGGTTCGCCGAAACGCTTGGAGGACAGACAGCGTGACGGTTTCTGCATTCGCGTTCGTGAAGACGGAGAATGCTAGCAAGTATCTGCAGCAGCTTTGTAAGCACTGGTCGCACAATCTTGATGTGACGTTCGATAAATCTCGCGGCACAGTCGTTTTTCCACGGGATGCGCGGGGCGCCTCCTGGCCGGGCGATGCAGTAACGACCTTCACGGCGAACGACGAAGGACTTGAATGCAGGATATACGCGACGGCGGCGGAGCAACTGGAAGGGTTGAAGGGCGCTGTCGCGAGACATCTTGACCGTTTCGCTTTTCGTGAGGCGCCGCTGACCTTCGATTGGAGGCCGGCATGATCGCGACGGAGGCTTATATCCGGCGTGAGACGCTCATAGCGGTTGTCATCAGCGTCGCGATCACATTCGTTTTCTTTGTTATCGTGTTTGGCGCTTCGGGCCCAGTGGAAATCTGGGGGCAGGGCAAATTCGTTTTCGATTTTGCGCCGCAGGCTTTTATGATCGCCCTGATGGCGACGCTTGTTCCAGGCGCAATGACCGCAAGCAAGCTTCGACAGGGAAAGTTGCAGAGTATTGAAGGACGCTCGAAGTTGCCGAAGGCGCTTCCCTTGCGCGCCCTGTTGATTGCGGCTGCTGCGGCTGTCGCTTCCGTAACGCTCTTCGCCGGCCTTTTCTTTGTTAGCGGTCTTGCGGCGATGAATTGGTTTGTCGCGCTGGCCGTCAAGTTATCGTTCGGAGGCGCGCTTGCCGCCGTCGTCACGCCAATCGGGCTTCGTGCGGCGATGATGGCGTCCCATTGAGGCCGCATAGGAGGCAACCTTGCCGAGAAGATTTGTCGACCTTTCCATTTATCTCGAAAATGATGTCGTCACCGACCCACCCTTCATGCGGCCAAAGATCACTTATCAAAAACACGAGGAGACGGTGCAGGAAGCGAATACGTTTTTTCCGGGCGTCGGCGCCGATGAGTTTCCGGGCGGAGAAGGGTTCGCCGCCGCGGAATTCGTGACGCTATCGACCCACAACGGGACGCATCTCGACGCGCCATGGCACTTCCACCCGACCATGGACGGCGGAAAACCCGCGATGACCATCGACGAAGTGCCGCTCGACTGGTGCTTCCGTCCCGGCGTCAAGCTCGATTTTCGTCACTTCGAGGACGGTTATGTTGTCACGGGCAAGGATGTGGAGGAAGAACTCGCCCGCATCGGCTACAAATTGCAGCCCTATGACATCGTTCTCGTGAATACGCGCGCAGGGAAAGCTCTGGGCGATCCAAACTTCGTCAATATCGGCTGCGGCATGGGCTACGAAGCAACAATTTATCTGCTTGAGCGCGGCGTCCGCCTCACCGGCACTGACGCCTGGTCATGGGATGCGCCGTTCAGCTACACGGCGAAAAAGGTCGCGGAGACCGGCGACAAGTCGCTGATCTGGGAAGGGCACAAGGCCGGCCGCGACATCGGCTATTGTCACCTCGAAAAGCTGCACAATCTCGAAGCGCTGCCGCCCTTCGGCTATACGGTCTCGTGCTTTCCGCACAAAGTGAAGGGCGGGTCGGCGGGCTGGACGCGCGCCGTCGCCATCTTCGACGAATAAGGAAGCGGTGATGACGCAAGGATCAACGTTTCTTCGCAATCAGTGGTACATGGCCGCCTGGAGCGCCGAAGTCGGCGAGACGATGCTGGCGCGACGCTTTTTTGGCGCGCCTATCGTTTTATTCAGAACCGGCAAAGGCGATGTGGCGGCGCTCACCGACCGCTGCCCGCACCGCTTTGCGCCCTTGAGCATGGGCGAGCGCGATGGCGATCAAATCCGCTGCCCGTATCATGGACTGACCTTTAATGCGGCGGGCGCGTGCGTACGCAACCCGTTTTCGGAGCGTATTCCGAGAAACGCCTTGGTGAAATCGTGGCTGGTGGCGGAGCGCGACGGCATCGTCTGGTTGTGGAACGGCGACAATGACGCCTGCGACGAAACAGCGATCCCGGATTTTTCCATGCTCAACCGGGGCGCGCCGCCGCTGACCGGCTATATGCCTATGGCCGCGAATTACGAATTCGGCACGGACAATCTAATGGACCTCAGTCACATCGAGTTCGTTCACAAGGGGTCATTCGCGGGCAATGGCGTCATCTTCGCCGGCGAGCATTCGGTTACGGAGAAAGAGAATACGCTGCACTCGAACTGGTGGATGCCGGATGTGGATGCGCCGGGGCACACGCGCGGCGTCTATCCGCCGGATATGAAAACCGATCACTGGCTCGATATGCGCTGGAACGCGCCTGCGACGATGCAGCTTGAGATCGGCGCGACTCCAGCGGGACGCCCGCGTGAAGAGGGGTGCATCGTTCAACAGGCGCATATTCTGACCCCCGAGACCGAGACAACGACCCATTATTTCTGGGCGTCGTCCCGGCCTATGCCGGTTGCTGACGAGGAAATCGACAAGATGGTGCGCGGCCTTCTGGAGCAGGCTTTCATCGCAGAAGACAAGCCGATCATCGAAGCGGCTTATCTTAATCTCGACGGCGCAGATTTCTGGAGCCAGCCGCCTTTGTCCTTGGGCGTCGATGCAGGCGGCCTTCGCGCGCGGCGAAAAATTGCGGCGTTGTTAAGCGCGCAACAACAATAAGAAGGGGCGCCGATCTGTGAGAGAAGCGAGTCGCAAAAATATTCTCGTGACGGGCGCCGCAGGATTTATCGGCGAAGCTGTCGTCACGGCGCTTGCCTCACAGAACGGGATTGCCGTGACGGCGACGGACGCCAAGCCGCGGCCGACCGGTTTCGACGGCGGCGTCCTTTATCAGGAAGGCGACATTTCCGATGAATCTTTGCCCTCTGCGCTCTGTTCGGAGAAGTTCGGCGCCGTCATCCATCTCGCGACCTTGCCGAGCGGGGCCGCTGAAAAAGACCCATCAGCGGCAAAACGCATCAATCTCGATGCAACCATGGCGCTTGCGGAGCGTGTCTCAGACCAGGCGAGCCCGCCGCGTTTTGTGTTCGCCAGCAGCATCGCCGTTTACACAACTCATAATGTCGAGGCTGTTGACGACGAGACGCCGGTTGCGCCCGAATTGCTGTACGGCGCGCATAAGGCGATGGCTGAGGTCTGGCTGGCGGCGCTGACGCGGCGCGGCGCGATCGACGCGGTTTCGCTGCGCCTGCCGGGAATCGTTGCGCGTCCGCGCGCGCCGTCGGGCATGACATCGGCTTTCTGGAGCGACCTCTTCCACGCGCTCGGAAGCGGCGAGCGGTTCGTGTCGCCGGTTTCGGCGCAGGCGACGACATGGCTGTTGTCGCGATCACGCACGGTCGAAAACATCCTGCATGCGCTTGAGGCAGACAGCGCCGCAATGCCCGACAATCGCGCTCTGGCGCTCCCGGCGTTGCGGTGCGAGATGGCGGCTTTGGTCAAGGCGATCCTGAATCATGCCGGGCAGGACGAAGACCTCATCTCATACGCGCCCGCCGCGGCCGTGGAACGCATCTTCGGGCGCTACCCGCCGCTGATCACGAAGAAGGCGCGGTCGCTCGGCTTCCGCGACGACGGCGATCTCAAAACCCTTGTCAGAAATGTATTCACCGACATTGAAACGCAGAAGGCTGCATCATGAAACTAGCAACAATTCGCGCCGAGGGCCGCGACGGCCGCCTTATTGTTCTTTCGAGTGACAACGCTCGTTTTCAAAACGCTCCCGAACAATGGCCCACTTTTCAATCCGCTATGGACCACTGGGCGGATGCATCGCCGGTGCTGCATTCGATGGCGGAGGAACTGAACAAGGGAGCGGGCAATCCGGCCTCTGCTCTGGACTTTTGTGCGCCGCTGCCGCGCGCCTGGCAATGGCTCGACGGCTCGGCGTTCAACAGCCATGGCGAATTGATGCAAAAAGCCATCGGCCATGAGGCTCTCGCGCCGGAAAAGCCGCTGATGTATCAGGGGATGTCGCATGTCTTTCTCGGTCCGGCTGATGACGTAGAGTTTCCAAGCGATGATCTGGATATCGATTTCGAGGGCGAGTTCGGCGTTATCATCGATGAGACGCCCATGGGCGTGTCTGCCACCGATGCGCTCAGGCATATCAAGCTGGTCGTCCTGATCAACGACTGGTCTTTGCGTCGGCTGGCGGGGCCTGAGATGCGCACCGGCTTCGGATGGATACAGGCGAAGCCCGCCTGTTCCGTCGCGCCATTCGCGGTGACGCCGGATGAGCTTGGCGACGCCTGGAAAAACGGGCGCGTCTGCCTCGACCTTCTTGTCGACTGGAACGGCAAGCGCTTCGGCGCCGCCAATGGCGAGGCCATGAGCGTCGGCTTTCACGAGCTCGTGGCGCACGCCGCCGCGACACGCGATTTATGCGCGGGGACGATTATCGGATCGGGCACTGTTTCAAATGCAAATTACCGGGAGATCGGTTCGTCATGCATCGCGGAACGCCGGGGCATTGAGATTGTCGATGTCGGCAAGCCCGAAACGGGCTTTATGAAGTTCGGCGAACGCGTCCGTATGGAAGCGTTGGATGGCGACGGCCGTTCCGTATTCGGCGCCATTGATCAGCGGGCCGTCAAAAGGGAAATTTCGTGACCGGCGCCGTCAGACGAGTCGTCACGGGCCATAACAGCGACGGCGAAGCGGTCATTCGCTCCGATGGCGTATTCGAGCCGAACGTCATTCCTTCCGGGGACGCCGCATTCGCGCTTGTCTGGACCACGGCGGCGGTTCCGGCGGACAATAATGACGAAACGGACGGGCGCGAACGCGACGCCGGCCTCACCCTTCACAAGGGGTCCGTGATCCGTATTGTCGACATGCTGCCCGGCGGCGTTTCGCCGATGCACCGCACCAACAGCATCGATTACGGCGTCGTTCTGACGGGGGCGGTCGAACTCGAACTCGACAGCGGCGAAAAAACCGTGCTGCGCGCGGGCGATATCTGCATTCAGCGCGGCACGATGCATTTGTGGCGCGCCGTCGGCGACGAGCCCTGCCGGATCGCCTTCATTCTCACCGAGGCGTTTCCATACTTGCATGAAGGAAAGCCTTTGCCGGAGGTTAAGCCATGACGGACATAATTCTCTATTCTGCGCCGGGCACATGCGGGCGCGTCAGTACGATTGTGCTGGAAGAAGCAGGACTTGCTTTCGAGACGCGGGTCATCCGGTTTTTGAAGGGCGAGCACAAATCGCCCGCGTTCAAGGAAAAGAACCCGAAGGGAAAGGTTCCGGCGCTGGAAATCGATGGGGCTGTGCTGACAGAGAATGTCGCGATCATCCGATATCTGGCGGCGCGGTTTCCTGAAAAGACGCTCCTGCCGAAGACATCGACTTTGGCGGAAGACGCGGAGATCACAGCGGATCTCTGCTTCTGCTCTGCGACGCTGCACCCGCTAGTGACGCGCATAAGGATGCCGCAGTTTTTCGCCGGCCCGGAGAACGCACAGGCTGTCTGGAAAGCGGGCTGCGATGCCATGCGCGAATATTTCCAGCTTGTTGAGCAACGGCTTGCAAACCGCCCATGGTGGTATGGCGAGACCTGGAGCGCCATGGACGCTTATTTGTACTGGGTCTTCTGGCGGGTCGAAGGCGCGGAGTTTCCGGTGAAAGAATATCCCTGCTTCTGCGATCATGCAGGGCGGATGGAAGAGCGTCCCTCGGTCCTTCGCGCTGTTGCACGGGAAGATGAGATGACAGCGCAATTGGAGGCCGAGGGACTTGTCTTCACGCCGCCAGGCGTTTCTGCAAAGCCTTAAAGTCCTTAAATGCGGCTATTGCCACTGCGTCAATCTTGGCACGGTCAGGTCGTTGCGCAGCTCGCGGGTGAAAGAGCGTTCATGCGCGATGTCGCCAGGCGCAAAAGCGCAGGGTGGCTTTCGTCATAGAATTGGCGAGCTTCGCCCCGAGGGATCATGGTCGCTGACGATGGCGTCGATGGCGTCGTCGAGAATGATCGCTTCGGTCAGCCCGGCGCACCATTTCGAGGGTTCAGCTCTCAACATCCGCGCGTTCTTGACACGTCTCGGAGGCGTAGCAGCCTTTTCGGCGTATCTGGACAGACTAATTTCCCGAAGAGAGTTTCCTGACGCCGCCAATTTCGTGTGCGCTCCATGTGTACTGCGCCGGGAAAACAGCTACAAACGCGTGCGGATTTGTGCATCTCCACATGCGCACGGCCTTGCTTAGTTCGTTGATTTCAAAAGGAAAATGCAGAAAAATCAAACACATAGATTCTGCGTGGCGCCGATGATGGACGGCACCGACCGGCATTGCCGTTATTTCCACCGGCTGATGTCGCGCCGCGCGCGCCTCTATACGGAGATGATTACGGCGGAGGCTGCGGTCCATGGCGACCGAGACTATCTTCTGGGCTTCGATGAGAGCGAACATCCTGTCGCCCTGCAGCTTGGCGGAAGCGAACCTGAAAAACTCGCCGAGGCGTCGAAGATCGGCGAAGATTTCGGCTATGACGAGATCAACCTCAATGTGGGCTGCCCGTCGGACCGGGTGCAGTCCGGCGCGTTCGGGGCGTGCCTGATGAAGGAGCCGGAGCTTGTCGCCGAGTGCGTGGCGGCGATGAAGGCGGCGGTCGATATTCCGGTGACGGTGAAATGCCGCATCGGCGTCGACGATCAGGACCCGGAGGAAAGTCTTTTCGGTTTTGTTGAGAAAGTCTCGGCGGCGGGCTGCATGACCTTCATCGTGCATGCCCGCAAAGCTTGGCTGAAAGGGCTGTCGCCGAAGGAGAACCGCACCATCCCTCCGCTCGATTACGATCTGGTGCGTCGGTTGAAGCGCGACCGGCCGGAGCTGACGGTCGTCTTGAATGGCGGCATCGAAAGCATCGCCGATGCGGCGGCGCTTCTGCCGGATTTCGACGGGGTGATGCTGGGCCGGGCCGCCTATGGCGCGCCATATCTGCTCGCCTCCGTGGATGAAGACATATTCGACGGAGCCGCGGCCGCGCCGTCGCGAGAAGATGTGGTCATCGCCATGTCGGACTATGTAAAACGCGCGTTTGAAAAAGGCGTCCGGCCCCACTCCATCACGCGGCATATGCTGGGGCTCTACCACGGCGCGCCGGGTGCAAGGGCGTGGCGGCGTTTCCTTTCGGAAAATGCGAGCAACGCGCGCGCGACTATTCTTGACGACGCCCTCGAAAAAATGCGTTCGCGCGAGCCCGCCTGATGAGTGTCCTCGCCGAGCACTGGGTGCTGATTGCTGCGCTCCTTGCGGCGGGATTCGCTTCCGGTTTTGCGGGCGGGCTGTTCGGCATTGGCGGCGGGGTCATCACAACGCCGGCGCTCTATGCGATTTTTCATCTCCTCGGCTACGAAGAAGGCCCAAGTTTGAAGACGGCGATCGGCACGTCGCTTGCGGTTATCATCGTCACCTCGGTGCGGTCCCTCGCGACCCATCATCGGGCCGGCCATGTGGACGGCGAAATGTTGCGTCACTGGGGTCCGTGGATCGCCGGCGGGGCAGGCGCGGGGGGCATGCTCGCCCATTGGGCGCCGGCGGAGCTTCTTACCGTCATTTTCGCGGGCGGGGCGTTTTACGTCGCCTACCGGCGGCTGTTTGCGAAAGACAAAGGCCACCCAAAGACTATCAACCTCAACCGCCGCCGCATGAAAATTCCCCTTGGCTTCGGCACAGGGTTCTTTTCCAGTCTTATGGGCATTGGCGGCGGCGCCATGGGCGTGATGGTGATGACGCTCGCCGGGCGCACCATGCACCAGGCGATTGCGACTTCCGCCGGTTTCGGCGTCGCCGTGGCCGCCCCCGGGGTCATCGGCTTCATCCTGTCGGGACTCGTCGCGCAAGGTTTGCCGCCCGGATCTCTCGGTTATGTGAACGGGCCAGCCTTCGCGGTGATGGCGCTGATGGCGGGTCTCGCCGCGCCCTGGGGCGCAAAGGCTGCGCATCAGCTTGACGCAGGTCTGCTGTCAAAGGGCTTCGGGCTTTACGTTCTCTTCGCCGCGGGGGCGCTCGCCATCGACGTCTTCACCGGCTGAACCGCTTATCTTAAAAATTGTGCAGTGCGGCGAATTTGTTGTCGTCATGGCCGCGACATGGGCTTAAGGTGTTGTGAAACGGCCTTGGGGAAGAGCGATGGCGGCAATGGAAACGATTATTTCGGGCGTTGGATCCTATTTGCCGAAAAAAGTCGTCACCAATGACGATCTTGCCAAAATCGTGGACACCTCCGACGAGTGGATCCGCAGCCGGTCCGGCATCGCTCAGCGCCATTTCGCGGCGGAGGACGAGGCGTCTTCGGATCTTGCGACGGCGGCCGCCTGGGCCGCGCTCGATCAGGCGGGACTGAAGCCCCGTGACATCGGCCTCATCATCGTCGCCACGGTGACGCCGGACAAAACATTTCCGTCGACCGCCGTCTATGTGCAGGACAAGATCGGCGCGCCCCCGGGCGTCGCCTTCGACATTTCCGCGGCCTGCGCCGGATTTCTTTATGCGATGAACATCGCCCACGATTTCATCAGGACCGGACAAGTGAAACATGCGCTCGTCATCGGCGCAGAGAAACTCTCCTGTTTTCTAGACTGGGAAGACCGGGCGACATGCGTTCTTTTCGGCGACGGCGCCGGGGCGGTGGTCTTGTCGGGCGAGGAGCCGCAGACATCGCGACGCCCGCGGGGCATCCTTGCGACCTATCTCTCCTCGGACGGCAGGCTGGCGAAACATCTTTACGCCGATGGCGGACCGTCATCGACGGGCACTGTGGGCAAGGTGCGCATGAACGGCAAGGAAGTCTTCCGCAACGCCGTCGAACAGATTTCAAACGCCGTCTTTGAAGTGACGGAGCGCGCGAAGGTGAGCCGTCACGAAATTGACTGGTTCGTGCCGCATCAGGCGAATATCCGGATCATCGAATCCTGCGGCAAAAGGCTGGAACTCGACGAGAGCAAGGTGATCGTCACCATCGACAAGCACGCCAACACGTCGTCGGCATCGATCCCGCTGGCTCTCGACGCAGGGATTCGCGACGGGCGCATTCAGCGCGGTCAATTGCTGGTGTTTGCGGCGCTTGGCGGCGGTCTCGCCTGGGGTTCGGCGCTGGCGCGGTATTGACTACTCCGCCGGAGCCGCCGCCGGCTCTTTCTCCGCTTTCGTGCGCACCAGCGGCCACAGCAATTGCTCGGACGCGGTGGTTTCGGGAAGATTTTCGACGCCGAACTCTTCCGGGTAGCGCCGCGTGATCTTCGCCGTGCCGAACAGCACGTCCCAGAAGAACAAGAGGTTTCCGTAATTGCCTTTATAGTTCGTCACCCCGTCGGCCTGATGTTTGCCATGATGTGCGCTATGGGTCGCCGGCGTGGAGATCAGACGCTCGACGACCCACAGCGCGGGGGAGAGCCATTTAATTTTGTAAAGCGGTTCATCCCAGCGCACGTCGGAATGCGCGCCGTAGATGACAGCCATTTTGACGATAATGTAGCCCGCATAAATCCAGCCCAGGCCGAGATAGATGAGCGCGCCGGAAAACCACAGGCCGGGCATCAACAGGTAATAAAACAGGTTGTTGCGATAAACGACGCGGATGGAAAGATATTCGCCATTGTGATGCGGACGGTGCAGATTGTAGAGCCACGGAAAGCTGTGCGACGCGCGATGCCACCAATATTGCATCATGTCGTCGAAGATCAGGAAAAGGCCGATCCCGGCGATGACGGGAATATTGGCAAGCGCGCCTTCGGCGCTCGGCGCTATCAGCGCGGCGACTGTGGCGCCGCCGAGCAGCGCCAGCGGTTGCGTCACAAGGATCAGGCTCAGCGTTGAAACCACTTCGACGATGACGTCCTGACGGGTCTGGTTCGGTTTTCGGAAAAACCCCGTGAACACGACCTCAAGCAGCGCAAAGGTCGCGAAAATGCCGAGAATGACCAGCATTTCCGGTTTCATGAGGCGTCTCTCCCTGCTGCATTTCTGATTCTTGCCGCTTGATTACCACTGGCCGGAACATCAGAATGCTAAGAATTTAGCATTTATGGCTTATGGCGGATTTACTGGATTTCGGCACGAAACCGCTTGCTGCGCTGTTGCCCGAGGCGATCGCGGCGAGGCTCAGCGCCGCCGCCTCGGTCATCGAATATGATGACGGGGAGACGATCCATTCCCGGGGCGATGTCAAACCGGGTCTCTCCATCATCCGCTCGGGCGCGGTGCGGTTTGCAATCCCGGGCGCCGACGGAACGTATTCGACCACGTCGATTCTCGGCCGCGGTCATTGTTTCGGCGAAGCGACCTTGTTCGCCGGTCTCCCGCGCGCCTATGACGCCATCGCGATCGGCAAAACGGTGATTGAACAAATCGCCAAGCCGCGTTTCGATCGCATCTTCGATGAAGAACCGGCGCTGGCGCGCGCGCTCGTCATCGCAATGACGATCCGGCTTTATTCCGTACTCGACTTTCTCGACGATGTGCGGCGCCTGCCGCTGGATGTGCGCACGGCGAAAGTGATCGCCACTATGGCGAGTTCATCAAAGCAGAAGAAGGAAATCGAGTGCAGCCAGACCGATCTTGCGTTCACGCTCGGCGTTAGCCGCGTTTCCATCGGCAAGGCGCTGGCGCGTTTGCAGGACGAAGGGCTGATCGAGCTCGGTTACGGGCGCATTGGCGTGCCGGACCGCAAAAGGCTTAACGCATGGGTTGCGGCGCGTCTTCCTGTGGAGCCGCTCCTGCGCGGCGATTAGCCCTACCTTCCGGAAAGATCTTGTTCAAACAGCCCGGCATATGCTTTTCCTGATCTTGAGCACGAGCGCTGTGACCGGTTTATGTCCTTGAAGGCCCGCAATCTGAAAAACAGCCCCGCCTTGGCGGGCGCTTTTCCGTGGGCGCGCTGCCTGCTTGTTGCGGCGATCGTCGCAGCCGCGCTGCGGGCGGTGACCCCTGTCGGCTACATGATCGGACATGACGAAGCCACAGGCCGGATCGCTATCACGATCTGTACTGGCACGGGTGAAAAGCCCGCCTTTTTCAATCCGGAAACAGGCGAAGTGACGGAAGACGACGGCGCCCCGGCGCCCGCAGTCAATGAAGCGGGCCAATGTCCTTTTGCGTCTTTCAGTCTGCTCTATGCGCCGGAAAATGCGCCTGACGATTTGGGGCTTCCGGCTGCTTTCGCGCAATCGCCCCTGTGGCGGGCCCAGTCTGTTTTTCACGACAGCCAAAGCGCCGTCTCGCCGCCGCCTTCGCGCGGTCCGCCGCTCCACGCCTGATCCGACATTTCCTTTTTGATCAGACAAAGCGCGACGCCAGTGAGGCGGATGCGCAATGGAGCATACAATGAAACCCTATCTGTTTTTGTCCGCGAGCCTCGCGGGCGTTCTGAGCCTTTGCAATGCGGCTCATGCGCAATCTTCTTCCGCCCTTGAAGACGTGATCGTGGTCACTGGTTCGCCGCGCAGCGCCATGACCGTCGATGCAACCGCCCCGGACTTTACGCCGGACGCGGGGCCCGATGCGGCCGGCATTGTGGCGCGCTTGCCGGGCGCCGCCTTGATCGACAATGGCGCGCTCTCCGGCCAGGTGCAGTATCGCGGCCTTTTCGGCGAGCGGCTGAATATCCGCGTCGACGGGCAGTCCTTCGCCTCGGGCGGTCCCAACATGATGGACCCGCCGCTTCACTATGCGCCGGCGCCGCTGGTTGGCGTCATTGTCGTCGATCGCGGCGTCAGTCCGGTGCGCAACGGTCCCGGTCTCGCCGGGGGCGTAGACGCGCAGTTCAAGCGCGTCGGCTTTACGGACGGTTCGGACTTCAAGCTCGGTTATGACGCGACCGCGCTCGCGCGCAGCGTCGATGAAAGCTACGCGGCAGGCGGCGTCCTTGGCGCCGCTAACGAGACCTATCGTTTTCATATTCTCGGCTCTTATGAAGACGGCGGCGATGTGGAGTTTCCGGGCGGAACGGTTGCGTCGTCATCGCACAAACGCGCCGTCTACGGCGCATCCGCCGGAGCCAGGTATGGCGATCATGAAGTCGGTGTTGATGTGCGCCGTCAGAAGACTGGCCCCACGGGCAACCCGCCATTCCCCATGGACATCCGATATTTTGAAACGGATTTCGCCCGCGCCACATGGAACGGCGCCTTTGGCGGGGTCAAATTCGAAAGCGCGTTCTCCATCGCGGATGTTGAGCACGCCATGAACAATTTCGACCTGCGTCCGGCGCCGGCGGACCCGGCGCGGTTCCGGGAAACCCTGGCCGCAGCGCGCACGCTCTCCGGGAAATTCGCCATCATCCTTCCGGCGGCGGGCGGCGATCTGCGCCTCGGCGCCGATATGGAGGATGCGGACAAGGATGTTACGATCACCAATCCCAACAACCCGAACTTCTTCATCAACTCGCTTGCCGACATTGAAATGCAGAGAAAGGGTGCCTTCGCCGAATGGACCGGCGCATCGGGCTGGCTCAATGCGGAGCTCGGGCTTCGCGCCGATTTCCATCATGCGAGCGCCGGCGAGGCGACGCTTGGCCCCGCGCTGCCCATGGGGCCGGTCAATCTCGCCAACGCGTTCAACGCCGCCGACCGCGAATGGGACAAGACCACGGTGGACGGCGTGATCCGGCTTTGGACCGAGGAGGCCAATGGCGTCTCCTGGCGCCTGACGCTCGCGCATAAGACCCGCGCGCCGGGCTATGTGGAGCGGTTCTCCTGGCTGCCGACGGAGGCGAGCGGCGGCCTTGCCGACGGCAACATCTATGTAGGCGATCTCGATCTCCGCAGCGAAACCGCCTGGATTGCGGAAGCGGGCGCCGACTGGCGCGGCGATAGCTTCTATCTTCGGCCGACGGTCTTTTATCGCCGCATCGACGATTACGTTCAGGGCGTTCCTTTCGACGCAACCGTCGGGGTGACCGACAGCCCGCAGGAAATGGTCGCCGCGATGAATGGCGATCCGACGCCCTTGCGATTCGCCAATGTGGATGCGGAGCTTTATGGTGTTGATGTGGATGGCGGCGTTTCGCTGACGGATCATCTGCGCCTTGACGGCGTCATCTCCTATGTGCGCGGCAAACGCCGCGACATTGACGATAATCTCTACCGCATCTCACCGCCTCATGCGTCGCTGGAGGCGACGTATGAGCGCGCGAGTTGGTCGATGAGCGCAGAAACCATTCTGGTCGCCGATCAGAACAAGGTATCCGCGACCAACAGCGAACAGGCGACGAACGGGTATGCGCTGTTCAATCTGACTGGCGATATCGACCTTGCGGAAGGCGTCTCGCTAACTGCCGGCGTTACGAATTTATTCGACAAGGACTATCGCCAGCATCTCGCCGGCTATAACCGCGTCGCGAATTCGGATGTCGCCCTCGGGGAAAGACTGCCCGGCAATGGCCGCGGCGCCTTTGTCCGTGTGCATCTTTATCGCTAAGCTTCTGGCGGGGCGGCGTGAAGCCGCCCCGTTTTTCAGGTGAGACATTTTGTCTTCAGCCGATAGCGCTGGATTTGCGCGTATCGCCCGTTACAGACGATCAATAGGAATAATTGCAGCGATAACGGGGCGCGAGATGAGTGAGAACCAGGCAATAAAGCAGAAAAAGCCGGCGCGGCGGAGCGGGGGATATCTTTTTATACCCAAGAAGCTGCAGCGGCCGGATATACTTTTATGGCTGCGGCGGAGCCACGCCTGGACAGGCTTTTACGGCGCGTTATTTTTCTTTGTTCTTGGCCTCACCGGATTCTATCTCAATCACCGCACGGCGATCATGCATATCGAAGGCGGGACCGTGAAAGAAGTCGCGTCCCTGTCCGCTCCGGTGGAGCCGGGATTGATCACCAGCGAAGAAGCCCTTGCGGCTTGGATGCAGGAAGCGTTCGCCATCGACGCCGAACCGTCGCGGGGGCGGGGACGTCGGGGAGGGCCCGTCTCTTTCGGCGGACGAAGAGCGGAACAGGCGCCGGTGTTTACGGTGTCTTTTCGCGGCCCCAACGCCGTCATTACCGGAGAATACGAGCTCGGGGCCAACCGCGTGACGGTGAAGCGCACGAACTCCAGTCTCCTGAAAGCGCTGGTCGACTTGCATAAGGTCGTGGGCGTCAACAAGCTCTTTATCCTGATCATGGACACGATGGCGGGCGCCATGATGTTCATGGTGCTGTCCGGCGTTTTGTTGTGGACCCGTCTTCATGGGCCGCGCCTCGCCGCCGCGGGCATTCTCGGCGCGGTTGCGGTTGCGACGGCGTTTGCGCTATCGGGAACATTGATCGGCTGGGCGGCGCCGTAATTTGCGCTCCAGGCAAGATGAGGGAGCTTTCTCCATGACAGACGACGCCCTGCTGGCGCGACTTGAAAAACTTGAGGAGCGCTCGGCATTTCAGGAGCAAACCATCGACGATCTCTCCCATGCGCTGACCGAGCAGTGGAAGCTGCTGCAAAGCTTCAAACGTGACGTCGCGCGGCTGACCGACGAATTGAAAGCTTTGGAAGAGGCCGTAGGTGACACCGGTCATCGCGAACCGCCGCCGCCCCATTACTAGCCTTCCGCCGGGAACTTTCGCCGGACCTGCCTGTTTGCCCGGCATGCGAAAACTGGTTTCACTTACAATGACGGCGATCGCCCTCGGAGAGGGGGCCCTCGCTATTAGGCGGTTTCTGAGGAAGCTTCGCGTGAACCGGATGATGGCTGAAGGCGCCATGGAAGTCCGTACGCCGGACGGCAACACGGTGATCTACAAGCCTGTAAATGAAAATGGCGACTGCGCAGATACTGTCGCAGAAGCCAAGGGCTCAACCCCGAAGCCGCATCAGGACAAGCCCAGCCAGATGGGGCTTGCCTAACTCTCTCGGATTTTCCGCCTAGATTTTTTGATTGTACTCGCCGACTTCCGGATGCTTGCGCAATTCCGCATCCATTTCCTCGAACATTTTTTTCATATTCGCTTCAGAGGTCGGGCTTTCGATCACCACCACCAGCTCTGGTTTGTTCGATGATGCGCGGATGAGGCCCCAGGTGCCGTCCTCCGCCGTAATGCGCACGCCATTGACGGTGACGACGTCGCGGATTTTCTGGCCGATGATCGTGCCGCCGGATTTCGCGCGCTCTTCGAGCGACTTCACCACCTTTGCGACCACATCGTATTTCTTCTCGTCGTCGCAATGGGGCGACATGGTCGGCGAAGACCAGGTTTTCGGGAGCGATTTGCGGAGATCCGAAAGCTTCTTGTCGGGATTGCGGTCGAGCATCTGGAGAAGCGCGATGGCGGCCACAAGGCCGTCGTCATAGCCGCGGCCAATAGGTTTATTGAAGAAGAAGTGGCCGGATTTTTCAAAGCCCGCAAGGGCCCCCATCTCGTGGCTCTTGCGCTTGATGTAGGAATGACCCGTCTTCCAGTATTCGGTCTTGGCGCCGTTTTCGATAAGCACCGGATCAGTGACGAAAAGCCCCGTCGATTTCACATCTACGACGAATTGCGCGTTCGGATGCAGCGCGGAGAGGTCGCGGGCGATCAGAACCCCGATCTTGTCCGCGAAAATTTCCTCGCCCTCATCGTCGACGACGCCGCAGCGATCGCCGTCGCCGTCAAAACCGAGCGCCACATCGGCGCCGTGCTCCTTAATGGCTGCCTGCATGGCGTGGAGCATCTCCATGTCTTCCGGGTTCGGATTATAGCGCGGGAAAGTATGATCGAGCTCCGCATCCATGGGAATGACGTCGAGCCCCATGCGCTCCAGCGTTTCCGGCGCATAGGCGCCCGCCGTGCCGTTGCCGCAGGCCGCGATGACTTTCATCTTGCGCGAGAAGGAGACGCCCTCGACGAGATCGGCGATGTAGCGCTCGCGCAGGCCCTCCACATATTTATAGGCGCCGCCGGGGAAGACTTTGTATTCGCCATTGAGAACGATCTCCTTCAACCGCCCCATTTCTTCAGGGCCGAAGGTGAGGGGGCGCGCCGCGCCCATTTTGACGCCGGTCCAGCCGTTTTCATTGTGGCTCGCCGTCACCATGGCGACGCAGGGGATGTCGAGATCGAACTGCGCAAAATAAGCGACCGGCGACAGCGCGAGACCGATGTCGTTGACCTCAATGCCGGCGGTCATCAGCCCAACGGTGAGCGCCTGTTTGATTGACGTCGAATACCCTCGGAAATCATGGCCGACGACGATGCGCGGCTCCTTGCCCATCTCGCGGATCAGCGTGCCGAGGCCCTGTCCCAGCGCCTGAATGCCGAGGAGGTTGATCTCTTTCTCGAACACCCAGCGGGCGTCATATTCCCGGAAGCCGGTGGGTTTGACGAGCGGGGTCACTTCATAGGCGAGCGTGTTGGAGACGAGATCGGCGCGGGGCGCGGGCAGCATGAGCATATCCTTCGAAATCTGACTTTGCGCCGCACAATAGAGCCCCCGGCGCGACGCGCAAGCGGCAAAGAATCCTAACAGAATCAGTGACAAGGGCGCAGCGGTTGCGCATAGTCGCTGGCGGCATAAAAGGGGCCGGTTTGGGACAGGACCGGCGGCGCAGGGGCCGGGGCGGCGGTTGAGGGGTTCATGGATTTGCCGGAGCAATTGAGCGAGATCGGTCTGCGCGGCCAGAGCGCGATCGGGCTCGTCGCTTTCATTTTCATCGCCTGGCTCTTTTCAAGCCAGAAAATGCGCTTCCCGTTTTTTGCGGCGGTCTGGACCGTGGCGGCGCAGATCCTGATCGCCGCTTTCCTTTTGTATCAGCCATGGGCGCGGGCTGGGCTCGCCTCGCTGCAAACCGTTGTCGAAGTGCTGCAGGCCGCGACCCGTGAAGGCACGACTTTCGTGTTCGGCCATCTCGGCGGCGGCGAGACGCCGTTCGAAGTAGTGAATGAAGGCGCGATGTTCAGCTTCGCCTTCGGAGCCCTGCCGCTTGTGATCTTTTTCTCAGGCCTGTCGGCGGTAATGTGGCACTGGGGGATTTTGAAGATTTTCGTGCGCGGTTTCGCCTTTCTCCTCGAAAAGGTGTTTCGCGTCGGCGGCGCCGTAGCGCTGTCATCGGCGGCGAATACGTTTCTCGGTCAGACCGAGGCGCCGCTTCTGATCCGTCCTTATCTTTCAAAAATTTCGCGTCCGGAAATGCTGATCGTCATCACGGGCGGTTTTGCGACCGTCGCCGGATCAGTGATGGCGGTGTTTGCGACGATCCTCGCCAATGTCAGCCCGTCCATTCTCGGCCACATCATCGTCGCGTCGATCATCTCCGTTCCTGCGGCGATCCTGATGGCGCAAGTGATGATGCCCGAAGACAAGGGCGTCACGCCGACGCCGGTCGAGGCGGCGGACGATTTCGGGTATGGCGGCACCATGGACGCCTTCATGCGCGGCGTCACCGATGGGCTCGGGCTTTATCTCAACATTCTCGCCTCGCTGATCGCCTTTATCGCAGCGGTGGCGCTGATCAATATCATCCTGACCGCGCTGCCGGATGTCGCCGGCGCGCCGATCACGCTGGAGCGCATTCTCGGCTATGTATTTGCGCCCTTCATGTGGCTTGCGGGCGTCCCTTGGTCGGAAGCGCTGGCGGCGGGCGAGTTCATGGGGCTCAAAACCGCGCTCAATGAGTTCGTCGCCTATTTGCGGCTCGCACAGGTCGAGCCCGGCGTATTCTCGGAACGCTCCATGCTCATCGTCATCTATTCGCTTTGCGGCTTTGCGAATTTTTCGAGCCTCGGCATCGTCATTGGCGGGCTGACGGCCCTCGCGCCCGACCGGCGCAAGGATGTCATCGATCTTGCGCCGCGCGCGCTCATCGCCGGCACGCTGGCGACCTTAATGACGGGCGCCGTGATCGGCCTGATCTGGGTCGGGTGATGTCATCTGCGAAAACAGGACGATGCCATTGCGGCAAGGTGACGTGGGAGGCGGAGCTTCCCGACGAGATCGTCGCCGACGAATGCAATTGCTCCATGTGCGACACGGTGGGGTTCCTGCATGTCATCGTCCCGCGCTCGAAATTCCGGCTTTTGACCGGCGACGAAAATCTCACGGAATACCGCTTCAACACCGGAACGGCGCGGCACTGGTTCTGCAAGACTTGCGGCGTCAAATCTTTCTATATTCCGCGGTCGAACCCCGACGGCTATTCGCTCAATCTGCGCTGTATGGATCGCAGCCAGTTCTCAAAAGTCACCATTCAGCCTTTCGACGGCCAGCATTGGGAGGCGAACGCCGGCAAGCTCGCGCATTTGTCAAAGAGCTAGGGCTTTTCCATCGCGCCAAAGGCGTCCAGTTTCGCCGCGCATGAGTAAAAAACCGGAATCGCTGCCCAAACTCCTCAAGGAAATCCGCGCCTGCCGCCTTTGCGTCGAGGCGCCGAAAGGCGCGCCTTTGCCTCATGAGCCGCGTCCTGTCCTGCGCGCCTCGTCGAAAGCGAGGCTGGCGGTCTTCGGCCAGGCGCCGGGCAATCTGGTTCATCAAAGCGGCAAGCCGTTCACCGATCCTTCGGGCGTGCGCTTGCGCGAGTGGATGGGCGTCACCGATGAAGAATTCTACGACGAGAAAAAAATCGCCATCATTCCCATGGGGTTTTGCTTTCCGGGTTACGACGCCAAGGGCGGCGACAAGCCGCCGAGAAAGGAATGCGCGCCGCTTTGGCGCGAACGGCTGATGGCGGCGCTGCCAAACCTTGAAACCATGATCCTTGTGGGCGGCTATTCGCAGAAATGGCATCTGGGTGATGACGCAAAAGGCACGCTGACCGAGACGGTTGAGAACTGGCGAGATTATGCGCCGCGTTATTTTGCGACGCCGCACCCGTCCTGGCGCAACAATGTATGGCTTAAGAAGAATCCCTGGTTCGACACGGAGCTGCTGCCAGTCCTGCGCAAGCGGGTGCGGGCGCTGTTAAAATAATCAGCGCCTGTAATTCAGCCAGTCGTCGATGCGGGCGAAAATAACGAACAGCACCGAAAGGATGATGAGGATCAGAAGCGCGAACTGCACCTGCGCTTCGACGGCGTGAACCTCGTGCTTTGACGGCCGGTCGGGCACCTGAATCATCTCTCCCGTTTCGCCATTTTCAGCGGCTCCCGGCTGATCCGCAGACGGAGAGTCTGTTCCGGCGGGCGGTTTTTCCGTCGCGCCCGCGCCGTTTTCGATATTGGTCTCGATCTGATCGAGTTCGTCGGCCGTGTCCTTGCCCAAGGTAGAGGCCGCGACCCCGGCGCCGCCGGCGATGGTGGCGCCCTGAACCGTCCTGCTCTCGGCGACATTTCCACGGCGCGGAGAATCCTCGATCGGTGTTGCGCGAGAATTTTCGTCGATCCGTTCCGGGTCGCGCACTTGCGGGGTTTCGGTCGGCGTCAAAAACAGCGCCTTTTCCGCGGCCCGGCGCCGGGTGAGCCCGAGAACTTCGCGCAACACGCCGCCGACGGTCGCCTTGTTCCACCACGTCAGCGCGTCTGCGGCGCCGACGCGATCGCCCCGATTCAGGCGCTTCAGCGCTGTCGAGCTGCGAAAGGCGTTTATCCCGACATTGTAGACGAAGCTGACCAGCGCATCGAATTCATTCTGGTTGAGCGGGACTTTGACGGCGCTTTCCACGCCTTGCTCGCGGGGCTTCAGATCACGGCGGAGGAGTTCCTCGGCGTCGCGCTCGCTGATCTTCATGCCCGGCTGCACGTCCGGGCCGGTATGGCCATAGCCGATAGTCCAGATCCCGGCGATATCCTGATAGGCTTCGAGCTCCAGCCCCTCGAACCGCTTGATTAGCTCAACCCCGTTCTCAGAAGTTTTCACGACAGACTCCCACACCCCGCTTCTGTGTACCCAGCTTAACCGTAAAAGGCGGCGAAAAGTAGGACATCAGGGGCGGAAAATGGTTCCTCTGAGAGGTTCCTGAGAATAGCGGGAATTTCCGCCGCAATATGAAAGGCTTAGAGACCTGAGCCCGCATTCTGTGCGAGGGCGTGGCGCAAGCCTTGCGCGATCACATCCCGGTGGGGTTGGCCGTGAAGAGGAGTTAGGCGCGGTGTTGCAAGGGAAAGTCCGCGTCAGCGGCGCCGTGGAGGAGGGCGCGCTGGCGTGCGGCGCGGGCCTCGAAGCGTGCGGTGATGGTGCGCAGCCGGATCAGGAGCGCCTCGTCGACCGCAGCCATGCCGCCCCGGTCGGCGGCGACGGCGCGGATAGACTGGGCGTAGTCGGCGGCGAGACGCGCCTTTTCCGCCTGTAACGGCGCGGCGTCTTCGGGACGGTTTTCTTCAAGCGCCACGTTTTCTTCCTCGAAGATGAGGTTCAGCGCCTCAGTGATGTCGATCAGGGCTTCGATGCGCTCGTCCGCGCCGCCGGTAAGGCCGATTTCCGGTGCTGTTGCAAAGCTGTTCATCGTCCAAGCTCCTGACGCCATGTTCCGCAGCAACCGAAGGACGGGCTCACATCATCCGTACCCTGATTTTAACCGCCGCGAAGCTATGGCCTGCGGCCGGTTTGCGCCGCGCCGCGCCGTTTTCTTTGTCTATGCCGGCCCGTCATCGCCGGCGCCTGGAAGGGCGCGCCGGCGGGGCCAAGCTTCTCCTATACAAAGCCCGCAAGAACAAAGGCTTGCGCATATAAATCGAATTGTCTGCAGTTGAGGGAGAAGGCGGGAGGCCCCCCTGATTTCAGGGACGGGTCAGAAATGTTGCGGCGCAGCGAGCCTGGCCCTCCCGGAAGCGGGCCGGAGGGTTCTGGGATGGTTGGGCAACTGAAAATCAAGATTTCAAAAATATGACATTCCGCGCCGTTTGGACGAGGTCAAATGCTGCTTGAGCCGCCGGGACAGCGCCGTTATAGAGAGCCGCGACTCGGGGGCCCCGGAGAGTGGAGTTTGGGGTCCCGACTTGGGGACGTGTTAGTTGGGAGAAAGCCATGTCGGCGTCCGAGATCGATGAGTACCGCCCGTCTGAAGACGAACCTTTCATGAATGACCGTCAAAAGGAGTATTTCAAAAAGAAGCTCCTCTCCTGGAAACAGGACATCCTGAAAGAGAGCAAAGGCACGCTGACCAATCTTCAGGAAGACGACAATCATCTGCCTGACATCGCCGACCGCGCGTCGAGCGAAACCGAAAAGGCGCTGGAGCTCAGAACCCGCGACCGCCAGCGCAAGCTGATCTCGAAAATCGACTCCGCGCTGCGCCGGATCGAAACCGGGGAATACGGCTATTGCGAAGAAACCGGGGAGCCCATCGGCGTGCGCCGTCTCGATGCGCGGCCCATCGCGACGCTTTCCCTCGAGGCGCAGGAGCGCCACGAGCGCGAGGAAAAAGTCTACCGCGATGACTAGGCTTCCGGTCCGGTCGTGAGCGCCGGATTGCTCATCCGGCCTTTCGACCAGGCGGATCGTTTGAGGCTGCAAGAAATTCTCGAAGCGGCGTTTGCGCCGGTCTTTGCGTCCTTCCGCAACATTGTCGGAGAAGAGATCGCCGCCATTGCATTCGCCGCGGCGGAGAAGGAGCAGGCCGAGCTTCTCGACAAGCTTTGCGCCCCGGAATCTGGCCGCGAACTCTACGTCGCTGAACGCCATGGGGAGATCGCCGGATTCTGCGCGGTTTCTTTCGACCGGGAAACGATGATCGGCGAGATCGACCTGAACGCCGTTCACCCGGACCATCAGGGCGAAGGGCTCGGCGAACGCATATACGCCTTTGCTCTTGAGCGCATGAAGGAAACGGGGATGAAAATCGCGACCGTCGGGACGGGCGGCGACGAGGCGCACGCCCCGGCGCGGCGGGCTTATGAAAAGGCCGGTTTCACGGCTGCGATCCCGTCCGTTTATTATTACAAATTGATATAAAAGCTGCGCATAAAGTTGCTTTGGCGCCGCTTGCGGCGAGCCTTTCGGTCGCCTATGTTCATGCCGCAATTTCTGTTTTGGGCCGCAGCCGAACCGCGGCCGACCTAAGCGCCGAAAGCATCCTGCGAGAGCATCAATGCCGGGGCGCCACTGTCTGCTAGACTTCGACTTTCCAAGACATGAGTTTGCACTAACCCGGCCGCCTTTCGGGGCGGCCAATAGCCTGCGGGCCTTTCGTTTCGCAGGCGCGCCTTATGTCAAAGGAGACGAATGATGGCGACTGGTACGGTTAAATGGTTCAACGGCCAAAAAGGCTACGGCTTCATCCAGCCCGACGACGGCGGCAAGGACGTGTTCGTCCACGCGACCGCTGTTGAGCGCGCGGGTCTGCCGCCGCTGGTCGAAGGCCAGAAAATCGGCTTTGAGATTGTGACCGATCGCGGCAAAGCCTCGGCCGGCAATCTTCAAAAAATCTAAACCGGTCTCCGGTTAGAAAAGAAAACGGCGCTCGAAAGAGCGCCGTTTTTGTTTTGCGATTTCAGATCTTTCCTGTTTCCGGTCGCGGGGAATTGCGCAGGACCCAGCGAAATAGAGAAACAGCGCCCTTAAAAATCCTGGCGCAGGACGAGGGCGGTGGCGGCGAGCGCGCCCGCCAGCATGAAAACGGCCAGAAGATGCGGAGACAGACCCGCCGCCGCCATCTCGGGCGCTGTTTCGCTTAGGGCCGGCGCAATGGCCGTAGCGACGCTCATGAACTGAGAGGCCGCGAAGGCTGCGCCGAGACCGCCTGCGAAGGCGACAATGCCGAGCCGCGCACGCCGCTTCGCGCCGAGTTTGAAGAGGATGCGTTCGGCGAAGCGGTCGCGCTCGAGCCGGGCCGCCAGCGCGTCAAAATCAGTCTTCAAAAGGTCTTCGATTTCATCAGACGACATAGTGGGGTCCTTTTGCTGGTTGCGGTCGAGGAGCATCCGGTTCGGAAGACGTTTCCGCCGAGAGCATGGCCCGCATCTTCTCTCTGGCGCGCGCCACATAGGTTTTGACGGAGCCGAGCGGCGCCGACAACGCTGAGGCGGCTTCGGTATGCGAAAAACCGGCGGCGTCGCAGAGAAGGATCGCGGCGCGCTCCATCTCGTCGAGTTGACTTAAGGCCCGTCGGAGATCGAGCGATAGCCCTGTTTGAAGGGCGCCGGCCTCGGGCGCCGCGTTCTCTTTCAAGGCCCCTTCAAGCCGCGCGGCGGCCTTTGCCTTGCGCGCATCCTGCAGAAATTCGCGATAGGCGATGGCGTAAAGCCAGGAGCGGAACGACCCGCCGCCCTTGAACCCGGAAAGACCGGCATGGGCTTTGATGAATGCGTCTTGCGCAATGTCGTCGGCGAGGGAGGCGTCGCCGCAGAGACGAACAAGAAACGCGCGCAGCCGCGCCTGATGCCGGCGGACGAGCGCCGCGAAGGCGCGCTCGTCCTGAGCCGCCTTCGCCAGCGTTACGAGTTCGATGTCTGTCGGCTCCATGAAGTGGAGACCTCCCGCGCGTTCGGCGCCTAGACCGTTGGCTCTCTGGGCGCGAAAAAGTGAAACGCCACATAGGCAAGGCCGACGAGACCGGGGAAGGACGCGACGCCGATCATCGGGCCGACCGCTTCCTGATCGTCGACGAAGACGCCGAGTATCATGAACGCCGCGGCGACCGCGATCAGAATGATGCCTTTGCGGAGGTCCGCATAGGGGCCGACATTGTCGCGGATGATCGCTTCCACCAGCGCGGCGTCCACCGTGCCGGTCTTTTCGATGGCCACCTTGATCGCGTCGTAGACCACCGTCCGCTTTTTATAGCTGAAATAGAAGGCCGATATGACGATTGCGGCGAGGGAGCCGAAAACCACCATGGGGATGAGAACATCTTCGCCCATAACTCACATTCCTTTTCTTTGCTTTCCGGCGTTCGCCGCCGGGATTGTAGCTATGAGATGCGCCCATAACCCCCTTTGGATGTCGCTCGCCGCGATTTTCCGCTCCAAAGCGGCGAAACGACCGGATTTCAAGGCGAAAGGGGCGGTTTCAGGCCGTCAGGCGGGCCCTGCCGCAGCGCGTCAAAAACCGGTTGAAACCCTAGGAGACTCCGCTATGAAGGCCCATGGAGCGACGCAATTCCTCATCGAAACCGCCTGCGAAACGCAGGAAGCGCGCGAAAAAGACCAACATCGCGACAACGGCGCTTGGCGCTGAGCCTGAAAAGCGCTCGCGCAAGAAGGATGCGCCGCAGGCTGGCGGCAACGAGCCGCGCCAGCTTCGCGTCAATGTGAAGACCGCCAGAAAGCGCGATCTCGCCTCGACCCTGTGGCTCGACCGGCAATTGAACGACCCATATGTGAAGCGCGCGAAGGCTGAAGGATGGCGGTCGCGCGCCGCGTTCAAGCTCCTCGAAATGGATGAAAAGCACCGGCTGCTGAAGCCGGGCGGCCGCATCGTCGATCTCGGCTGCGCGCCCGGCGGCTGGCTGCAGGTCGCGGTGAAGGCCGTGGGCAAAAAGGGCAAGGTCGTCGGCATCGACTATCTCCATGTGCCCGCCGTGCCCGGCGCCGACATTCTCGAAATGGATTTCCTCGAGGAGGAAGCGCCGGACAAACTGAAAGCGA
Source organism: Hyphococcus sp. (assembly GCF_965267305.1). Classification (GTDB taxonomy): domain Bacteria; phylum Pseudomonadota; class Alphaproteobacteria; order Caulobacterales; family Parvularculaceae; genus Hyphococcus. The sequence continues at coordinate 1,029,890 of NZ_OZ253945.1, read as the reverse complement.
TGCTCGACGGGCCCGCGGATGTGGTGCTCTCCGACATGGCGGCGCCGACCACAGGCCATCAGTCGACGGACCATTTGCGCATCGTCGCGCTCGCCGAAGTCGCGCTCGATTTCGCCGAAGACGTGCTTGCGCCCGGCGGGGCGTTCGTGTGCAAGGTTTTCGCCGGCGGGGCGGAGGGCGAGCTCCTGACGCGCCTCAAAAAGAATTTCGAGACCGTGAAGCATGTGAAGCCGAAAGCGTCGCGCTCGGACTCGGCGGAGAAATATGTGGTGGCGACGGGCTTTAGGGGGCGTTCATGAAAATCTGGATTTCTTCCTTGCGGGACGTTCACGACGCGCATGCGGCGGCGGGGTCTGCACACATCATCAGCCTCCTGTCGCCGGGCTCCGACTTTCCAAGTTTTGAAGGCTTCGGCGATGACCGGCATATGCGGGTCGAGGTGCATGACATTCTCGCCGACATGGGCGAGCGCGACGCGCCGGGAGAACGTCACGTCGAAACCGTAATCGGATTTCTGAAAAACTGGACGCCGGACGATCCCTTGCTGGTGCACTGCTGGGCCGGGATGAGCCGGTCGACGGCGACCGCCTATATCGCCGCCTGTCTGCACAACCCTCACGCCGATGAAGAAGAGATCGGCATGGCCCTCGCCGCCGCGTCGCCCACGGCGTTTCCGAATACGCGGATCGTCGCCATCGCCGATGACATGCTGGGTCGCGGCGGGCGCATGGCGAAAACCGCCGAGGCGATCCGCAAGGATGAAGCGCGCCTCGCCGAAATTTACAGGGTGCAGGAAGCCTCGCCCTTTTTCATTCCGTCCCGCTACGGACATAGATCATGAAAGAGGATGTGCAAAAAACGGAACGCGACAAGATTGACCCTGCGTGGGAGCAGGCGACAAAGCTGTTTGCGACCCCGAAAGCCATGCGTCCGCGTCTGAGCTGGCTGAGCGGCGTCAGCGTGGATACGGGCGCAGACCGCATCCAGCGTCTGCTGCGCCAATCCCGCAAGAGAGTGCTTTACGATCTTCTGAATGGACTTGAAGGCGCCGCGCTGCGCTGTTTCCTCCAGCGCACAGAAATAAATCTCGAGCGCGCCGCGGCGGCGCTGCGTCTCAATCTCGTCGTCAATATATCCGTGCCGGTTGGCGCGCTGGTTCTTCTCAATCAGCTCTTTCCGGCGGTTGTCGCCAATTTCGTGGACGACTACGGCATGGGGGCGTTCATCAACTTCGTGATCTGTCTGCTGATCCTGGTGTTGCTGAGCATCTGGTATTCCTATTGCGCGGTGACGCAGGCGCGCGATCTCGCGCATCTCACCAGGCTTTATGTTTCTCGCCATTTCAGTACGACCGGCGCCCATGCCGACTATGATGACGAACCGCTTAACCCAGTAGAACTCGCCTGAGGAGGGAGTAATGAATATCCGTGAAGCGCTGACATTCGACGATGTGCTCCTGGAGCCTGGCGCGTCCGAAGTGATGCCGTCGGAGGTTGATGTGCGCGCAAGGCTGACCCGCACGATCACGCTCAACATCCCGATCCTTTCCTCCGCCATGGATACGGTGACGGAAGGGGAGATGGCCATCGCCATGGCGCAGAATGGCGGCATCGGCGTGCTCCACCGCAATCTTTCCGTCGACGAGCAGGTGGAGCATGTGCGCCGGGTCAAACGCTTCGAGAGCGGCATGGTGGTGAACCCGTTGACGCTGACGCCGGATGACAGCCTCGCGACCGCGCAGGAGATCATGCTGGAGAAAAACATATCCGGCTTTCCGGTGGTCGAAAATCGCGACGCCAACGGCGTCGGCAAGCTGGTGGGCGTCCTGACCAATCGAGACATGCGCTTTGCGCGCAATCTCGACCAGCCGGTTCGCGATCTGATGACCGCGGTGGATCTCGTGACGGTGAAACCCGGCGCGACGCAGGACGAAGTGCGCGCGCTCTGTCACAAGCGCCGCATCGAGCGCGTCGTTGTCGTCGATGACGATTACCGCTGCGTCGGCCTCATCACTGTCAAGGACATGGAAAAGGCGCAGAAATATCCTCTCGCCTGCAAGGACGCCGAGGGGCGCCTGCGGGTCGCGGCGGCGTCTTCCGTGGGCGATGCAGGTTACGAGCGCATCGAAGCGTTGATCGACGCCGGCTGCGACGTCATTGTTATCGACACGGCGCATGGCCATTCCTCGAAAGTCGTGGACCAGGTGGCGCGTGTCAAACGCGCCTCCAACGCGACGCAGGTCATCGCCGGCAATGTCGCGACTTATGAGGCGACGAAGGCGCTGATCGACGCCGGGGCCGATGCGGTGAAAGTCGGCATCGGCCCGGGCTCCATCTGCACGACGCGCATCGTCGCAGGCGTCGGCGTGCCGCAACTCACCGCCGTGATGGACGCCGCGCGCGCCGGACGCGAAGCGGGCGTTCCCATCATCGCCGATGGCGGCGTCAAATATTCCGGCGACATGGCGAAAGCGCTCGCCGCCGGCGCCGATTGCGTCATGATCGGTTCGCTTCTGGCGGGTACGGACGAAGCGCCGGGCGAGGTCTTTCTCTATCAGGGCCGGTCCTACAAATCCTATCGCGGCATGGGCTCGATCACGGCGATGTCGCGCGGCTCCGCCGACCGCTATTTCCAGGCGGATGTGAAGGAGCAGATGAAGCTCGTGCCCGAAGGCATCGAGGGCAGGGTGCCGTATAAAGGCCCTATCGGCCCGATCCTGCACCAGCTTGTCGGGGGCGTCCGCGCCTCCATGGGCTATGTCGGCGCGCCGTCGATCCTCGAAATGCAGAAACGCGCCAAGTTCGTGAAGATCACCAATGCAGGCCTGAAGGAAAGCCACGTTCACGACGTCGCCATCACCCGCGAAGCCCCGAATTATCCGACGCCGAACTAAACAAGTCTGGGGGGCTTGGACAGAGTCTGACTGCGCTTTAGTGCAAATGAAATTCGCTTGAAGACAAGGATTAGCGCGCCGGCGCCCCGCAAGACGCATTCAAAACGCCGTGAAAATCGAATAGTCTCGTGCCGGGCAGGCCGGGGCGTCGCGTGAGCCGGCAAGGGGGCCCAAGGAATTGCCAAGAAAGAAGACTTAGGGAGTTTACCGATGAAAAGATCATTCGTTCTCGCGGGCGCCATGGCGCTCGTCGCCAGCGCCGCGCTCGCCAGCGACTCGCAGTCGGCCTGCGAGGAATTTGCCGCTAATAACGGCGTTCCGGCGGAGCCTTGCGCCTGCATCGCCGACGCGGTGTCGGGCCATGCTGACCTTCAGGCTGAGCAGCTCGCGCTTGTCACCATGGACGATTACGAAAATTCCTCCGCGGAACTGCGCGCCGCCATCGAGCCCTGTCTCGACGAATAGGCGCAGCGCCTCTTTCATGCGCCGCGATTTGTCCGTAAAGGGACCGATCGCGGCGTTTTTATTTTGAAAGGTTGAAATGAATGCGGCTTGGCGGACGGATCAGTGCGGCGATCGAAATCTTGGAGGATTTCGAGGCGCGGCGCGTGCCGCTGAAAACCGCCATCGCCGATTGGTCGCGCGTGAACCGTTTTGCCGGCGCGAAGGACCGTGCTTTTATCTCGGGGCTGTGCCTTGACGTGCTGCGTCGTCGCAAGTCGCTTGCGAAATCGATGGAGGATGAAAGCGGGCGCGCCGCCGTTCTTGGCGCCTTGCGCTTTTTGTGGCGTCAGACCGCCGAAGAGATTGCCGCCGCCGCTACGGAAGAACACGGGCCTGGCGCGCTGACGGATAAGGAAAAAGAAAAACTCTCTCAACCGATCATCCCCGCGAAGGCGGGGATCCAGGACACAAAGAGCAGTCCCGTAGATATGGATCCCCGCTTTCGCGGGGATGATCGGGAGGGCGGGCATGTTGCGGATTATCCGGGCTGGCTGGCGCCGCATGTGACGCGTGTGTTTGAAAATCGCGCTGACGAGGTCATGAACGCGTTCTCCGAACGCGCCGACATCGACTTGCGGATCAACACGCTCAAAACCACGCCGGAAAAAGCGCTGGCCGCTCTGAAACCGGTAAAGGCCGACGCCATCCCTTTGCTCAAAACCGCCGCGCGCATTGCAGCGCCCGACCCCAGCGAAAAGGCGCCGGGCGTCACCGTCATCCCGGCTTTCAACAAGGGCTGGGTTGAGGTGCAGGATCTGGGCTCTCAACTCGCGGCGAGCGCGGCGGGCGACGTCAAAGGCGCGCAAGTGCTCGACTATTGCGCGGGCGGCGGCGGCAAGACGCTGGCCCTGGCGGCGATGATGGAGAATACAGGACAACTTTACGCTTATGACCGCGATGCGCGGCGCCTGAAACCGTTATTCGACCGGGCCAAACGCGCGGGCGTCAGAAATCTTCAGATACGGTCTCCCGCGGGCGGGGAGGGACTCGACGATCTTGAAGGCAAGATGGATGTCGTTTTTGTCGACGCGCCCTGCACCGGCGCAGGCACATGGCGGCGCCATCCCGACACCAAATGGCGGCTGACCGGAAAGCAATTGGAAACGCGCATGGCGGAACAGGACGCCGTTCTCGTTGAGGCGGCGCGCTATGTGAAACCCGGCGGACGCCTCGTCTGGGTCACCTGTTCCTTCCTGATGGAGGAAAACGAGGATCGGCTCGTGGCGTTTCTTGAAACGCATTCGGAGTTTGCGCGCGCGCCTGCGCTCTCGTTCATGGAGCAATCGGGTTTGCTGACCGAAGAAGGCCGCACAGCGCTCGAACCTTGCGTCACCCAAGACCGCGCGATCCGACTGACGCCGGACAAAATCCGCGCCGACGGGTTTTTCGTGGCGGTGCTGGCTAAGGCTGTTTGATAATCTTTCCGCCCTGCATGACGAACTGAACATTACGCAAAGCGGAGATGTCGGTTGACGGATCGCCGGCGAAAGCGGCGAGGTCGGCGATGAGCCCGGGTTTGACTGCGCCGATCTCATCTTCGAGACGCAGGATTTTCGCATTGCCGGATGTGGCGGCTTTCAGCGAGGCGAGCGGCGTCACGCCATAGTCGACCATCAGTTCAAGCTCCCACGCATTGTCGCCATGATCGAAGACGCCGACGTCGGAGCCGTTGCAGAGCGGCGTTCCGGCGCGAAGGATGCGCTCCATTTGTGTGTGTTTGTCCGTGATGCGGGTGGGCGCCGTCGCCGGATCGCCGTCCCAGCCCCGGTAGCGCATGTTGGCTTCAACCGCGCCCAGCGTCGGGCAGATGGCGACCCCCTTGCGCGCCATGAGGCGGTAGGTCTCGAGCGTGCCCCGGTCGCCATGCTCAATCGTCTCGACCCCTGCTTCGATGGTGCGGCGCATGCCTTCGTCGGTTCCGGCGTGAGCGACAACCGGCGCGCCGGCGGCCTTCGCGGTTTCGACAATCGCCTTTAATTCGTCCACGGAGAAAGTGGGCCGCGGTTCCCCCGTCGGTCCCCAGCCGTAATCCGCATAGACCTTGATCCAGTCGGCGCCGCCGCCAAGTTGACGGCGCGTTTCCTCGATCAGGTTGGGAATGCCGCTGACTTCCACCGCGCCTTTGGGAACCGTAACGCCCTCGTGAAATCCTTTCGGCCCGTAAACGCCGGTGGCGATGATGGCGGGACCGGCGACAATGAGCCGGGGCCCCTCGATGACGCCTTTCTCGAGCGCCTGGCGCAGGCCCACATCGGCGTAGCCGGCGCCTTCGCTGCCGAGATCGCGCAAGGTCGTGAAGCCGGCGTCGAGCGTCGCTTTCAGATGATTGACCGCGCGGGCCGACCGCTCGGCGACGGATTCGCGCAGGACCTGATCGTCCCACGAGGTTTCGTCGTAAGGGTGGAGCAGGACATGAGAATGAGCGTCGATGAGGCCCGGCGTCAGCGTCATGCCGGAAAGATCGATGACCTCCGCGCCGGCCTCGCTCACCTGCGGTCCCGCAGCGGCGATGCGCCCGTCTTCGACGCGCACGCGCCAGCCCTCGCGCATGGCCTCGCCGTCGAACAGGCGGTCCGGCGCCAGCACATAGGTCTGCGTGCTCGCTGCGGCGCTCGCCAGACTCCAGAAAATCCCCGCCAGAAAGCTTGTTAAAAATCTCGTCATCGCCGCCCCTAGTTTGCCTGGCGGAGGGTCGGCGACATCAGCGCGAGGGTCAAGACGGGGCCCGGAGGGGTGAGGGGGGCCGGCCCAGTATAAGGCCAAACCGCAGGGGGTGGATAATTTTTCACCACCTTTTTTCCTGCCTTATACTGCGCGGCAGTCCGGACATTGAGAGGCGGTGTGGCCTGCCGTTCCCACTGGTCCGGATCGCGGCGCGCAGGGCGCGAGGGTTGCGAAACGGAAACTCCTCGCGCGCTGGCCGGTCGCAGCGCCCGGGCTTTCTGGCGGCATTTTCAACGCTGGCGCCTAAGAAACGTCAGCGGTCGTCATTACGGCCGGGCCCGCCGACGCTGAAAAACGCTGCAAATGCGGGGCGTGATGCGCCCATGTGCTAATACCAAGCGACGAGGACGTTTCACGCCCCGCGCCTCTCTCCCTATAGGTTCGGGCCCCATACGGGTCGCGGCAGGGTTTGGGCTGTTGCGCCTGCGAAAAGAGGCGTGACCCCGCCGCCAGACTCAGCTAAAGGCTCAACATGACACTCGATCCCCACGCCGCCCAGCACGACCGCGCGCTGATTGTCGATTTCGGCAGTCAGGTGACCCAGCTTATCGCCCGACGCCTTCGAGAGGCCGGGGTCTATTGCGAAATCCACCCCTTCAACCGCGTCGACAAGACGTTCCTCGACGATTTCCGGCCGAAGGCGATCATCCTTTCCGGCGGCCCGGCCAGCGTCAAAATCGAGACCAGCCCCCGCGCCGACATGGGCGTCTACGATTACGGCGCGCCGATCCTCGGCATCTGCTATGGCGAGCAGACGATCTGCGCCCAGCTCGGCGGCGATGTCGAAAGCTCCGACCATCGCGAATTCGGCCGCGCTATGGTGGATGTGGTGAAATCGAGCCGCCTCTTCGAAGGCGTGTGGGAGCCGGGGACGCGCCACCAGGTGTGGATGAGCCATGGCGACCGCGTGAACGCGATCCCGCCGGGCTTCGAGATCATCGCCAAATCCGACGGCGCGCCTTTCGCCGCCATCGCCGACGAAACGCGCAATATCTACGCCGTCCAGTTCCACCCGGAAGTGATGCACACGCCGGACGGGGCGAAGCTCTTGAAGAATTTCACGCACAAGATCGCGGGGCTTTCCGGTGACTGGACCATGGCGGCGTTCCGCGAAGAAGCCATCGCCCAGATCCGCGAACAGGTGGGCGATGCGCGCGTCATTTGCGGCCTTTCCGGCGGCGTCGATTCATCGGTCGCCGCGGTGCTTATCCATGAAGCTATCGGCGAGCAGCTCACTTGCGTTTTCGTCGACACCGGGCTGATGCGCGCCGGCGAAGGGGAGGAGGTCGTGCGCCTCTTCCGGGACAGCTACAACATTCCGCTCATTCATGTGCAGGCGGAGGATTTGTTCCTCGGCAAGCTCGCGGGCGTCGATGACCCGGAGAAGAAGCGCAAGATCATCGGATCGCTCTTCATCGACGTCTTCGACAAGGAAGCCTCGAAAATCGAGAACGCGGAATTCCTGGCGCAGGGGACGCTCTATCCCGACGTCATCGAAAGCGTCTCCTTCGACGGCGGGCCTTCGGTGACCATCAAGTCGCATCACAATGTGGGCGGCCTGCCGGAGCGGATGAATCTGAAACTGGTCGAACCCTTGCGCGAACTCTTCAAGGACGAGGTGAGGGCGCTCGGCCGCGAACTCGGGCTTCCCGAGCATTTCGTCGGCCGCCATCCGTTCCCGGGGCCGGGCCTTGCGATCCGCATTCCCGGCGAAGTCACGAAGGAAAAGGCGGATATTCTGCGCAAGGCCGACGCCATCTATCTCGACGAGATCAGGAAGGCGGGTCTCTATGACGCCATCTGGCAGGCGTTTGCGGTGCTGCTCCCTGTACGAACGGTTGGCGTTATGGGCGACGAGCGCACTTACGATCATGTCCTGGCGCTCAGGGCCGTCACCTCGACCGACGGCATGACCGCGGATTATTATCCGTTCCCCCATGAATTTCTCGGGGCCTGCGCCACGCGCATCATCAACGAAGTGCGCGGCGTCAACCGCGTCGTCTATGACGTGACGAGCAAGCCGCCGGGAACCATCGAGTGGGAGTAGATCCCATGGACAACAAAGTCACCGCCGTTCTCGCCGAATATCACGAGCGCATGCAGCGCGAGCGCAAGGAACGCGAAGGCAAAAGCAGTTCCGATTTTCTCGACAGGCACATGCTGTCGGTCGGGCCGGACACAGGTCAGCTCATCAACCTGATCGCGCGCAGCATGAAGGCGCCGCATATTCTCGAAATCGGCACATCGTTCGGCTATTCCGGCATATGGCTCGCCGAAGCGGCGCGCGCATCGGGCGGGCGGGTGACGACGCTGGAGATCGATGCGGCGAAAACCGAGCAAGCAAAAGCAATGGCGGAAAAGGCGGGGCTCGCGGACCTTATCGACTTTCAGACTGGCGATGCGGTCGATCTCATCGAGCAACTTTCGGCGAAAGCCGATTTCGTCCTGCTCGATCTTTGGAAGGACATGTATGTCGCTTGCCTCGAGGCGTTTTTTCCAAAGCTGAACAAGGGCGCTATTATCGTTGCGGATAACATCATCTTTCCCGGCGGGGAAAGCGTTGAGCGATATGTGTGCGCCGTGCGCGCCAAGCCGGGGATCAGCAGCGTGCTTTTGCCCGTGGGGACCGGGCTCGAAGTCAGCCGGTTGTCGCTATAGTCAATATGACTGCGAAGCGTCTAAACCTGTTCTTCGCCCTGTTTCCCGAGGAGGAGGCCGCGCAGAAACTTGAAGCGCTCGCTGAAGAATTGCGAGCAGCGCATCACCTAAAAGGCAGGCCTTTTCTGGCCGATCACTTTCATGTCTCGCTGCAAAATCTTGGCGGATATGATCTTGCAAAAATTGACTCTGCCGGACGAGCCGCAGAAAGTATAAAGGCGGAACCTTTTACAGTTTGTTTTAGCACTGCGCAGAGCTGGACGAAGAAGTCAGACGGGTTTCCCCTGGTTTTGTTATGCAATGAAGGCGAGGCACCGTTGTTAGGCCTGTATCGCCAGCTTGGTTTGGCGCTAAAGCAGGAAGGGCTCAATCGGTATGCGTCCTTCGACTTCACCCCGCATATCACATTGCTTTACGCACACGGGCTTACAGAGGAATCGCATCCTACGAAGGAGCCGATCGGCTGGCAGGTGAAAGAGTTTGCGCTTGTCGCCAGCCATGTGGGCGAAACGCGCTACGACTTTCTCGGCCAGTGGCCGCTGCGGGGTGGCGCATGACGGATAGTTGCCCCGCCTGCGGATCGGCGTTGCGCGAGACCATTGCGGCATGGGCCGACTGGGAGCGCGCTGCGGCTGAGCGCGAAGACGGCCCCATGCGGCTCGAGGCGGCGCGGGCCTGCGGCGTCGCGGAGGATGCGCCTGTCTTCCGGCAGTGTAAGGATTGCGGTTCGGTCGCCGTCTTTCCCATGCCGCGCCCGGAGCAGGTTTCGGCGTTCTATCAGAACTATCACGCCGCCGGGTCGTTTGAAGCGAAAGCCGAGAAGAAAATCGCGCGCGCCATGCGGCGCATTCGTCCGCTCATGTTGCTGACCAAAGGGCGGCGTTTTCTCGATGTGGGCGGCAGCATCGGCACGGCGGCGGAGGGCGCGAGACGGCTCGGCTTTGACGCGTCGTCGGTTGAGCTTGACCAAGCGGCGGTCGCGAAAGGGCGCGAACTCTTTTCGCAGGTGAAACACTATGTGGGCGCGATCGGCGATCTGTCCGCCGATGAAAAATATGACCTGATCTTTCTCGCGGAGATTATCGAACATGTCATCGATCCGGAAGCGCTCGCGAGCGCGGTCTTCCAACGGCTCGCGCCGGGCGGGCTTGTCTTTCTGACGACGCCGGACGCTGGTCACTTCCGTCGCCCGCGCGAATTTCTGGCCTGGAAATCCGTGAAGCCGCCGGAGCATCTGACGCTGTTCACGCGCAAGGGGTTGCGTATTCTTTTTACCAAAACGGGATTCTCGCCGGTGTTTTTTAAGCCGCATCTGAAACCGGGCGTCAGGATGATTGCAAGAAAACCGGGATGAAGGCGGTCAAAGGCTTAAATCGACGAATCGCGCTGATTATGCGACATAATGAATTTTCAATCTTGTGAGCGCTTGTGATACTGACTTCTTTTAATCGCGACGGTGAGTGAAACATGGATGCTTCAGCGGGCTGGGAAGGTTATTTCGCCGAAGAACAGGATGCGCGCGCCGCGGACGAACGCGGAAAGAAGCGCACGATTACGGTCGGATGGACCGTGCGGGCGCAGAAAGCTTCGGTCATCTGGGCCGCGCCGCAGCCCTTTTCGCGCAACGATCCGAAGCCGGTTTCGTCGAAGTCGGTGCAGGTTTGTCCCGCAGCTGTCGATTTCGACCGCCGGCATTTCATCGTTCCGTGCCCTGTCGATTTGACGCTCAAATTCGAGCGCCAGCCGAACGGGCAGTTGACGCTTGTCGATGCGGATGGCGAAAAATCCGGCATGCGCCAGACGGGACTTCGGGAAATGATGATCCTGCATCCGCAGCATGAATGGCGCAATCCGGAACGCCCGCTCATCCAAGTGATCGCGCCTTATGTCTTCGTTGCAGATGATCCCTGCTACATTGTGCAGACGCCGCCTTATCTTCATTATTTTCCGACGCCGCGCCCCGGCCTGCAGATGGGCGGGCGGTTTCCCGCGCATATCTGGCCGCGCCCCTTGAGCTGGGGCTTTGAGTGGTATGACGTCACCAAGCCCTTGGTGCTGAAACGCGGCGAGCCGTGGTTTTACATTCATTTCGAAACGGAAAATCCGTCCGCGCATGTGCGTCTCGTGGAGCAGGAGATGACCCCCGAACTTGAGAAGTACATGCAAAGCATCCTTGATGTGTCGAATTATGTAAACAAGACCTATTCGCTGTTTTCCGAAGCGCAGCGCATGCGGCCGCAGACTCTGGTGAAGCCAAAAAAGAACGGCTAGCTTCGCCGCAGCGCCATCTTGATGGGCCCTTCCGCCCGTCCGTGCACGAACTGATCGACCATGGGGTTGCCGGAGTTTTCGATGTCTTCGGGCTTGCCGCGCCAGATGATGCGACCCTGATAGAGCATGGCGATTTCGTCGGCGATCTTGCGGGCCGACGCCATGTCATGGGTGATCGAAATCGCCGAGGCGCCGATCGCCTTCACGCGCTCGACGATGAGATTGTTGATGACGTCCGACATGATCGGATCGAGACCGGTCGTCGGCTCGTCGAAGAACAGAATCTCCGGATCGGCGGCGATGGCGCGCGCGAGGCTGACCCGCTTTTGCATCCCGCCGGAAAGCGCGGAAGGCTGAAGCTCGCCGATCTCCGGCGCAAGGCCCACCTGCGCCAGGCAGTCAATGGCTTTTTCGCGGGCCGCCTTGCGCGACTTGCGGTCGGCGTTGAGGAGGCGAAAAGCGATATTCTCCCAGACCTTCAAACTGTCGAAAAGGGCCGACCCTTGAAACAGCATGCCGGTGCGCTGGGTCATGAAGCGCCGGTCGGAGTCCGTGTGCCGGGCGATGTCGCGCCCGTCGACCTCGACCGTGCCGCGGTCGGGCTTCATCAGGCCGATGATGCATTTCAGCAAGACCGACTTGCCGGAGCCGGAGCCGCCGATGATGACCAGCGACCGGCCCTTGTCGACGTCGATATCGACGCCGCGCAGGACCTGATTGCCGTCAAAGCCTTTATGCAGGTCGCGCACGCAGATGGTGTGGGGAGACGTTTCGCTCATGGCTTCTCTCAGAACTCCACAAGGAAAGACGTCATGACATAGTTCGATGCAAGAATGGCGACGGCGGCGGCGACGACGGCGGTGCGGGTCGCGGCGCCGACCCCTTGCGCGCCGCCGCGGCTCCGGTAGCCGTAATAGCAGCCCATGACTGCGATCAGGAAACCGAACACGGCGGCCTTCATCAGGCCGCTGACGACGTCGCGGTTTTCCAGAAACTCGGCGAGGTTGCGGATGAACACCGGCCCGGAGAAATCGAGACCGTAAACCGCCACGAGATAGCCGCCGTAAACGCCGATAATGTCGGCGACCAGCACCAGCACGGGCAGGGCGATGGCGGTCGCGACGATGCGCGGCGCGATCAGATATTTGAAGGGATCGACGGCGAGCGTCGACATGGCGTCGATTTGTTCGGTGACGCGCATGGTGCCGATCTCCGCGGCCATGGCCGACGAACACCGCCCCGCGACCATCAGCGCCGCGAGCACGGGGCCGAGCTCGCGCACGATGGAGACGCCGAGAATCTGCGGCAGGAAGGTTTCGGCGTTAAACCGCAAACTGCCGTCATAGATGTTGAGCGCGAGCGCCGCGCCGGTGAAGACCGCGGTGAGCCCGACCACGGGCAGGGAGGTAAAGCCGATGCGGATCAGCGATGAGAAGAACGCGCGCCAGTAAAACGGGCCCAGGACCCAGGCGAGGGCGCCGCGCCCGGCGAACTCGGCCATGCGTCCGGTCTCGCGCAGGGCGTCGATGGTGACGCTGCCGGTCTGGGCGAAAATGTTCATGAAGGCTCCCCTTGGCGGTCCTTAGAGGTAGCGGCGATCAATCCTGCCGCCAAGCCCCGTGAGCAAGTCATAGGTTGCGCGGCCGGTCGCCCGGGCGGCGTCGAAGAGGCGCAGGCGGGACCCGAAAAATTCCGCATAATCACCTATTTTCACAGGATTCTTTATCCCCGTCACATCGAGCGTGATGAAGTCCATGGAAATCCGCCCGGCGATGGGCGCGGCTGCGCCATTCACGATCGCGGCGCCGGCGGGCGCGGTATTGCGCGGATAACCGTCGCCATAACCGAGCGCGACCGTGGCGATTCGCGTCGGCGCCTTGGCGCTGAAGGCCGCGCCGTAGCCGACCGTTTCCCCGGGCGCGAGGTCGCGCAGTTGCACGACGGGCGCCTTAAGGGTGACGGCCGCGCAGATGCGCGCATCGTCCTCGTCAAAGGGGCTGCCGCCATAGAGCGCGATCCCGGGGCGGACGAGATCGAACTGATAAGCCTTGTCCATCAGCGCGCCCGCAGAGGCGGAAAGCGAAAGCCGCGCGCCCGGGAATTTCTGCGCCGTCTCGATGAATGCCGCGCGCTGCTCTGCGTTTTTCGGATGCGCGGGATCGGATGCGCAGGCGAGGTGGCTCATGACGAGCGGAATATCGAGCCCCTTCACCGCCGCAATCGCCGCCGCTTCGGTCATCGGCGCGCCGAGGCGGTTCATGCCGGTGTCGATGTGAACCGCGGCGGGGCCCGTTCCGCGTTTCGCCCACAACTCTGCTTGCGCCAACGAGTTGATGACCGGCGTCAGGCCGGCGCGCTCGTAAATCGGCAGCGTTTCTTCCGACGGACCGGCGAAACAATAGATGCGCGGGCCCGCATCGCCCAGCGCCTCGCGAAGGGCGAGGCCTTCCTCTGCATAGACGACAAAGAACTCATCGCATTTTTCCCGCTCATGAAGCGCGCGCGCAATGGGCGCGGCCCCGAGCCCATAAGCGTTGCATTTGACGGCGGCGCTGACGGCCGCGCCCGGCGCCGCGTCGAGGATCATCGCGAAATTGGCGCAGACGGCGCCGAGATCGATCTCGACATGCGGTCCTTCCTGGACTGGCGGTTTCATGTCTGCATTCATCGGGGCGGGCGGTCCTGCGGCTGGATCAACGAGCTTTAAGGGGCTTTTTGCGGCGGGAAAAGGGCGAGAATGAACGCCGCCGCGGCTCCGGCGAGCCCGAACGCATGAGATGAGAGGCGCGGGGCGTGAAACGTCCTCGTCGCTTGGTATTAGCACATGGGCGCATCACGCCCCGCATTTGCAGCGTTTTTCAGCGTCGGCGGGCCCGGCCGTAATGACGACCGCTGACGTTTCTTAGGCGCCAGCGTTGAAATGCCGTCAGAAAGCCCGGGCGCTGCGACCGGCCAGCCCGCGAGGAGTTTCCGTTACGCAACCCTCGCGCCCTGCGCGCCGCGATCCGGACCGATGGGAACGGCAGGCCTCACCGCCTCTCGAGTGTCCGGACTGCCGCGCAGTATACGGCAGGAAAAAAGGTGGTGAAAAATTATCCACCCCCTGCGGAATGGCCTTATACTTGCCGCCGCCCCCTGCGCCCCCTCCAAGCCTCAATCAACAGGGCGCATTTTGTTGTTTGCCGCGGTTGCATCTCATAATGTTGCGATAAGAACGCAAACAAGAGGGAGCCAGCCGCATGTCCGTGAAGTTATCCAACCCTCCGGGGCTCATCGATCCGACGCGGTTTCATTTCTCGCAGATGGCGGTGGTCGCGCCCGGCGCGCGGATGATTTTTCTTGCGGGGCAGGGCGGGTTTGCGGGCGACGGAAAACTGTCGCCTGATTTCAGCGAACAGGCGCGGCAGGTTTTCCAAAACATCGCCATCGCGCTGGAAAGCGCCGATGCGCGCATCGAAGACATCGTCCGGCTGACGGTCTTCATCGTCGGCTATGATATGGACCGGATGAAAGCCTATCACGCCGCGCAACTCGAAGCGTTGGGCGAACATCGGCCCGCTGCAACGTTGATCCCGCTTGAGAAACTTGCCTCTCCTGAGATGCTGATCGAGATCGAGGCGACAGCGGCTGCTTTGTGATGTCTCATCCTCCGACCATCCCGGCGAAGGCCGGGATCCAGTCAAAATGAAAAGACGGGCTTCGCCCGACATTATTTTTTAGCTGGGCCCCGGCCTTCGCCGGGGTGATCGGAAAGAGGGCTAAAGTTTCAAGAAAAAACGCCCGGCGTCGCCGCCGGGCGTTTTTTTATTCGTATGCAGACCTTTTACGATTTTCTAAGATCGAAGCGGTCGGCGTTCATCACCTTGGTCCAGGCGGCGACGAAGTCGTCGGTGAACTTCTTCTCGGCGCTGGTGAAGGCGTAGACTTCGACCACGGCCCGCAGCTCCGCATTGGAGCCGAAGACGAGGTCGTTTTCCGTCGCCGTCCATTTGAGATCGCCGGTCTGGCGGTCGCGGCCTTCAAAGACATAAGCTTCATCCGACGGCGCCCATTTCGTCGACATGTCGAGGAGGTTGATGAAGAAATCATTCGTCAACGTTCCCGGCGTGTCGGTGAAGACTCCATGGTCGGTTCCGCCGGCGTTGGCGTCGAGGGCGCGCATGCCGCCGACCAGCACGGTCATTTCCGGCACGGTGAGGCCCAGAAGGCTCGCCCGGTCGACCAGCAATTCCGACGGTGATTTGTCGCGCGCGCCGCCGAGATAGTTGCGGAAGCCGTCCGCCTTCGGTTCGAGCAAGGCGAAGGAGTTGACATCGGTCTGCTCCTGCGAGGCGTCCATGCGGCCCGGCGTGAAGGGAACGCTGACCGTTTGGCCGGCGTCTTTCGCCGCCTTTTCGATGGCCGCATTGCCGCCGAGCACGATAACGTCGGCGAGCGAGACTTTCTTGCCGCCGGTTTGCGCGGCGTTGAAGTCGGTCTGGACTTTCTCAAGCGCCGTCAGAACCTTCGACAGCTTCGCGGGATCGTTGACCGCCCAGTCCTTTTGCGGCGCGAGGCGGATGCGCGCGCCATTGGCGCCGCCGCGCATGTCGGTGCCGCGGAAGGTCGAGGCCGACGCCCAGGCCGTGCGCACAAGTTCCGGAACCGTCAGGCCCGTGGCGAGGATGTCGGCTTTGAGTTTGGCCTGATCCTGCGCGTTGATCAGCGCGTGATCGACGGCGGGGATCGGGTCCTGCCAGATCAGTTCTTCGGCGGGAACTTCCGCGCCGAGATAACGGGCGCGCGGGCCCATGTCGCGGTGGGTGAGCTTGAACCAGGCTTTTGCGAAAGCAAGTTCGAACTCTTCCGGGTTTTCAAGGAAGCGCTGCGAGATTTTCCGGAATTCCGGATCCTCTTTCAGCGCGAGGTCCGTGGTGAACATGATCGGCGCGTGACGCTTATTCGGGTCATGAGCGTCGGGCGTCAGATTCGCCGCCGCTTCGTCCGTCGGAATCCACTGGATGGCGCCGGCCGGGCTGCGGGTTTGCTTCCACTCGAAATTGAAGAGGTTCGAGAAGTATTGATGCGTCCATTCGGCCGGGTTCGCGGTCCACGAGCCTTCAAGGCCGCTGGTGATCGTGTCTTCGGCGTTGCCTTTGCCGCATGTGTTCACCCAGCCGAGGCCTTGCTGTTCAACGCCCGCAGCAGCGGGTTCGGGGGCGAGACATTCATCCGGTTTGTGCGCGCCATGGGCCTTGCCGAAAGTGTGGCCGCCCGCGATCAGCGCGATGGTTTCCTCGTCGGTCATCGCCATGCCGCGGAAGGCCTGACGGATGTCATGGGCTGCGGCGAGGGGATCGGGATTGCCGTTCGGGCCTTCCGGATTGACGTAGATGAGACCCATCTGGGTCGCAGCGAGGGGATTGGCGAGCTCTCTTTCGCCATGGAAGCGCTGGTTGCCGGCGAGCATTTCCGCTTCCGGGCCCCAGTCGACCAGTTCGGCTTCCCAGTCGTCCTCGCGGCCGCCCGCAAATCCGAAGGTTTCAAAGCCCATGGATTCCATGGCGACATTGCCGGTGAGGACCATGAGATCGCCCCAGGAAAGGGCGTTGCCGTATTTCTGTTTCACCGGCCAGAGCAGCCGGCGCGCCTTGTCGAGGCTGACATTGTCTGGCCAGCTGTTGAGCGGTTCGAAACGCTGCTGTCCGCCGCCGGCGCCGCCGCGTCCATCATACATGCGATAGGTGCCCGCTGCGTGCCAGGCCATGCGGATGAAGAACGGGCCGTAATGGCCATAGTCCGCCGGCCACCAGTCCTGCGAATCCGTCATCACCGCTTCGATGTCTTTTTTCACTTCGGCGAGGTCGAGTTTCTGGAACTCGGCGGCGTAATCGAAATCTTCGCCGATGGGATTGGAGGCAGGGTCGTTACGGCGCAGCGGGCTGAGGTCGAGATAGTCCGGCCACCAGAACTGGTTTGATTTGGGCTCGCCCGGCTCGACAGCGGCGCGCGCCGTCATGTCAGCGGAGTCTTTTACGGTCGCGCTGTCCTGGTCTTCCACTTCCTCCGGCGTTGGCGTGACGACTTCTCTCGACTCATTGCTGTTGCCGCAGCTCGCGGCTAGCGCGAGGGTCAGCGCCGCGGTCGTCGCCATCAGAACCGACTTTGTCTTTAGCTTCATGATTTCCTCTCCGGTGCAGAATTTCAGATGATGTTTTCAACGCTTGGGATACGCCATCGCGCCGGACCACTGGATCAAGGGCTCACTTCTGGGTCGGGCGCTGTCGCAATGGATCGGAGCGCAAAACGCGGATAACGATATGACTTCGATCAAGTGCATCATGAATCACTTCTATCGGCGCCCAATTTATATGTAAAAGTGATAATTTTTATTATCGTGATTGAAAAAATCGATCAATCTGCGGTTGCAATGCAGCATTCTGCGCAACGCTGCAGGCGTAGGCGACGCTATTCGCCTCTCACTTGAACTGAATGGAAACCCTAATACCCGCCGCCGCGGAAGCGGTCGTCTGCGAGGTTCGAAAATTTCGTGAATTTCTCTTCGAAATGCAGATCGACCTTGCCGATGGGGCCGTGGCGCTGTTTGCCGATGATGACTTCGGCGATATCGCCGACTTCATCCATCTTCGCTTGCCAGGTGATGTGTTCTTCGGTGCCTTCGCGCGGTTCGGCGCGGCCGAGATAATATTTCTCGCGATAGACGAAGAGCACGACGTCGGCGTCCTGTTCGATGGAGCCGGACTCCCTGAGGTCGGAAAGCTGCGGGCGCTTGTCCTCGCGCTGCTCCACCTGACGCGAAAGCTGCGCGAGGCCGATGATCGGGACGTTCAGTTCTTTCGCGAGCGCTTTCAAGCCTTGCGAGATTTCCGTCATCTCCTGCACGCGGTTGTCATTGCGCTTGCCGGAGCCGGTGAGGAGCTGAATGTAGTCGATGATGAGGAGGTCGAGCCCGTGCTGGCGTTTCAACCGCCGCGCGCGCGCCGCGACCTGCGCGATCGAGAGCCCGCCCGTGTCGTCAATATAAAGCGGCAGCGTTTCGAGCTCGCGGGTCGCATGATAGATCTTGTCGAACTCTTCCTGTTCGATTTCGCCGCGGCGGATCTTTTCCGACGGCACGCGCGCAAATTCGGAAATGATCCTCGTTGCGATCTGCTCCGCAGACATTTCGAGCGTGAAGAGCCCGACTTTCCCGCCTTCGACGGTTTTCATGGTCCCGTCGGGCTGTTTCTCCGCGCGCCACGCCTTCGCGGCGTTGACGCCGATATTGACGCCAAGCGACGACTTGCCCATCGAAGGACGTCCGGCAAGGATGATGAGATCCGAAGGATGAAGGCCGCCAAGCTGACGGTCGAGATCGCGCAGCCCCGTTGAGATCCCTGCAAGCCCGCCGCCGCGTTTGATCGCGGCGTTGGCGATCTCGATGGCTTCGGTCAGCGCCGAACGCAGATTGACGAAGCCGCCGCCATACTTCCCGGTTTCGGCGAGCTTGTAGAGCGCCTGTTCCGCATCTTGCAATTGCTGCGTTGGCGAGTCGTCGAGCGTCGCGATTTTCGCGCGCTCGGCCATTTCCGAGCCGATGGACATGAGGCCGCGGCAGACCGAAAGATCGAAAACGATTTTGGCGTAATCGGTTGCGCCGGCGGTCGAGGGAACGTTCGCCGCAAGGGTTTCAAGATAGCGCTTGCCGCCCGCGTCGAGATAACCCTGCTTGGTCGCAAGATAGGTGTCGATGGTGACAGGAGAGCCAAGACGTCCGGAATTGATGAGATCGCCCGCCGCCTCATAGATCAACTGATGAACGGGGTCGAAAAAATGCTCGGGCTTAAGAAAGGTCGAGACGCGGTAATAGATTTCGTTGTCGAAAAGGATAGCGCCGAGAATGGCCTGCTCGGCGTCGAGGCTGACGGGGAGTTTATCCTCCGTACCCGGATTTTTATTGGGTGCATTGGTTGCGCCGTCGGCCATCAGCTTCTTAGATCAAAAAAAACGCCGGCTGAGAAGTCAGCCGGCGTCTAAATTTTTCCCCTTTGCCGGGGACGTTTTCGCTCATGCGAAAACGCTTCTTGTTATTCTTCGGTCTTTTCTTCTTCGTCGCTTTCAACAGCGGCGCCGGCGCCTTCGTCAAAGAACTCGGGCGCAGCCTCGGCGGTTTCTTCTTCGGCGGCCCGGTCTTCAGGACGCGCGAGCACGTTTTCGCCGCGCGCCTGACGTTCGGCTTCGTCTTCGGAGCGGGCGACGTTGATGTTGATAGTCACGTCGACTTCGGGATGCAGGACGACGCGAACCGGGAAAACGCCGAGCGACTTCAGCGGCTTGTCGAGACGCACTTGCGCGCGTTCGATGTGAACCCCGCCAGCCGATGCGGCGTCGGCGATGTCGCGGGTCGACACCGATCCGTAAAGCACGCCGAGTTCGGATGACTGGCGAATGACGACGAAAGACGAACCGTCGATTTTCGCGGCGGCCTGTTCGGCTTCCTTTTTGCGCTCGAGGTTGCGCGCTTCGAGATCGGCGCGCTGGGACTCAAACACTTTCTTGTTGTCGTCATTAGCGCGGAGCGCTTTTTTCTGGGGCAGGAGGAAGTTGCGCGCATAGCCTGAACGCACTTTCACCACGTCGCCCATCTGGCCGAGATTTTCGACCCGTTCGAGAAGGATGACTTCCATCGTTCTTACTCCGATACATAGGGAAGGAGCGCAAGGAAACGGGCGCGCTTGATGGCGCGCGCGAGTTCGCGCTGCTTCTTGTGAGAGACGGCGGAAATCCGCGACGGAACGATCTTGCCGCGTTCGGAAACGAAGCGCTGAAGCAATTTCGGATCCTTGTAATCGATCTTCGGCGCGTCATCGCCGGAGAACGGACAAGTTTTACGGCGGCGGAAAAACGGTTTTGCCATGATGATGTCCTTTCCTCGTTACCGGCGGTCGCCGCGGTCGCGATCGCCGCGATAGCCGCCGCGGTCTCCGCGGTCGCCCCGGTCACGATCACCACGATCGCCGCGGTCGCGATCTCCACGATCACGGTCGCCCCTGTCGCGGTCGCTTCTGTCGCGGCGCGACAGGACCGGCGAGGGCTCCTCGTCGAGGACGTCGACCTTGACGGTCAGCGAACGCAGAACGTCGTCATTGATCTTTTCCTGACGCTCAAGCTCGTGCACGGCCGCGGCCGGCGCCGAAATGTTGAAAAGGCTGTAATGGCCTTTGCGGTTCTTCTTGATCTTGTACTGGAGATTGCGAAGGCCCCAATATTCGGACTTCTCAATCTTTCCGCCGTTGTCAGTGACGATTTTGGCGAGCGTTTCAGTGAGGCCCTCGACCTGCGCGGGCGAGATATCCTGACGCGCAATAAAGATGTGTTCGTATAGCGGCATGAAGCCAGCTCCTTTTAGGGCGACGGAGACGCTTCGCTGTCTGCTGGCGACAGAAAAGGCCTTCGGCTCATGACGCTAAGGGACCATCCCTTGAACCCACCCGAAAGCAGGCGCCCATGACCGTCGCTCGTGAAGGCGGCGGACATAGCGGAGGGGGCCTGGCTTGGCAAGGGCGGAAGCGGCTTATTTTCCGCCGAACCAGCGGGTCAGAACCCCCTCGAAAAACCGCACCGTGTCGGCCTCGCTGCAATGGGAGGAGGCATAGGCTTTGGCGGCGTCTCCGAGACGGGCGGCGAGCGCCGGGTCGGCCTCAAGGCGGCGAACCGCATTGGCAAGGGCGGCGGCGTCTCCGGCGGGGACCAGGAGGCCGGTTTCGCCGTCTTTCAGGTAGTCGGCGGCGCCCGCGGCGTCGGTGACGATCTGGGCCTTGCCGAGATGCATGGCCCCGACAAGGCTCACGAGCCCGCATGGGGTCTCCCGGGAGCGCAAGGGGACGATGGCGGCCCTGGCGTGCTGAACGATGCCCCACGCCGTCTCAAAGGGCAGATTGAAGCGGACCTCGAGGTTTTCCGGGGGATTGAGCCTCTCGAAATTATGGGGCCGGGCGACGGCGATGAAGCGGGTCTGGGGTAGGGCCCGGGCCGCCTCGCACAGAACCGCGTAATCCCGGGCCTCGCCGCCGAGGGCGGCGAAATACTCGCCCTCAACGGTTTTCGGCTGAAGCCCGCTCAAGGGCGGGGCGACGCCCCATGGCGCCCGCAGGAATTTGCCTCGCTCGATCCCGAAATAATCGGCGTAAAGCCCTTGTTCCGCGTCGGTAAAGACAGCAAAAGCCTCGACCCGCTTGAAGGCCTGTTGCATCAGGCCCTTGCGGGGGCCTGTGGGCAGGTCGGTGAAGTTGAAAGAAAAGGCGAGGTGTTTCGCCGAACCCTTTGCACTTCCTGCCGCCGCCTCGGTCCAGGCCGTGACCCAGGGGCCGTGGCTGACCACGAGGTCGAAGGGCTCGCGTTTCGCCGCCTTCGCCAGCGCCCGTCCGGCACGCCAGCGGCCCAGCGCCCGCGGGCGGCCGGCCGCCATGGAAAAGCTCTCCCAATGAAGCCGCCGCCCTGCGACCTCGAAGTCGGCGGGCATGAGATCGCGGATCCACGCCCAGCGCGGGTCGGGATTGTCTGAGATATTGGCGATGCGGATGGGCGACGGGGTCATTGTCTGATTGACCTTGGTGGCTTTGCACCCTCTTCCCCCGTTTACGGGGGAAGTGTCCAGACGCATCTTATTGATGCGGCTGGACGATGGGGGTGTTTTTGAAGAAAAGCCCCCTCCGTCAGCGGAGTTTATCTTCGGGCCGGCCCTTGGCCGGACCCGGAGGCTGACACCTCCCCCGTAAACGGGGGAGGAGAAGCGCATCACTACCTTGCCCTCTAGCCCCAGCGTCGCTATGTCCGCGGGCCTGATTAACTTTATGGAGCAGCGGCGCGGCGATGACGCGAGCTTTTGTATTTCCGGGACAGGGCAGCCAGGCGGTCGGCATGGGGGCGGCGCTGGCCGACGCCTTTCCGGCGGCCCGCGAGGTCTTTGAAGAGGTCGACGAGGCCCTCGGCCAGAAACTCTCAAAGCTGATGCGCGAAGGCCCCATGGAAGAGCTGACGCTGACCGCCAATACGCAGCCCGCCCTGATGGCTCATTCCATTGCGGCGATGCGCGTCCTCGAAGCGGAAGCGGGCGCGGACATTTCCAACGCCATGTTCGTCGCTGGGCATTCGCTCGGCGAATATTCCGCTCTTTGCGCCGCGCGCGCCATCAGCCTTTCGGATACGGCGAAACTTCTTCGTATCAGGGGCGAGGCGATGCAGGCGGCTGTTCCCGTGGGCGAGGGCGCCATGGCGGCGCTCATCGGCGTCGACATGGAAGGCGCGAAGAAAGCCATCGACGCGGCGCCAGGCGCGGGCGTTTGCGAAATCGCCAATGACAATGCGCCGGGACAAGTCGTCATCTCGGGCGAGAAAGCCCGCGTCGAAGCAGTTTGCGCCGGCGCCAAAGAATTCGGCGCCAAGATCGCGAAATTGCTGCCGGTTTCGGCGCCGTTTCACTCCTCCTTGATGGCGCCCGCCGCCGAGCGCATGAAAGAAGCGCTGGCCGAAGTAAAAATCGTCGCGCCGGCGACCACGCTTGTCGCCAACGTCACCGCCAAAGACGTCGCCAATCCGGCGTCGATCCGCGATCTCCTCGTCAAGCAGGTGACAGGCCGCGTGCGCTGGACCGAGAGCGTCAATCACATGACCAAACAGGGCTGCGAACTCTTCATCGAAGTGGGCGCCGGAAAGGTTTTGTCCGGGCTTATCAAACGCATCAACCGCGATGTGGAAACGCTCAATGTCGGCGAACCGGGCGACATCGAAGCCTTCGCGAAAATCTAAGACGACGTCCCCGTCAAAGATAAACTAAAACAGAAGAAAGGGCTGACGGCATGTTTGATCTCAACGGCAAGCGGGCGCTTGTCACCGGCGCCACCGGCGGCATCGGCGAAGCGGTCGCAAGAGCGCTGCACGCGCAAGGCGCCAGCGTCGCCATTTCCGGCACGCGCGCCGAAAAACTCGAAGCGCTCGCGGGCGATTTGAAAGACCGCGTTCACGTCACGCCCTGTAACCTGTCCGATCTCGACGCGGTGGACGCGCTGCCGAAGACCGCGTCGGAGGCCATGGGCGGTCTCGACATCGTCGTCTCCAATGCGGGCGTCACCCGCGACAATCTGATGATGATGATGAAGCCCGATGCTTGGGAAGAGGTCATCAAGATCAATCTCACGGCTTATTTCCGGCTGGCGAAGGCGAGCTTGCGCGGCATGACCAAGCAGCGTTTCGGGCGCATCATCGGCGTGACCTCCGTCGTCGGCGTCACCGGCAATGCGGGCCAGGCGAATTACGCCGCCTCGAAGGCCGGCATGATCGGCATGTCTAAATCGCTGGCGCAGGAAGTCGCGAGCCGCAATGTGACGGTGAACTGCATCGCGCCGGGCTTCATCGCGACCGCCATGACCGACGCCCTCAACGACCAGCAGAAAGAAGCGATCCTCGGCAAGATTCCCGCCGGCGCCATGGGCGCTCCTGAGGATATTGCTGCGGCTGCGGTCTACCTCTCCTCAGACGAGGCGCGCTATGTCACTGGCCAGACCCTCCATGTGAATGGCGGCATGGCGATGTTATAGTCTCTGAAAATGGTCTCCGCGGCCTCCGGGCTATGGCGGTTTTGGCGTTGCAACAATCTGCAATATGCCGTAATTCGCCCCCCGAACCTGCCCCGGACGAGCTTCAGGGCGGCCCTGTTTAACCCCCGCTGGAAAACCTTCTTTCCGGTTTCCGCTGAAAATCGTAAATAACTGTTTTACTCGAAGGAGCGTTGAATGTCTGATCTTGCAGAACGCGTGAAAAAAATTGTTGTCGAGCATCTCGATGTGGATGCGGCCAAGGTCGAGCCGAAAGCCAGCTTCATCGACGATCTCGGCGCCGACAGCCTTGATATTGTCGAACTCGTGATGGCGTTCGAAGAAGAATTCGATGTTGAGATTCCCGATGACGCCGCCGAGACCATTCAGACGGTCGGCGACGCCATTAAGTTCATCGAAGAACAAAAGTCGTAATCGGCTGTTCTTCCCGATAACGAGCCGATAGGGCCGTTTCGCCTTGGCGGCGCCGTTTGACGGGTTTTCTTAAAACCGTAATCGGCGCCGGCCGGATCAAGCGAAGGGCCTTTCGGCTTTCAAAGTCCGGAGCCCCTTCATGCGCCGCGTTGTCGTAACAGGATTAGGACTGGTCACGCCCCTTGGCGCGGGCGTCGATCCTGTATGGCGCCGGCTCATCAACGGCGAGTCGGGCGCCGGGCCTATCGAACAGTTCGACGCCTCGAACCTGCCCTGCCGCATCGCGGCGTCCGTGCCGCTTAGCGACGGCACGCGCGGCGGAGATAGAGCCGGCGAGGCGGCGTTCAACGCTGATGACTGGGTCGAGCCGCGCGAACAGCGACGGATGAATCCGTTCATCGTCTTCGGCATGGCCGCCGCGCAAATGGCGTTCAAAGACAGCGGCATCGAATTCAAAAACGAAGAAGAGCGCGAACGCGCCGGCGTCATGACCGGCTCCGGCATTGGCGGGCTTTCCGGCATAGAAGACGAAGTGCTTGTGCTGAATGAAAAAGGCCCGCGCCGCGTGTCGCCTTTCTTCATCACGGGCAATCTCATCAATCTCGTCTCCGGCCGGGTGTCGATCAAACTTGGCATGAAAGGCCCGAACCACGCCGTTGTGACGGCGTGTTCGTCGGGCGCGCACGCCATTGGCGACGCCGCGCGTCTCATCGCGCTGGGCGATGCGGATGTGATGCTCGCCGGCGGCGCCGAAGCCGCGATCTGCCCTATCGGCATAGCAGGCTTTTCTTCCTGCAAGGCGCTGACGACGCATTTCAACGAAACGCCGGAAAAGGCGTCCCGTCCTTACGACAAAGACCGCGACGGTTTCCTCATGGGCGAGGGCTCGGGCTTCGTCATGCTCGAAGAATATGAAAAAGCGAAAGCCCGCGGCGCCAAAATCTATGGCGAAGTGATCGGCTACGGGCTTTCCGGCGACGCCTATCACATCACCTCGCCGGCCGAAGACGGCAATGGCGGCTATCGCTCCATGCAGATGGCGCTGAAGCGCGCCGGCGTCGAACCCAAAGACATCGACTATGTGAACGCGCACGGGACATCGACGCCGGTGGGCGACGAGATCGAACTGAAAGCGGTGGAGCGTCTCTTTGGGGACGCGGCGGACGGCCTCGTCATGTCGTCGACCAAATCCTCCATCGGCCACTTGCTTGGCGCCGCGGGCGCAGTGGAGGCGATTTTCTGCCTTCTCGCCATGCGCGACGGGATCGCGCCGCCGACCCTCAATCTTGAGAATCCGGCTGTTGCGACGCCGATCAATCTCGCGCCGCAGAAGGCCGTCAAAAAAGAGATTAACATCGCCTTGTCGAATTCCTTCGGATTTGGCGGGACAAACGCCTCTCTGGTGATGCGGCGCGTTGACGGCTAAACTCCCCGGTGAATCGAGCGGGAGCTGGCGGTAGACGGGATGACCGGAACAGAGCAAGCGAAAGCGCGCCAGAAGGGCGGCGCGGTGAAATCATTCCTTTTCTTCATCGGCGGCCTGGCGCTGCTCGCCGCGATTGCGCTCGGCGTCGGGGGCTATCTCGGCTATCAGGCGGCGGTGAAGCCGGGTCCGGCGCGCGAGGATGTCATCGTCCTGTTGCCGCCGGG
This sequence comes from Hyphococcus sp., assembly GCF_965267305.1. Classification (GTDB taxonomy): domain Bacteria; phylum Pseudomonadota; class Alphaproteobacteria; order Caulobacterales; family Parvularculaceae; genus Hyphococcus. The sequence continues at coordinate 1,004,183 of NZ_OZ253945.1, read as the reverse complement.
GAGCGCCGTCTCCACCATTGCCCATCAGCTTGAAGACGAAGGCGCCATCGAGCATCCGGAAATCTTCATCGCCGCCGTGCGGCTTAAAGGCGTGCAGAGCGAAGTCAAAGCGGGCGAATATCTGATCCCGGCGCGATCGAGCGTCCTAGAGATCATCGACCAGCTTCGTGAAGGCAAAAGCATCCTCCATTATTTTACGGCCCCGGAAGGTCGCACCACGGCGCAGATCATCCGCCTACTGAACGAACACGAAGTGCTGGAAGGCGAGATCACCGTCGAGCCGGGCGAGGGCGAGCTGCTGCCTGAAACCTTCGCCTTCATCCGCGGCGAGACCCGCGACAATCTTCTGCGGCGGATGATGAAGGATCAGGACGCGCTGATCGACGCCATCTGGGACGACCGCGCCATGGAGCTTCCGTTTTCGACGCCCGAAGAGGCGATCATCCTCGCCTCCATTGTCGAAAAGGAAACCGGCGTCGCCGAGGAGCGCCCGCGCATCGCCGCCGTCTTCGTCAACCGCCTGAAAAAAGGCATGCGCCTCGAAAGCGATCCGACAATTATCTACGGGCTGACGCAAGGCGAGCCGCTGGGCCGGGGCCTGCGCGTCAGCGAACTGCGCGGCGAGACCCCTTACAACACCTATGTCATTCGCGGCTTGCCGCCGACGCCCATCGCCAATCCCGGCAAGGCGTCCATAGAAGCAGTGTTGAACCCCGCGGACACGGAAGACCTTTTCTTCGTCGCCGACGGCACCGGCGGTCATGTGTTCGCGTCGACCTTGCGCGAGCACAACGCCAATGTCGCCAAATGGCGCAGCATCGAGCGCCAACGCGCGGCTAAAAACGGAAAGTGATGATCGCAACGTGACTTTTTCAAGATGACCGGCGCACTCTCATCCATGACCGGCTTCGCCCGGGTCGAAGGCGTTCACGAGGGCTGGCGCTTCATCTGGGAGGTGCGCTCGGTCAACGGACGCGGGCTCGAATGGCGCACACGGCTTCCCGCCGGGTTCGACGCCCTCGACCCGGAAATGCGCAAGCTCGCGAAAGCGCGACTCGCGCGGGGGACGCTCAACATCACGCTGACCCTGAACCGCGACGGCGGAACGGCGGGCTATACGATCAACGAGGCGATGCTGGGGGACGTCATCGCCATGGTCGACAAGATCCGCCTGCAGACGGAATGCGCGCCGCCGCGCCCTGACGGATTGCTGGCGCTCCGCGGCGTCATCGAGCAGGCCGAAGAGGAAATGGGCGAGGAAGAGCGGGCGGCGCTGATGGCGGCGCTTCTCAAATCCTTCGCCGAAGCGCTGGACGGCCTCGCCGCCGCGCGCCGCACGGAGGGCGAAGCCATGGGCGCGGTCCTCGCCGGGCATTTCGATACGATTGAGAAATTGACGGCAGACGCCGCCGCCAACGCTGCCGCCATGCCGGCGGCCATCCGCGACCGGATCGCCGGGCAGTTGAAGGAACTCCTCGACGGCGCCGTCCCCGAAGACCGCCTCGCGCAGGAGGCTTCGCTGCTCGCCATCAAGGCGGATGTCCGGGAGGAACTCGACCGGCTATCGTCGCATATCGGCGCGGGCCGGGCGCTGCTGGAAAAAGACGGCGCCGTCGGCCGCGACCTCGATTTCCTGACCCAGGAGTTCAACCGCGAGGCCAACACGCTCTGCTCCAAGGCGCAGGACATGGAGCTTAAGCGCATCGGCCTTGACCTCAAGCGCGTGATCGATCAGGTCCGGGAACAGGTGCAGAATATTGAGTAGGGGCGAGCCATGATCGGCGGCGATCTCAAAGTGGCCCGCAGGGGCCTGATGTTCATCCTGTCGAGCCCGTCGGGGGCCGGCAAGACGACGCTCGCCGACCGCCTGCTCACCAAGGACGGCGAGATGGTGCTGTCGATCTCCGCGACAACGCGCCCGCGCCGCCCCGGCGAAGCGCACGGCAAGGATTATTTCTTCGTCTCCGAAGACGACTTCATGCGCATGAAGGAGAATGGCGAGTTCCTCGAATGGGCGAATGTCTTCGGCCATTATTACGGCACGCCAAGGAGCCTCGTCGAAGACACGCTGCGACAGGGCAAGGACGTTCTCTTCGACATCGACTGGCAGGGCGCGCAGCAGCTCGACGAAGTCGCCGGCGAAGACGTCGTAAAGGTCTTCATCCTGCCGCCGTCGCGCGCGGAGCTTGAGCGGCGCCTGCGCCAGCGCGCCCAGGACCCGGAAGACGTCGTGCAAAAACGTATGGCCAAAGCCGACGCCGAAATGTCCCACTGGGCCGAATACGACTACGTCATCGTCAATTACGCGCTTGATGAGTCCGAAGAACTCCTGCGCTCAATCTTGTTCGCCGAGCGCCTGAAACGCCGCCGCCAGATCGGCCTCTCTGCTATCGTGAAGGAGATGGTGAGAGGAGAGTGATTATATCTAATATTATTAAGTAAGCCTATTTTTTGATCCACTATGTAGTATGGATGCTGGAAAATATGTTGGCAGTTAAGATAATTAGAGTTAGCTGGGTATGGATTTGCGGTGTCGTCTCCGTTTTTAGCATTTATCCTGCATTAGCAGATATAACTGAGACTAGTCCGGCGACCAGCGTAAAGTCACGAGAATTAGAAGCAGCTTTGCACGAAGCTGAAGCGGTAATGAAGGTTGTCACCCTTTATTATTCGGTTCTGCAAATGTCTTCGGAAATCGACCCGATTCTCGCAAGAGCATCGATAAGCGTAACGGCAGCTCAGAACGCTGAGGACGAGGTTGGCAGTAAAATTTCTAGAGCGGAAAGTCTGCTAGACGAAGCAGCATTGCTGACAGCCGACCTTCCGCCGTTGACGGATGAGCTTAAGGGCAAGCATCGGGAATTGGCTATAGAAGTCCGAAATTTTCTTCCCGACGCTAGGGTATTGGCAGAAAATCAAGTTTCATTATGGCGAGGGCAGTATAACTCTTTGGTAGCTGGGAATGTCAGTGAATACCAAACGCTTGTGCACTCGGAAATAGCCTTACGGGAAAGTCTAATTGAGCTTGCAAACATCCTCGGCAAAGCCCGATTGAGTTCTATGGACATGCGTAGTCCTGGCTATCATGTGCAAGAATCTATCGTGTTAGGAAATGAGTTGATGGCCAAGTTTGTTGGGCTTGTGCACAACTATGAAACGAGCACTCATGACGAAGACTCTGCAGCAACTGCCCAGATCGGGCAGTTGGTGGCTCGATTGGAATCCAGCATAAAAATGGGTTTTAATAAAGTAGAAGACATACGCAATGCGGCTGAACAGGTCACTGAGGTGGAAAAAAGTCTCTTGCTTAACTATGCTTCTTGTTCAGAGCAATCGTTGGTACTTGAAAAATCCATCTTCGCTGTTCTTAAAAAATATGAGTTTTTTGCGCATGAGTTAGTGGCGGGAAGTTTTGGTCAAGCGGATCAAGAGGGCCTAGCTGTGGCAGAGGTCGAAATTCAGAATCTTTCGCTGCAACGCTCCCGCCTAAAATCACAGTGCGCTAATGCTGCGGTCGATGTCATAGAGTATGCGTCTGATTAGATCGTCGCAGATATTCAAGATATGCCACAGACGCGAATTGTCTTTCGGCGGTGAAACGACAAACGCGCCTTTCTTTCGAAAGGCGCGTTCAATTGAAGGTTGGGCCCCACGCTTTAAGCGTGGGGAGGCACCAGCAAGCAGCGCTTACTTGAACACCACTTTCTCGATCTCGTAAGACCGCGCGCCGCCGGGGGCGTGCACTTCGACGCTGTCGCCCACCGTTTTCCCGATCAGTGCGCGGGCGATGGGCGAGGAGACGGAGATCTTGCGTTCTTTGACGTCCGCTTCGAGATCGCCGACGATCTGCCAGACTTTTTCTTCTTCGGTGTCTTCGTCGATCAGCGTGACGATGGCGCCGAACTTGACGCTGTCGCCGTCGAGTTTGGAGACGTCGATGACCTCGGCGCGGCTGTATTTGTCTTCCAAATCGAGAATCTGGGATTCGATCCAGCCTTGGCGTTCTTTCGCGGCGTGATATTCGGCGTTTTCGGAGAGGTCGCCATGGGCGCGCGCTTCCGCAATCGCCTGGATCACCGCCGGGCGTTCTTCGTTCTTCAGTTTTTTCAGGTCGGCTTCAAGCTTTTGATAGCCGCCGAGGGTCATGGGAAACTTTTCCATGTCTCCGCCCTTTCTCTCCATATGCGCGGCGCGGCCCGGATTGGCCCCGCCTTGACGGTTAAGCGAAAAAAATAGCGCGGCCGGGCGGGTCTCGCCGGGCCGTCGCTCATTTTCGGACCGGCTATTTAAGCCTGAATGTCCTAAGATTCAAGGGGATTCCGGCCGAACTCGCCCCAACTTATTGAAATGTAATAGATATTCTACATCTTCGCGAAGTAGGCCTGCAGCGGCGCCACCTCGAGATCGCCGGCCCGCATCGCCTCGATGGCGCGGACCGCGGCCCGCGCGCCCGCAGCCGTGGTGATGCAGGGGATTTTCTGGGCGAGCGATGTGGTGCGGATCGAGCGCGAGTCCTTGATCGATTGCGCGCCCTCGGTGGTGTTGAAGACCATGTGCACCTCGCCATTCTTGAGGGCGTCGACGATATGCGGCCGGCCTTCGAGCACCTTGTTGACGCGCGAGACGTTGAGGCCCTGGGCTTTGAGATAATCCGCCGTGCCGCCCGTCGCGATGATGGAAAAGCCCATGTCGAGGAGCTTGCGCGCGGCGTTCACCATCTGCGCCTTGTCGGAATCCTTGAGCGACACGAACACGCAGCCCTTCATGGGAATGCGCGCGCCGGCGGCGATGAGGCTCTTCGCGCGCGCCTTGTCGAAATTGACGTCGATGCCCATGACTTCGCCGGTGGAGCGCATCTCTGGGCCCAGCACCGTATCGACGCCGGGGAAGCGCGAGAAGGGGAAGACCACTTCCTTCACCGCCACATGGGTGAACTCCGGCCATTTCAGATCGAGGTCCTTGATCTTCGCGCCAGCCATCACTTTCGCGGCGATGCGCGCCACGGGAAGACCGACAGCCTTCGCGACGAACGGCACGGTGCGCGAGGCGCGCGGGTTAACCTCGAGAAGATAGATGACGTCATCTTTGATGGCGTACTGCACGTTCATCAGGCCGACGACGCCGAGTTCGAGCGCCATGCGCTTCGTCTGGTCTTTCAATTCCCCGACCAGTTTTTCGGAAAGCGTGTAGGGCGGCAAGGAGCAGGCGCTGTCGCCGGAATGGATGCCCGCTTCCTCGATATGCTCCATGACGCCGGCGATGAAGACCTCTTCGCCGTCGCAGATCGCGTCCACATCGACCTCGACCGCGTTCTGCAAATAATGATCGAGGAGCAACGGTTCGTCTTCGTTGATTTCGATCTGCGCCGTCGCGAGATAATGGGCGAGCCCCGCCTTGTCGCGCACGATCTCCATGGCGCGGCCGCCAAGCACATAGGAAGGCCGCGTCACCAGAGGATAACCGACTTCTTCGGCGACAGCGGCGGCGACTTCGCGGCTCGGCGCCGTGGCGTTTTTCGGCTGCACGAAACCGAGTTTCTGCACCAGCTTCTGGAACCGCTCGCGATCTTCGGCGAGGTCGATGGCGTCATAGGGCGTGCCGAGAAGGGGAACGCCTTCGCTTTCAAGAACCCCGGCGAGTTTCAAGGGCGTCTGTCCGCCATATTGCACGATGACGCCGAGAAGGTCGCCCTTCTCCTGTTCCTTCGCGACGATTTCGAGAACGTCTTCGGCGGTCAGCGGCTCGAAATAAAGACGGTCCGACGTGTCGTAATCGGTCGAAACCGTTTCCGGATTGCAGTTCACCATGATCGACTCGACGCCGATATCGGCGAGCGCAAAGGCGGCGTGACAGCAGCAATAGTCGAACTCGATGCCCTGGCCGATGCGGTTCGGCCCGCCGCCGAGGATGATAACCTTCTTCCGGTCCGATGGATTGGATTCGCAGGCCGGCGCGCCCGCGAAAGACGGTTCGTAGGCGGAATACATGTAAGGCGTCTTCGCCGCGAATTCTGCGGCGCAGGTGTCGATGCGCTTGAAGACGGGATGGACATGTCGCGCGCGCCGGAAAGTGCGCACCTGTTTTTCCGTGGCGTCGCAGAGCTGGGCGAGGCGCTTGTCGGAAAAGCCCATGGCTTTGAGACGGCGGAGCGCTTCCGGGTCGTCGGGAAGGCCGTCGCGCTCAATCAATCTTTCGGCTTCGACGATGCCGGCGATCTGTTCCAGGAACCACGGGTCGTATTGGGTGATCGACCGGATCTGTTCGAGCGGCAGTTCGTGGCGGAAAGCCTGGGCCGTCACGCGCAAGCGGTCCGGCGTCGGCGCGGCGAGGGCCGCCCGGAAAGCGTTGGCGTCGTCGCCTTCGCCAAGGCCCGGAATATGGATTGGGTCGAGGCCGCAAAGTCCGGTTTCGAGGGAGCGCAGCGCCTTCTGCATGGATTCGGCGAAGGATCGGCCGATGGCCATGGCTTCGCCCACGGATTTCATTGCGGTCGACAGCGTCGGCTCGGCGCCGGGGAATTTCTCGAAGGCGAAGCGCGGGATTTTGGTGACGACGTAGTCAATCGTCGGCTCGAACGCCGCCGGCGTCGCGCCGGTGATGTCGTTGTCGAGTTCGTCGAGCGTGTAGCCGACGGCGAGTTTCGCCGCGACGCGCGCGATGGGAAAGCCTGTCGCTTTTGAGGCGAGGGCGGAGGAGCGCGAGACGCGCGGGTTCATCTCGATGACGACGAGGCGGCCATTGTCCGGATTCACCGCGAACTGGACGTTCGATCCGCCGGTTTCGACGCCGATCTCCCGCATCACCGCGATGGAGGCGTTGCGCATGATCTGGAATTCTTTGTCGGTGAGCGTTAGCGCCGGCGCCACGGTGATGGAGTCGCCGGTGTGAACGCCCATGGGGTCCACGTTTTCAATAGAGCAGACGATGATGCAGTTGTCCGCCTTGTCGCGCACAACCTCCATCTCGAATTCTTTCCAGCCGAGAAGACTTTCGTCAATCAGCACCTGTCCGACGGGCGAGGCTTCAATCCCTGTACGGACGTAATGTTCGAATTCTTCGCGGTTATAGGCGACGCCGCCGCCGGTGCCGCCAAGCGTGAAGGCCGGGCGGATGATCGCGGGCAATCCGATGTCGTCAATATGTTTCATCGCATTGGCGACGCCCGATGCGCGGTCGTAACCGATGGTCTTGCCGGCGTCGTTTTTGATCGCGGGCGAGGCGGCGATGGCCGAGCGCGGATTTTCGAGCCCGATCTTTTCCATGGCGACGCGGAATTTTTCGCGGTCTTCCGCTTTCTCGATGACGTCGGCGCGGGCCCCGATCATCTCCACATTGTATTTTTCGAGAACGCCCGCCTGTTCGAGATCGAGGGCGCAGTTCAGCGCCGTCTGGCCGCCCATGGTCGGCAGCAATGCGTCGGGGCGTTCCTTTGCAATGACTTTTTCGACGAATTCCGGCGTGATCGGTTCGACGTAAGTCGCATCCGCAAGCTCCGGGTCGGTCATAATCGTCGCCGGGTTCGAATTGACGAGGATGACCCGGTAGCCTTCCTCCTTCAGTGCTTTCACCGCCTGCACCCCGGAATAGTCGAACTCGCAGGCCTGACCAATGACAATAGGTCCGGCGCCAATGATGAGAATGGAGGAAATGTCGGTGCGTTTCGGCATGCTTTACTCGCGCGCAACCCCGCACCAGCGGGCGAGCCATGACAGCGGCCGCACGCGCGCGGGAATGAAAGAATCGATTGTCGGTTAAAGCGCTGTCTTAGGGGATGATGACGGCAAGGGGAAGGGCGGAAGACGAGGAATTTCGCGCTTGACATGATACCAAAAGGTTTCATATAAAGTGAAACCATAAGGTTTTACGTTGAGGCCGCCCCCATGCCTGCTTCTATGCGCACCGACCCCGCACAACCCGTCTTCCGGGCGCTTGCCGACCCGACGCGGCGGGCGATCGTCTCCATGCTCGCGAACGGCCCCCGCGCCATCGGCGATATCGCTGTGGAATTCGAGATGACGCGCCCCGCCGTCGCGAAACACCTCGCCATCCTGAAGGAAGGCGGGGTCATCGCCGTCGAAACCAAAGGGCGCGAGCGCATCAACCGCCTCAACCCGGACGCGCTCAAAACCGCCGCCGACTGGCTCAATCATTTCGACCGGTTCTGGGACGACCGTCTCGCGAAACTCAAGGAAGTTGTGGAGAAAACATCATGACCAAAATGAAAATCGTCAAAACCCTGTTTCTGAAGGCCCCGCCGGAGCATGTGTGGAAATTCCTCACCGAAGCGGACCAGCTTGCGCTTTGGTTCATGCGCGGCCGGGAAGATCTTGCGGAAGGCGGCGATTATGTCCTGGAAACGAATTCCTATGGAAAAGAAGGCGAAAAAGTGTGCTGGGGTCAGGTTCTGGAGATGAAAAAGCCTGAACGGCTTGTCCACACTTTCGCACATGACGCGTTCAAGGGCGTCGATTCGACCTGCACCTGGACGCTGGAGGCGGTGAAAGGCGGCACGGTGCTGACGCTCGTGCACGAAGGCTGGGAGCGTGTGGGCGACGACGCCTTCACCCTCGCCGCTGAACACGACAAGGGCTGGGACGAGTTTCTTGGCCGCCTTCGCCGGGTGGCGAACTAGGCGCAAACTAACGAAAGTTTTATCTCGCCTCTGGCCTTCCCCGGTGCGGCGCGTGGTATGTATGCGCCATCAATCGCCGGGGGAGGCTGGGAGGAAAAAATGAAGCTTGTCAAAGCCGCCGCCGCGCTATGTGCGCTCCTGTCGCCCGTCATGGCTGCGGAAACCGTCGATATCCGCGAATGGAAAGTGCCTTACGAAGACTCGCGTCCGCGCGATCCTTTCGCGGAAAGCGCGACCTCCGTCTGGTTCGTGGGCCAGCGCACCGGCTATCTCGCCAATCTCAACACCGAGACCGGCGACATCTACAAAATCGACCTGCCCGAAGGCGAAGGCCCGCATAATCTTATCGTCGGCGAGGACGGCATTGTCTGGTACGCCGGCAATCGAACGGGCGTCATCGGCCGCTTCGATCCGAAGACGAAAGAGATCGAAGAAATTGCGATGCCCGATGAAGCGGCGCGCGATCCGCATACGCTGATCTTCGACGAGGGCGAGAAGAACATCTGGTTCACGGTGCAGGGCGGCAATTTCATGGGCCGGCTCAACATCGAAAACCACAACGTCGATCTTATTCCGTCAAAGACCGAGCGCTCGCGTCCTTACGGGATCAAGATGGCGCCGGATGGATCGGTCTGGGTCGATCTTTTCGGCACGAACAAGCTCGCGCATGTCAACCCGGAAACGCTGGAGCTGACCGAAATCGATCTGCCGCGCGAAGAGGCGCGCCCGCGCCGTCTCGAAGTGACGAGCGATGGCCGCGTCTGGTATGGCGACTACGCCAAGGGCATGCTCGGCGTCTACAATCCGAAAACGAAAAAGTTTAAAGAATGGGCGATGCCGCAAGGCGAGAATGCACGCCCCTATGGCATGGCGTCCGATGCGAAAGGCCGCATCTGGCTGGTTGCCACCGGCGTCGAGCCCAATGTCTTTGTCGGTTTTGATCCGAAGACGGAGGAATTCTTCTCGCAGACGCAGGTGCCGTCAGGCGGCGGCGTCATCCGTCACATGCACTATCATGAGCCGTCAGGCGCCGTCTGGTTCGGCACGGATACGAACTATGTGGGCCGCGCCGTCGTCGAGCCGCCGGTGACGGACTAGACGGCCATGAAATCCTTTTTGAGCTTAGCCTGTGTGGCCGCCGTTTTGACGGAGGCGGCGCTCGCTTATCCCGAAGGGGCGCCCTGGGGCGCCGACGATCTCAACGGCGCGCAAAGCTGCGCCACCTGTCATTTCGACTTTGAGCCGGAGGAGGATTCCGCGCTTTTGTCGCTCGCCGGTCTGCCGGAAACGGTCGTTCCCGATGAGACCTATGAGCTGACGCTTGCTTTCGCGCCGGGCGGCGCAGAGATCGCCGGGTTTCTCTTAAGCGCCAGCGCCGGCGTTTTCCATCATGCGGAAAAGGGAACGGAAGCGAACGAACAGGATGTGCGTTCGACTGCGCCTTTGCCCGCGAGGGAAGGCGCGAGCTGGACAGTGACCTGGACGGCGCCGAAAGAAGCCGATGATGAAGAGGGCGAGATTGTCTTTTACTTCGCCGTCAACGGCGCCAATGGCGACATGTCGTCTTTCGGGGACAGGGTTTATTTCAAGACCTTTGCAACCAGGCTGGAAGATTGAAATTTGGCGCGATCTTTTCCTCCCCCGTTTACGGGGTCGATTGGGGCCCCAACCCCAATCGACGTGTCAGCGAAGCTGACGGAGGGGGGTAGCCCCCATCCCCGGCTTCGCCGGTACTTCCCCTGCAAGCGGGGGAAGAGGTTTTCACTGCCACCGCTTCGACAGCTTTTGATCCATCTCGTTCGCCGGTTTCGTCGCCGCGCCGCCATAGCCGGTGACGCTGTCTGCGACGAAGGGATTTGACTGGCGCTCGCGGTTGAAAGTCGAGACGGGGCCATGCCCCGGCACGAACTGAACGTCGCCCAAAGGCCAGAGTTTCTGCGTGATGGAATCGATCAATGTCTGATGATCGCCGCGCGGGAAATCCGTGCGCCCGATTGAACCCGCGAACAAAACATCGCCGACGAAAGCGATATTCGCGTCCTTGTTGTAAAGCACCACATGACCCGGCGTATGGCCGGGCGCCGTCACCACCTGAAACTTGACGCCTTCAAGATCGAGCTCGTCGCCGTCGTTGAGCCACTGGTCCGGCGTGCAGTTTTCGCCCATGCCGGGATGGCCGTATTTCGCCCAATGATCGGCGATCTCATCGAGCCAGAACGTATCTTCCTTATGCGGACCGATGATCGGCGCGCCGGTCGCGCGCTTCACCGCCATGGCGCCGCCCGCATGGTCGAGATGGCCGTGCGTAATCCAGATCTGTTCGATCTCGGCGTCGAAATCTTTCGCAGCCTGCAAAATCTTTTCCGGCTCGCCGCCGGGATCGACCACCGCCGCCTTGCCGCTGGCGGCGCGAATGATCGAACAGTTCTGCTGGAACGGCGTCACAGGCACGACGCGGACGGTGAAGGGCGGTTGAGGTTGGGACTGGCTCATGGTCCCTACCTAAGCGCTGAGGGCGGCAATTGCCAAGATTAAAGACTGATCGATTTCAGCGTCACCAGCGCCGTCGCGACCATCACGCGGTCGCCGCCGGTTTCCGCCCAGACGTCGGAGCGGACGACGCCGATCGAGGCGCCGCGGGAGAGGGCGGTCGCTTCCGCGACCAGCATGTCCCCTTGGGCGGGCTTCATGAAATTGATCTTCAGTTCGATGGTGAGGCACGCCTTGCCTTCCGGTAGAACGGAAGCGTAGCAGGCGCCGGCCGCGTGATCGGCGAGACCTGTGACGACGCCCGCATGAACATAGCCCATGAACTGGACCAGCTGTTCCTTGGGCTTCACCTCAAGGGCGACGAAGCCTTCCTTGAAATCGCGGACGTGAAAGCCGGACTCCTTGGTGAAGCCGCGGGCGGTGGTGAGCTTTTCGAATGTATCGGCGAGATCGCTGCGCATGGCGAAACGCTAGCCGCGGGTTCTGTCCCGCGCCAGCGTCTTGCGCAGTTGATGCTGCTTATCGCCCGCGGCCTTAATCGCGCGCGCGCTCGCGATATTCGCGGTCGGCGATGGAAACGACGATGCGCTCGCCGGCGGAAAGATAAGGCGGGATCATCACCCGGACGCCATTGTCGAGGATCGCCGGCTTGTAGGAGCTTGACGCGGTCTGGCCTTTCACCGTGGGTTCGGTCTCGGCGATTTCGCGGATGGCGGTCTCGGGCAGGGTGACGCCCAGCGGCCGGCCCTCATGGCTTTCGATTTCGACCGTCATGTTGGGTTCGAGAAACACCGCCTGTTCGCCGACGAGATCGCGGGTGATGTGGATCTGCTCATAGGATTCGGAATCCATGAACACCAGCATGTCGCCCTCGTCATAGAGATACTGGTAATTCTTCTGTTCGAGGCGGACGCGCTCAACCATTTCCGAAGCGGAAAAGCGGTCATTGTATTTGGTGCCCGAGACGACGTCCTGCATCTCCACCTGGTTGAAGGCGCGCAGGTTCCCCGGCGTCCGGTGTTCGGTTTTGACGACGACGACTAGCTTGTCCTTATAGCTGAGGACCATGCCCGGTCGGATGGCGTTGCCGGCGATTTTCATAAAAGACCCTTAAAGGCGCGAGACTGGCCGGGGTCTATAGCCGGACGGGACGGCTTTGGCGAGGGGGCAGCGGCAGGCGGGCATCAGGCCGGTTTGCCCCGGATGAGATAGCGGTAAACCCCTGTGAGATTGATAATGGTGAGGACGAGATTGGTCACGAGAAGGCCGTGATCGCTCTCCATGGACGCGAAAGCGACCCAGAGCAGGGACGAAACCGTGAAGATGATGAAGGCGATCCCCGTCGCCTTCTGGCTGATATGGGCGGCGATGGTGCTGGCGGCGACGATGGTGAGCACCGTCGCCGTCCATTGAATGAGAGCGTTCACGGTCAGCGTCCGTTAAGCCGCTTTCAGATCGTCTTCGTCGATCGGCATGATCGCCGCGAGCACCACTTTCTTGCGGGCGTCGAAGCGCTTGCCCATGAGGTCCGCGACTTCCGAAGGGATCAGCTTTTTGGCTTTCGGGAAGAAGTCTTCTTCTTCCTCTTCGATGTGGTGCTCCATCAGCTCGCAAAGCGCCTTGAACTTGACGCCCCATTCGTCGCTGGCGACGGGGAAGGTGTCGAGCTCCTCGAGAAGTCCGTTTGCGACGTGATGCTCGTTGAGCGCCTCATAGGAATCGTCGCTCATTTTCGTGTTGTCGCGCAGATAGGAATAGAAGACCGCTTCTTCGACCTTGTGATGCGCCCACATGTCGAGCTTGAACTCGCCGAACAGTTTATGGCGCGTTTTCTCGGCGCGGGCGGTCGTTTCTTTCAGCTTCTCCATGACCTCGCGGGCGTGGTCATGGTCTTGCTTGATGCGTTCGTAAATGTTCATCGGTGTCTCCCGGCTCATGTTCGGGCAGGAAACACCGGACCTAAGGCTTGGTTCCGGGCAACTCGTCAGGCCGCCTGTTTGAGGCTGTCGAGAAACCGCCGGAAAATATAGAAGCTGTCCTCCGGACCGGGCGAGGCTTCGGGGTGATACTGCACCGAGAACGCGGGTGCGTTTTTGAGCGCGATGCCGGTGTTGGTGCCGTCGAAAAGGGAAATATGCGTCTCCTCGACATTGTCGGGGAGGTTGTCACCGTCGACGGTGAAGCCGTGATTCATGGAGACGATTTCGACCTTGCCGGTTTTGAGATCCTTGACCGGGTGGTTCGCACCGTGATGGCCCTGGGGCATTTTCTTGGTCTTGGCGCCGGCGGCCAGCGCCAGCATTTGGTGGCCGAGGCAGATGCCGAGGATCGGCACTTGCGCGTCGATCAGCTTACGGATCACCGGCACGGAATATTCGCCGGTCGCGGCCGGATCGCCAGGACCGTTCGACAGAACGACGCCCGCCGGGTTCTTTTCCATGATGTCTTCGAATGTCGCCTTCGCCGGAACGACGCTGACGCGGCAGCCTTCACTCGCGAGACGGCGCAGGATGTTGCGTTTGACGCCGTAGTCGATGACGACGATGTGCGGGCCCGAACCGTCATGGGCGAGATAGCCCTTGTTCCACTCCCAACCTTTTTCCTCCGAGGCGTAACCCTGCGCCGGGGAGACGTCTTTGGCGAGGTCGCGGCCTTCAAGGCCGGCCCATTCCGCCGCGCGTTTTTTCAAGGCGCCGATGTCGAACCGGCCGGTGGAGGAATGGGCGATCACGCCATGGGGCATGCCGCTCTCGCGGATGAGCGCGGTCAGCGCGCGGGTGTCCACCCCGGCGATGCCGATGATGCCGCGCCGGCGCATCCAGGCGGAGAGGTCGAGCTGGGCGCGGTAGTTGGACGGACTCGTCGCCAGCGCGCGGAAGACCGCGCCGCGGGCGGCCGTCGCCGAGGCGGGGGAGGCGTTTTCGACGTCCTCGGAATTGACGCCCACATTCCCGATATGGGGGAAGGTGAAGGTGATGATCTGGCCCGCATAGGAGGGATCGGTCAGAATTTCCTGATAGCCGGTCATGGCCGTATTGAAACAGACTTCGCCCACCGCTTCACCTGCGGCGCCGATGCCTTCTCCGTAAATCACTGTTCCGTCGGCCAAAACCAGGGCGGCGGTGGGGCGGTTGGCGGGTGCTTGACTAATTTTCATGAATAACTATCTCTTCGCAGCCTTGTTGCATTGCAAGATGGCGCGGCGGCGCTGGCGACTAGCGGCCCTCTCCCGCGCGCAAATTGGCCGGAAGCTAGGCGAAGGGACCCGGTGGGTCAACAACGGATAAATCAGAAGTTATCCAGACGAATCAATACCTTATGGTGGGGCATGGAACGGCGGCGCGAATTTTGAATTCGTAAGCCTGCCGGCAATGGAGAATCAGATGCTCAGAGAGCAAATCGACACAGGTCTTAAAGCCGCGATGAAAGCCGGGGACGCGAAGCTTCGCGTGGCGACCCTGCGCCTCATCAACGCCGCGATCAAAGACCGGGATATCGCCGCCCGCGCGGAAGACCGCTGCGACGGCGCCACGGAAGAAGAAATCCTCGCCATCCTCACCAAGATGGTGAAGCAGCGAGAGGAAAGCGCCGCCGCTTTCGAAAAGGGCGGACGCCCGGAGCTTGCCGAACAGGAGCGCGCGGAGATCGAGGTCATCCGCGAATTCCTGCCGCGCCAGCTTTCCGAAGACGAGATCAAATCCGCCGTCGCGGAAGTCATCAAGGAATATGACGCCTCCGGTCTTAAAGACATGGGCAAGTGCATGGGCGCCCTGAAAGAGCGCTATAGCGGCGCCATGGATTTCGGCCGCGCCGGCAAGCTCATGAAAGAGCGCTTGATCTAGCTATCGCGCCATTATTCTGTGTGGGGCAGCCGGTCCCTATATCGCCGGCTGCCAGGCACGGTTAATCCCGTCGACAAGAGAATGTTCACGCCGCCATTGGCCCCAGGCGTGATCTGGCGGACATCGTCCCGGTTCACCAGGTAAGACCGGTGCGCGCGCACATGCGCGTCGCCGGCTTCCGCCAGCAGCGTTTGCAGCGATGAAATGGTCATCCTCGCCAGGAATGTCTTGGTTGCAGTTTGCACTTCCACATAATTGCCGGCGGCGCGCGCGCTGACGATGTCGGCGGCGTTGACAATGAAACTCGACCCGCCGGACTTCAGGGTGACTTTGTGATCCTTACGGGCGGAGGCCTTTGCGGCTTCAGTCTCCAGTTTCTGTTGGCCGAGCGCCCGGAACACCGAAAAGGCGAAGACCAACAGCACATAAGTGAAAATGTCTTTCTGGAATTCATAAAAGAAATTATCGGGCCGCAGCAGATTCATCTCATAAGGCCTCCCGAACAGTAGCGGGACGAGCGCGAGCCTGAGGACATACATGGCGCAGATATGAATGGCCGAGAACGCCGCGGCGCCGCCAAGATGCCAGAGCGCGGTGGCCGCTGAAGGGGGGAAAGCGGCGCCCGGTTCAACACGAAAGGAAATAGCGGCAAGAGGCATAAAATCGCCAGATGCGATGTCGCCTCGAGAAGAAAGATCTCGCTAGCCGAAATCGCAAGCTGCATGCGGTCGGCATCGTCGATGCGGGTGTAGGTCTGCACCGCGAGCGACGCTAGCGCCATCACGCCCGCAAGCAGATAGGCGTTCCTGTCCGCGCGCCTGTCAGCGGCGACCTCAGGGGAAGGGGCGTTTTGCATCGAGGACAAGGATACTGCGCCGGCGTTCGCACCCAAAGACTGCATTTCGTCATCCGGCTCATCTTTCATCCCGCCCGTTTGCATTTCGTCCCAATTGCGGTGACGGCGCGCCGCGCCGCGCCCTAAGCCTTCGTCGCCGGCGCATTCGCGACCAGGCGTTTTACGAGGGAGTTCCAAATGAGCTTAAGAAACCGCGCGGCCGCATTGGCTGTGCTGATCCTGCCGGTAGTTCTGTCGACGGCGGCGGCGGCGCCGGCGGCGATTGCGGGGGCGGAAAGCAAGACTTTTGACGGTTTATATCTTGCCGCGGATGTGGGCCGCCAGGACATGGTCGCTGGAGCGCTGATTGGGGGCGTGGATATGCTCGAACAGCGCCAGCGTATTGCGGGCTCTTTCAGCGCCGGTTACCGCAAACAGATCGGCGGCTGGGTCCTCGGTCTTGAGGGCGGGTACGGTCTGGTGGATGGTGGCCTTTCCATTGATGATCCCGCCCAGCAACTGTCGGTGGAGGCGCGCAACTCAAGCCAGATATTTTACGGCGCGCAAATCGGCGTTATCGCCAGCGAAAAACACGATCTCCTCTTCTTCACCTATGTGTCCCAGGTCGAGCGCAGTTACGAACTCGACATCGTGAGCATGGGATCGGCCTTCAGCCAGACCGACAAGCAGGGAATGCTGCGTTTCGGCGGCGGGCTCGAGAAGAAAATCTCTGGCCCCATTCACCTGCGCGTGTCTGTGGGAACGGCGCGCGGCAAGTTCTCCCAGCCGGTCGCCGAACCTTCCCGGCAGCTCGAATTTTCCGGCGGCGTTGTCTTCCAGTTCTAGCCGTCCACCGGGAGGCGGTCCCGGTACCGCCGGCTCCCCGGAATAACAGCGCCGTCGGTCATCTCGATTTTCACGTCGCCTTCGCCGGTGGGTTCTATGCGGGATATGTGATCGCGATTAACGATCCAGGACCGATGCACTCGAGCGGCGTTGGCCCCGGCGTCGCTGAGCTGGCGTTCGATGGCGCCCAGCGTCGCCCGCGCAAGATGCTGCGCGGTCGGAGTTTTCACCTCGACATAGTTCGAGGCGGACTTTGCCCAGATGACATCGGAGGCGGCGACGAAAACCGATCGCCCGCCGCATTTCAAGGTGAGGCGGTGAGACTTCTTCGCATCTTCCCGGGCGGCGGCGAGTTCGCGGCGCTGCTGCGTCAACTGTCGGCCGAAGATGATGAAAAACGCGATCAGACAATAGGTAAGAGTATCCTTGCGGAACTCGTAGATGAACTCGCGGGCAGGGCTATCAGTAAAAATATAGGGGTATCCGTAAACCGCCAAAAACGCGAGTTTCCTGATCGCGACCATCGCGGCGATATGAATGGCGGAGAAAACAACAATAGCCAAAGCATGAATGGCGGTTACATAGCGCCAGTCATGCTGGCCGGGCGTCGCCAGTGTGACAGCGCGTGCTATCCACCAATAAAGAGTGAGAATGACCAAGACGCTTGAGATTTCGTAGATCGCGACTTTGGCGGGATCGACGTCGAGCCTGAAGCGCGCAACCTCCGTCATGCTGGAGAGGATGTCGACGATCAGAAAGGCGATGAAGAAGCCGGCGACCCATATAAAGGTCAACCGGTCGGCGCGCGCATCTTCGCGGCGCGGGTCGGAGCTTTCGGTGACGCTGTTGGCTTTCATCATGACCGCATTCTTATGCCGCGTTCCGGCGCCGCTGCAATCTTCGCCGACGCGCACCGCCAAAAACCGTCCCGTGCCGCCGCCGTTTGTCCCTTAAAGCTTGTTTTTCCGGCCGTTTGTCACGCCGCGCCGCCATGCATGGCTTGCCGGTGGCGCTTCCGGCCGCCGCCCTGCAGGGATGGGAACGAAGCAGATCCGAAAGGACACGGCCCATGGCGATCGCAGATACATCCGGCGCATTCGAGGGTGTTCCCGCGCGGCGGGACGCGCGGCGTTACGACCTCGACTGGCTGCGCGTCATCGCCTTTGGCCTCCTGATTTTTTACCATGTGGGCATGTTCTATGTGACATGGGACTGGCATGTGAAAAGCGTCTATGCCGGGCCCGGCGCCGAACCCTTGATGTTGCTGGTCAATCCCTGGCGGTTGGCGCTCCTGTTTTTCATCTCCGGCGTTGCGGTGCGCTTCGCCACAGACAAGTCGCCCTCGTCCTGGGGTTTTGCGGGCTCGCGTCTTTACCGGCTGGGCTTGCCCATCCTGATGGGAGTGATCGTCGTCGTCGCGCCGCAGAGCTATTACGAACTTCGCCAGGCCGGAGCGATAGAGCCTGGCTATCTCGCCTTCTGGGGAAATTACCTGAAGCTCGAGCAGCTTTATCCAATGACTACGCCCACCTGGAACCATCTCTGGTATGTGGTCTACCTGCTCGTTTACATTCTTCTGATTGCGCCGGTCCTGCCGTTCTTGCGCCGGTTTGCGGAAGGCGCGGGGGCGAAGGCGCTCAGCGCCGTTGCGGGCGGTCCGGTCCGGCTGTTGCTGCTCATCATTATCCCGTTCGTGATCTACGAGCTGGCGCTGGTCCCGCATTTTCCGACGACCCACGATCTCGTCAATGACTGGGCGAACCACGCGCACCGCTTCACCATATTCATGCTCGGCTATTTCGCGGCCAAGCATGACGGCTTCTGGCGGTCTGTGGAGAGGGCGCTGCCGATCGCCGCATTCATCGCCGTCGGGCTCGGCGCATTGCGGCTTTATTTACGCGCCTGGCACAACGATTTTTATGTGGGTCTGTTTGAAGGTGTGAGCGCGCCGCTCGTGGCGGTGCTGATGATTCTTTACGCCTGGAGTTGCATCGTGCTTCTGCTCGGTCTTGCGCAGCGGTTTCTCAATCGCCCGTCAAAGACGCTGACATATCTCACCGGCGCAATCTTCTGTTATTACATCCTGCATCAGACGATCACGGTCACGGCAGGCTATTACCTGACGCAACTGCAGCTTGGGCCCTGGCCTGAGTTCATAGGGGTCACGGCGGCGACGGCCGGCGGCTGCGTTGCCGGCTATGAAATCCTCCGCCGCATCCCTGTGCTGCGCGTCTTTTTCGGGATCAGGGAAGCTTTGCGGGGGCGTGCCATGACCCGTCTTGCTCCGGTGCAGAGGTGACGCTGTCGCCATAAGGCGGCGTGCGGTCCTTGCAGGCGCGGTCGAGCGGTTCTTTAAGACAGTAATTGTCGCGCCAGCGCTCCCCGGACTCATCGAAGCTCAAGGTCGAGCAGCCGCTTGCGACAGCAGCGAATAAAACGCCGAGGAATAGGCGTCTATTTTTCGTCATCGGTTTCCTCCCTTGAGAATTCGAGAAGATCGCCCGGCTGGCAATCGAGCACGTCGCAAAGCTTGATGAGCGTGTCGAAACGCACGCCTTTGACCTTGTTGGTTTTAATCATGGAAAGCGCCTGCTCGGTGAGACCGATTTCCGCCGCAAGTTCTTTCAGCCGCATCTTTCTGCGGGCCAGCATGACGTCGAGATTGACGATGATCTTCATGACGCCTCGCAGCCTTTAAACAAACGCATCGTTTTCGTCTTTCGCGGCCTTTGCCTGAGCGAAGACCTGCGCCACGAACACGAGAAGGAGGCCCATGAAGATCGCCTTCAATTCGGGCGTGCCGATCTGGATGGACAGGGCGTTCTGCTTTGTGGGATCGCTGGCGGAGAGAAGGGCGATCAGCCCGGTGCGCTGGACGATGGCGAACGCCGCCATGAACAGGCTGACCCAGGCGAAACGGCGAAAGCCGTAGACCGACAAAAGAGATAAGGCCCGGCCGGCCGCGGCTTCAAGGAAAGTCTGGCGCAGGCCGAGAAGGCCATAAGCCTGTGTGAGCGCGCCGGTAAGAAACAGCGCAAAACCGGCGAGGCGTGCGCCAGCGCCAAGAGCCGCCGGATCGTAATAAGGAAGCGCCGGATCGTTGGAGGCGGGCGCAAGCTGGTCCCAGAACAGCCAGACGCCCATGGCCGCGAGCGGCAAAGCGATCGAGGCGGCGAGGGTGAGGCCGGCGAGCAGGCGCGGCATGAAACGGTTGGCATGATTCATAAGAATACCCACTTTTGAATTCAAAAATTAAAGTATCAGTTGAATTTATACAATTCAAGCCTTAATATGGAGCTGCGCCGCAAGGAGGATCCCATGAAACGCGCTGTTTTTGTTCTGGCCGCATTACTGCTCATCCAGCCTGTAAAGGCGGCGTCGCTTTCGGCGGCGGAGGCGCTCGAGATCAAACAGCGAGCAGGGGCCGGCGGGTTCGCCGCACGGGCCGAGTGGATGGCGCTGACATTTTATCTTCAGGGAGCGGTCGAAACCGCCATGGGATATAATGAAGTGTTGAAAGCCGCCGGGAAAAAGCCGCTCTTTTGCCCGCCGCCAAACAGCTCGGAATCCCTGGACGGCTTGCTGGCGGTGCTAGAGCGCGCGAAAGCCGAAGATCGGAGCAAAGAGGCGGCCGCTCTCATTCTTGAAGACTATGCGCGCAGATATCCCTGCTGAGGGGGAGCCGCAGGCTGTCCATTCTTGGGCGATAAGTTTTCCCAGGCGGAACAAAAGCCTTCCGTTTGTTGTCTTCGCCCGGCATGCCCGTCGCGTTTGGTTATAACAACGTTATCTCATTTTCTGAGAAAAGATCGCCATTGATCCGCAAGCGGATGGAATTGCGGCATATCAGGCTCTTTTACAAAACTATTCGCAAAACGTCTAAAGGCGGCGCTGCCTTAATCAACTATTCCACATTTTGGAACGCATTCCCCTATCGACAAAATCAACGGATTAGGTTGGTGTTGCCGGCAGGGGGAAGACAAGGCAGTGCGTGATGAGGATCGCCATTGGGGGGGCGGGCATCGCGGGGCTTGCTGCGGCGGCGTTTCTCGCTCGCGCAGGCCACCGCGTTTGCGTTTACGACAAGGCGCCCCAGGCGGCGCCGGTCGGGTCCGGCCTGATCGTGCAGCCGACGGGACAGGCTGTCCTCCATGCTCTTGCGGTCGGTCACGATCTGATCGCGCGCGGCGCACGGCTCGACCGGCTGGACGGCCGAACCGAAGACGGGCGCAGGATTCTCGATGTGCGCTATGACGCGCTCGGTTCCGATATCTTCGGCGTTGCGATCCACCGGGCAGCGCTGTTTGGCATTCTTTATAAAGCGGCGGCGAATGCCGGCGCGGAAATCCAACAGAGGCGCGCCGTCATCGGCGCCGATTTGGAAAACCGCCGCTTTGTTTTCGCCGATGGCGAAAAAAGCGAGCCCTGCGATCTTCTGATCGATGCGCTCGGGCTGCGAACGCCCTTTGTCGAGCGCAACAATTGCGGGCTGAGTTACGGCGCCTTGTGGGGCAATGCGCCTTTTCCGGTCTCGCAAGGGTTTTCAGCCAATGCGCTGTCACAGCGCTATCGCGATGCAAATGTCTCCGCAGGCCTCATGCCTATTGGAACCATGATGGAGGGCGAGCAAACGCAGGCGGCTTTTTTCTGGACGCTTGGCGCGAAACATTACGACGCCTGGCTGATGACGCCGCTGCATCGTTGGAAAGATAAGGTGCTCAAGCTCTGGCCCGAAGCGGCGCCGGCGCTCGACCATTTCATCGATCACGAACAGTTCGTCTTCGCGACATACGCGCATCACACGGCGGCGGCGCCGGTCGAGGGGCGCCTCGTTCATATCGGCGACAGCTGGCACGCGGCGAGCCCGCAATTGGGGCAGGGCGCCAACATGGCGCTTCTCGACGCGTGGGCGTTGTCAAAAGCGCTGGAGCGCCATGAAGATGTCGACGCCGCGCTCGCAGCTTTTGTCGAAACGCGGCGTAATCATGTGAAGCTTTATCAAGCGATCAGCTGGCTCTTCACGCCGGTCTATCAGTCGGATTCCAAAATCCTGCCGGCCCTGCGCGATAAGCTTGCCGAACCTTTGTCGCGCTTCTGGTTCATGCCGAAGCTGCTGGCGGCGATGGTGGCGGGAACCTTGGGGCGCCCGCTCAAGGAATTGCAGTAGCATGATTTGCCGTAGCAGGGATTTGCAATGGCTGGCGATATGTGCTGCGCAAGGCGACTGTAAAAGGGAGTTTGCTGATGCGCCGGATTTTTGTGCTTGGATGTTCATTGCTGGTTTTCGCCTGCGGCCGCGGGCCGGAGACGAGCCTTCCCTCAGCCGGCGAAATCGAAGCTAAAACCCTAGAGCTCATGGAAAAGGAGGACGTAAAGGGCCTTGCAGTTGCTGTTGTGGACAAGGAATCGGTTCGCGATGTCATGAGCTTCGGCTACCGCAATGTGGAGCGTCAGGAGCCGCTTGAGACCGACACGATCATGTATGGCGCGTCGCTGACCAAGGCCGCCTTCGCCTATATGGTGCTGCAGCTAGTGGACGAAGGTCTTTTGGATCTCGACCGGCCGATTGCGGACTATCTCGACAAGCCGATCCCGGATTATGAACGCTGGGCGTCGCTTGAGGGCGACGAGGACTGGCGGCTGGTGACGCTGCGCCAAGTTTTCACCCATACGACCGGGCTTCATAATATCCGCTATTTCGAACCCGACATGGATTTGAAGTTTCACTTCAAGCCGGGCGAAGCCTACGCCTATTCCGGCGAAGGCTTCTGGCTCGCTCAAACGCTGCTGGAGGAAGGCCTCGGGCTCGATGTGAAGGCGGAAATGCAGCGGCGCATCTTCGACCGTTTCGACATGCCGAACACGTCCATGCAGTGGCGCGAGGATTTTGCGGACAATCTCGCCGACGGCTACGCCATGGACGGATCGTTCGAACCCCATGACGAGCGCAGCAATGTCGCCGCCGCGGGCTCCATGGACACGACCATCGCCGATCAGGCGAACATGTGGCGCGGGATGCTGGCGGGCGAGGGGCTGTCGCCGGAGTCACGCGCCGAATGGGTGCGCGGGCAATTCCCGATCCGCACGGCGCAGAAATTCCCGACTATCGAAAATTTCGACACCCATGATGACCGGGGCGAACCGATCGCGCTTTCCTCCGGGCTCGGCGTTGAAAGCTGGATGGGGCCGAAGGGCGTCAATTTCGCCAAGGGCGGTCACAATGACTGGACCGGCAATATTGTCATCTGTCAGGAGGCCGAAGAACGCTGTCTCGTGCTTCTGTCAAACAGCGTCCGTGCGGAAATCATCTACCCGGAACTGATGAAGTTCGTCCTCGGCGAAACGAATTATCCGTGGTGGTGGACCTATCCGGATCTGCACGATCAGGAGAATTAGCCCGTCGTTGCGAGCGATTCGACTCTCCAAAAATCCGAGATGTTTCGGTCGGGCGGTGGACAAGCCTCTTCATAGCTGCATTCTCTGCGCCTGCGGTGAACGGGATCAGGGCATCGGGGGAGCGGGTAATGATTCGGCGTGCAACGAGTGCGGATGCGGACGCTATTGCGCAGATATGGGGCCAACGCGAAACGCTGGGACCCGATAAGAAAGAACATATAGCAGAAATAAGGGGGATGGTCGGGCGGATCGCCGAACCCTTTGGTTTTTGGGTCAGTGAAGGGGAAGGCCGAGTGCAGGGCTGGGTTTTGCTTTTCCCCTTCAGGGCTTCGCCTGCAGTGCGGTCTTCCATGGCGGAAGTTTCGATTTTCGTGGACGAGCGGCGCAGAGGCTTGGGTGTCGGAAGCGAATTGGTATCCCACGCCATTGAACGGGCGAAAGCAGCGAAGATCGAATACGTTCTCGCCTGGGTTGGAGCCTCCAATCAGCGCGTTCGACGGCTTATAACGTCTCTGGGAGCGAGCATCTCAGCAGAATTTCCGTCGAGGCCAATTAATCCCCGGCGCGATAAAGTTTTGCTCTATCGCTGGGCGCTGTGACAGGATGATATTCTACGCGTTCTCTTTCGCGCGCTTCTTCCGCAAATGCGGCTTCAGCGCAATCTTCCGCAGGCGGATCGATTTCGGCGTCACTTCGACGAGTTCGTCCTCGTCGATATAGGAAATCGCCTGTTCCAGCGTCAGACGGCGCGGCGGGGTGAGGCGCACGGCCTCGTCCTTGCCGGCGGCGCGGATATTGGTGAGCTGTTTGGCTTTCAAAGGGTTCACATCGAGGTCGTCGGGCTTGGCGTTCTCGCCGATAATCATGCCTTCATAGACCGCCTCGCCCGGCGTGATGAACATGATCCCGCGTTCTTCGAGGTTCCACAGCGCATAGGGCACCGCTGTCCCATCGCCGTTTGAAATGAGGACGCCGTTGCGGCGGCCCTCGATGGCGCCTTTGTGGGGCGCATGTTCGAGATAGGAGCGGTTCATGACGCCGGTGCCGCGCGTGTCGGTCAGGAATTCGCCGTGATAGCCGATCAGCGCGCGCGACGGCGCGTGCATGACGAGCCGCGTCTTGCCGGCGCCCGCCGATTTCATTTCGACGAGTTCGGCCTTTTTCTGGGACAGCTTTTCGATGACGACGCCGGAATAGTCTTCATCAACGTCAATCACGACTTCCTCGATGGGCTCGAGAAGCTGGCCGTTCTCGTCTGTGCGCGTGACGACGCGAGGGCGCGACACGGCGAGTTCGAAGCCTTCGCGGCGCATATTCTCGATCAAGACGCCAAGCTGCAACTCGCCGCGGCCCGCGACTTCAAAAGCATCTTTGGATTCGGTTTCGGTCACGGTGATGGCGACGTCGCCTTCGGCCTGGCGCATCAGGCGCTCGCGAATGACGCGCGACTGCACCTTGTCGCCTTCGCGGCCGGCGAGCGGCGAGTCGTTCGGCGCGATGGTGACGGAGAGCGTCGGCGGGTCGATGGGCTGCGCGGGCAGGGCGTCGGTGACGCTCATGTCGCAGATCGTGTCCGCGACAGAGGCTTTGGAAAAACCGGCGATGGCGATGATGTCGCCGGGAAAGGCTTCTTCCACCGGCTGGCGTTTGAGGCCGCGGAAGGCGAGCACCTTGGTGACGCGCGCCTGCTCCACGAGCTTGCCGCTTCGCGACAGCGCCTTCATGGTGACGCCCGGTTTCGCCGTGCCGGAAACGACCCGGCCCGTGAGGATGCGGCCGAGATAGGGATCGGCCTCGAGCGTCGTCGCCAGCATGCGGAACGGCGCCGACGGTCCTTCGGCGACTTCGGGCGCCGGCACATGTTCGACGACGGTTTCAAAAAGCGCATCGAGATTGTCGCGCGGGCCGTCGAGGGACTTGTCGGCCCAGCCGTCGCGGCCGGCGGCGTAAAGCACCGGGAAATCGAGCTGTTCGTTGGAGGCGCCGAGTGCGGCGAAGAGATCAAACGCAGCGTCAAGCGCCATGTCGGGATCGGCGCTCGGCCGGTCCACCTTGTTGAGAACGACGATGGGTTTCAGCCCGAGCGCCAGCGCCTTCGACAGGACGAACTTGGTTTGGGGCATCGGCCCCTCGGCGGCGTCGATCAGCAGGAGGCAGCCGTCGACCATGGAGAGAATGCGCTCCACCTCGCCGCCGAAATCGGCGTGACCCGGCGTGTCGACGATATTGATGCGAACGGGGCTGGCGCCTTTTTCCCAGACGACGCTGGTGCATTTGGCGAGAATGGTGATCCCGCGCTCGCGCTCGATGTCGTTCGAGTCCATGGCGCGCTCGGCCATTTCGGCGTTGTCGCGCACGGCGCCGGACTGGCGCAGCATTTCGTCGACGAGCGTCGTTTTGCCGTGGTCGACATGGGCGATGATGGCGATATTTCGGAGAGCCGGGGTCATGACTTATAGCGTCCTTTAGCATCCCGGTTGGCGTCACGCCGGAGAGCGGGGCTCATAGGGATATTGCATTGCGGTATTTGGCGGGCTCGTTGCGCGGTTTTTACGGCTTTGGCAAGGGGGCGGGTGGGGAAAAGCGGTTAACCGAAACGCTGGCCGCCCCCGCTTAGCCCCCCTATATCTGTGCGCCGCCCTATATAATAAGAGCCCATGGCCCGTTTCACCCCGGAATTCCTTGACGAGTTAAAGGCGCGACTGCGTCCGTCCGACGTCATCGGGAAATATGTGAAACTTCAGAAACGCGGCAACGCCTGGTGGGGCCTGTCGCCCTTCAAGCCGGAAAAGACGCCGTCTTTCTCCGTGGATGACCGGCGCGGGACCTATCACTGCTTTTCGACCCAGAACCATGGCGACATCATCACTTTTCTGATTGAGACGCAGGGCCTGACCTTTCCCGAAGCGGTGGAGCGGCTCGCGGCCGATGCAGGGCTCGTGCTGCCGGCGGAAAGCCCGCAGGAGGCGGCGCGGGCGGAAAAGGCGCAAGGGCTCGCCGAGGCGTCGGCCGCGGCGGCGAAGTTCTATCAGGCGATGCTTCACCGCGCCGACGGCCGCGAGGCGATGGAATATCTGCGCGGCCGCGAAGTGACCGACGCACAGATCGAGGCGTTCGGCATCGGCTTCGCGCCGTCGGGCCGCCATGCGCTGAAAGATTATCTTCTGAATAAAGGTTTCGCCGACGAGGTGCTGGTCGAGGCGGGGCTCCTGATCAAACCCGAAGACGGCGGCGCCAGTTACGACCGCTTCCGCAACCGCATCATGTTTCCGATCCTCGGAACGCGCGACCGGGTGATCGCTTTCGGGGGCCGCGCCCTCGATCCCAACGCCAAGGCGAAATATCTCAACTCGCCGGAAACGCCGCTCTTTCACAAGGGCTCGGTGCTCTACAATTTCACTGCGGCGCGCGCAGCGGCGGCGGACGACAAGAAGCCGCTGATTGTCTGCGAAGGCTATATGGACGTCATCGCGCTCTGGGGCGCAGGCATCAAACGCGCGGTCGCGCCTTTGGGCACGGCGCTCACCGAAGACCAGCTTGCGCTGCTCTGGCGGTCGTCAGACGAGCCGGTGCTTTGCTTCGATGGCGACAGCGCCGGCGTCAACGCCGCGCATCGCTCCATCGATCGCGCATTGGCCATGCTGAAGCCCGGCAAGTCGCTCAACTTCGCTTTTCTGCCGGAAGGTCAGGACCCGGACGATCTCATCCGCGGCCAAGGCGCCGCTGCGATGGAGGAGGTGCTTGCCGCCGCGCGCCCGCTGGTCGATGTTTTGTGGACGCGGGAGATTTCGGCGCGCGAGCTCGATACGCCGGAACGCCGCGCGGCCTTGCGCTCGCATTTGCGCGACCTTGTGAAAGAGATCGCCGACAAGGATGTGCGCACCGCCTATGGCGAGGAGTTGTCCCAGCGCCTCAATGCGCAGTTTCAGCCGACGAAACGTGAGGGCGGTTACAATCAGAGTGGTTCCGGCCAGGCCGGCAATCCGTTCCGCCGGTCCGCTCAGTGGTCGGGGCGGGGGCAGGGCCGATCGGACCGTGGCATGGGCTTCCGGTTTACGGCGCCAGCGCGGCCGACCCCGGGGCTCAAAAGCCCCTCCCAATGGGTGCGGGAGGCGAGCCTCGTCCTCGCCGCCATCAATCATCCGGCCCTGCTGGAACGATGCGAGTCGGCCTATTTTGAGCTCGATCTTGCCGATCCGGGGCTGAAAGCGCTCCTCGGCGAGGTTCTAGCGGCGATTTCAACAGACCCGGCCCTTGACAGCGCCGGATTGAGAAGCCATCTGACCAAAACCGGCGCGGCAGGCACATTGGAGCGGGTGACATCAGATCCCCAGCTCGGAAAACACAGATTCCTCCGCCCCGAAACTGAGATTGACGAGGTAGAGCAGGGGTTCCGAAACGCCCTGGCCCATCATCTGTTTGAGTCGACCCACAAGCAGGAGGTGGCCCGCTCGGCGTCTCAGATATTCACAGACGGCGATGATGCGTGGAAAGCGGCGGCGGCCGCGCGCGAGGAGTTGATCAATTCGAGCAAGCCGGAAGAAGTCGGGGACGAGGGCGATTCCCCCAGACGGTTCGCGGACGCGCTCGAAAAGATGAGAGAGACCGTAGCGAAAAAGGGCGGTCGGTAAGGATTTTAAACCATGGCGAAAAAAGCGGCGGCGACGAAAGAGACGGAAACGGCGGAACCGGCGGACGGCCCGATCCTCGATCTCACGGATGCTGATGTAAAAAAGCTCATCAAAACCGCGAAGTCGCGCGGCTATGTCACCTATGACGAGTTGAACAAGGTTCTCCCGTCGGAAGAAGTCTCCTCCGAACAGATCGAAGACATCATGGCCCAGCTTTCCGAGATGGGCATCAATGTCGTCGAGCATGAAGAAGACGAGGACGATGACGGCGCCGACGCCGCCAATGACGACGACGAGGATGAAGACTCAGGGCCGAAAACCAAAGCCGTCGCGCTGAAGGACGACAAGAAATCCGGCGGCCTCGTCACCACCAATACCGGCGCCTCCGCAGACCGCACCGACGATCCGGTGCGCATGTATCTGCGCGAGATGGGCACCGTCGAGCTTCTGTCGCGCGAGGGCGAAATCGCCATTGCCAAACGCATCGAGGCCGGCCGCGAGACCATGATCAAGGCGCTCTGCGAATCCTCGCTCACCTTCGAGGCCATCACGGTCTGGCGCGACGAGCTTCAGGAAGGCCGGGTTCTCCTGCGCGACATTATCGACCTCGACGCAACTTACGGCGGCGGGCCGGAATCGCGTCCCGACATGACCCAGCCGGAAGTCGCCGAACGCGTCAATCGCGAGGAAGCCGAGAAGGCCGAGAACGCGGAAGAAGACGAAGACGATTTCGACGAGGGCGCGCTCTCGCTTTCCGCCATGGAAGCCGAACTGCGCGACGGCGTCATGGCGACCTTCGATGAGATTTCGTCAGACTATAAAAAGCTGCGCCGCCTTCAGGACATCATGATCGAGGAGCATTTGAAAGGCGACGACCTTTCAAGCTCGCAGTCGCGCCGCTTCAAGAAACTGCAGAAGGATATTGTCGAGCGCGTGCGCTCCGTCCGCCTCAACAATCAGCGGATCGAAGCCCTTGTCGAACAGCTTTATGACATCAACCGCCGCCTGATGGCGCTGGAAGGCAAGCTCGTTCGTCTGGCGGACTCTTACGGCGTCAACCGTCAGGAATTCCTCTCCGACTATATCGGCTCCGAACTCGATCCCGAATGGTTCGAGCGGATCTCCGCGAAGACCGGCAAAGGCTGGCAGAATTTCGTGAAGAAAGCCGAAGGCCAGGTGTTGGCGATCCGCGAGGAGATCGGCGAACTGGCGACCGAAACCGGTCTTACGGTTCAGGATTTCCGCCGCATCGTCTCCATGGTGCAGAAGGGCGAGCGCGAAGCGCGCATTGCGAAGAAGGAAATGGTCGAAGCGAACCTTCGGCTCGTCATCTCCATCGCCAAGAAATACACGAACCGCGGGCTGCAATTCCTCGACCTCATTCAGGAAGGCAATATCGGCCTCATGAAAGCGGTCGATAAATTCGAATATCGCCGCGGTTACAAATTCTCGACTTACGCGACCTGGTGGATTCGTCAGGCGATCACCCGCTCCATCGCCGACCAGGCGCGCACCATCCGTATTCCGGTGCACATGATCGAGACGATCAACAAAATCGTTCGGACCTCGCGCCAGATGCTCCACGAAATCGGCCGCGAGCCGACGCCGGAAGAGCTTGCCGAAAAACTCTCCATGCCCTTGGAGAAAGTCCGCAAGGTGATGAAGATCGCGAAAGAGCCGATCTCCCTCGAAACGCCCATCGGCGATGAGGAAGATTCGCATCTCGGCGATTTCATCGAGGACAAGAACACGATCCTGCCCATCGATGCGGCGATCCAGTCGAACCTCCGCGAAACGACGACGCGCGTGCTCGCTTCGTTGACGCCGCGCGAGGAGCGCGTCCTGCGCATGCGTTTCGGCATCGGCATGAACACCGACCACACGCTAGAAGAGGTAGGCCAGCAATTCTCGGTCACCCGCGAACGCATCCGCCAGATCGAAGCGAAGGCGCTCCGCAAGCTCAAACACCCGAGCCGGTCTCGGAAGCTCAGAAGCTTCCTCGATAATTGAGAAACAACCCCGCCTTGTGCGGGGTTCTTGTCTCACCTCAAAGGCTTCCTATCTTGCTCAGTAGGCGAATGGAAAGGCCTGCGTGCGGGGCGCGGCTGATATTGGAAACTCTCTGAGGGGCGGCATGAAAATTTTGAAAGCTGGATTCTTTGCGCTCGGCGCTATTGTGGCGATTGGCGCGTGGTGTGCGTTGGCTGTTTTTGGCGGGCTTTACGGTTGGTGGATGAAGCCCATCGCCGAAAAGGGCGATCACGCGGCGTTTTTCGCCGAGGCGAGCAAACGCATCGACGAAGGCAATGCAGGGAATGCTGCGTTCATTCTTATCCGCGACGGCGAAGTCGCCGGCGAATATTACGCGCCGGCCGGGGGCGATGTTGATGCGCAGACCGTGTTCCCGACGGCCTCTTTCAGCAAATGGATCACGGCCTTCGGCGTGATGAAGCTCGTCGAGGAAGGAAAAGTGTCTCTCGACGAGCCGGTGTCGTCATACCTGACGCGATGGAGCCTGCCCGACGGTCCTTTTGACGAAAGCGGCGTAACGGTTCGGCGCCTGCTGAGTCACGCGGCCGGCCTGACCGACGGGCTCGGCTTTGGCGACTACGACGCGGATGAAACCTTGCCATCTCTTGAGGAGACGCTGGCTAATCCGCGCGCTTCCTCCGGGCGCGAGGTCAGCATCGAAGTCGGCGCCGAGCCCGGCGAGGAATTCGCCTATTCCGGCGGCGGTTATCTCATCCTGCAGCTTCTGATCGAGGAAGTTTCGGGGCGGGACTATGAAAGCTTCATTCAGGACAATGTGCTGGCGCCGCTCGGAATGACGCAATCGTCTTTCAGTTTCATCGGCGATATCGAAGGAGCAACGCAGTCCTTCGACGCCAATGGCGAGTTAGCACCGCATTATCAATACGCCGCCGCCGGCGCCACCGGCTTTTCAAGCTCTGCAGGTGATCTCCTGAAGCTCGTCAGGGCGCTGACCGATGACGGCGCCGGGTTTGCCCTGCAGCCGGCGACGCTCGCCGCCATGCGTCAGCCGGAGGCCTATGTGCTCGGCAGCCCGATCTGGGGGCTCGGAACTATTCTCTATGCGCCCACAAAGTCCGGCGACTTCGTCTACGGTCATGACGGCGCCAACGAGCCGGCGATCAACGTCTCGGTGCGGATCAATCCCGACAATAGTGACGCTTACATCATGCTGGTGAACGGCCACCCGTCGCTGGCGTCGGATATCGGCGGCGAATGGGTTCTCTGGCAAACCGGCATGCCGGACATTCTCTCGACGGAGCGGGCGATCAAGAGCGCGCTTCTGCCGGCGGCGCTCGGGTCGCTGATCATTCTCATCGCGGCGGTTTTTCTCGCAAGGCGTCTGTTTTCAAAAAAGACGTGAAATCCGTTCGCTCCAGCCGCATGGGAAGGGCTGACGCCGGGTTGACAGATCGGGCGATAGTTCGTTTCATCGGCGCTTGGAAAGCGGCTGCGGCCGCAACGGGGGAGAATGCAGATGAAGTATTTTGTTATGGGCGCCGCTATGCTGGCGGTCGCCGCATGCGCGTCAGAATCGGACACAGACGTATTGGAGCGCAACAAAGAGGTTGCGCGTAACTTCTACGAAGATCTGTGGTTCAGCGAAAACACCGATGCTTATTCGAAATATGTCGCCGACACCTATGTCGTGCATGACGTGGGTGCGCGCAAGGGCGTGGAAGAACCGGCCATTGAACAGAAGAATATCGCCGATCTTTTTCACAGCTTTGGCGAGATGACCGGCAAGATCGATTACCAGATCGCCGAGGGCGACAAGGTGGCGACACGCTGGTTCATTTCCCTTGATCCGAACGAGGAGATGGCCGCGATGGGGTTCCCGCCTGTTGACGGCGTCGCGATCATCAATGTGTTCCGCTTCAGTGACGAGGGCAAGATCGTCGAGGTGTGGAACCACCGTCACGATGTGGAGTTGCCTCAGCCGCCTTCCGCTGGCGGCGAATAATTTACCCGCAATTGCGAAGAACTGCCGCGCCGGCGCCTTGTCTCGCCTTTATCTTCCCTGTTTCATGGGGAGCGTAATCAAGACGCCGGAGCGGCCATGAATTACAACGACTACCTTGCCTGTTTCAGCGCCGGCGACGATGAGCGGCTGGTTCGCGACTTCTTCTGCGACGACGTCGTCTTCAAGAGCTCGGGACGCGATTTCCAGGGGAAGGCTGCGCTGAAAGCGTTTCTCGACTGGGCCCATGACGGCGTCCGCGAGGTTCCGCGCCCGCAACTTGTGATGCGGAACGAGGACTGCCTCTTTGCGGAAATCGACATGGACTTTCATGCGATGAAGGAGCGGGCCGACTTTCCCTTCGGACATTTGCACGCCGGCGACATGGTGACGGTGAAGTTTTTCGTCACCTATCATTTGCGCGGCGGCCGGGTTGCCGTGCTCAGATCCATGATCTGGCCCCCGGGCAAGGGCGTCAGCAGCGTTCCCCGCCTAGGCGCCATGCCAACGCAGATCGCGGCGTTTCACAGCTATGCGGCGGCGTTCAGCGCCGGCGACGCCGAACGGTTCACCAAGTTCTATACGGACGATGTGGTGCTTGAGCTGCCGTCGATGGCGCCGATAAGAGGGGCCGATGGGATTGCAGCCTTTTACACAAGCATGTTCGAGGGCGTGCGCGAAAGCATCGCCATCCAAAACCTCGACGCGATGGAGGACAAGATCACGCTCCGGGCGGCCGCTCGTTTCACCGCCGTCGAAGATGCGCCGGATTTCACCGTGGCGCCGCTGTCGCGGGGCGAGTTTGTCGAGAGCAACGTCATTGTCGACTATCGCCTCCGGGACGGGTTGATCGAACATATCGGGGTGCGGCGCAATGGCCACGAGCTTGTGCGCGGCAGGGCCGGATGAAGCTCTGCACGGGCAGGCGGGAAGAGGGCTATGCCGAAAAGAAATTCCGCCTGTGACCGCGCGCCGTGAGAGATTTGTCGGACCGAAAGCCAACAAGTCCAAACCCGATTTCTATGACGATTTCGCCGAGAAATAGCCTTGCTTCGTCAACGGCTCTTTTACCGCTGCCGCTCTAATCTTCGCGCCCGGCAGTCATCAGCGGAAAGACTAATTCATGAAGAGCCATTCCACATCTGTGCGCCTGCTCTTTGGCGCCTTGCTGCTGGTTGCGGCGCAAGCCTGTTCGGAGACGTCCGATCCGGCGAGCGAAGCGCCGGTCGATCCGAAGCCCGGTCTTTACGAAATCGCGATTTCCGGCGCCGGGCTTTTAAAGAATGTCGAGAGCAACAAGGCGCCCAAGACTTATTGTCTGACGGAAATTCAGGCCGCATCGTTTCCGCATATGCTGGCGGAGAATTACTACAAGCTCTCGCCGCTCTGCACTGTCCAGCGCGGCCAGCGCGAAGGCAACCTTATCGCGGGAGAAATCTCCTGCGCCGCGGATCCGAAAATGGCGTCGGGGTCGAACCGCTTTCTTTATGAAGGCTCGGTCGGCGAGGAAAAAACAACGGTTAACGTCCGCATGAAACTCGACGCGGAAGTGAAGCCGGGCGCCGGCGGGGCCGAGGTGAGCGACGCTCAGTTGAAGATGGCCATGAAAGCGATGGAGCGGATGCGGTTCGTGATTGATGCGGTCCGGACCGGCGACTGCGGCTAGGCTTTTCCTAACCCGAATCACCTGAAAAAGGAGGCGTTGCTGATGGAGTTATCACCTCATGACTGCGCCTGTCGGATCGAAAGCCAACAAGTCGAAATTCGATTGCTATGACGACCTCGCCAAGGACGAACCCTATTTCGTCATTCGCGCGGATGACCCCTTGTCGGATGCGTTGATCGAGCTTCACGCCTATATTGGCGCCGGCCAATCAGGCGCGGCGCATAACAAGCTCGCCGAGATCATGGAGCTCACCCGCGACCGGCCGCCGCGGCCGTCGGACTCGCCGAAATACCGCGAAACCTTCGCGATTTCGCAGGCCATGGAAGACTGGCGGCGGGCGAAGCCTAAAAAATAACCCCGCCTTTTTCTGCAATCTTCCTGTGCTAGACTTGTTCGGGGATGAGGGATCGCGCCTGAAGGCGACAGGCGCGAAAAAACCGGGAGGGAGCCATGGGGATTTTCAAATCGGCATTTCGTAAACTCATGACCGGCGCGGCGGCAGTGGCGCTTGTCGCCTGCGCGGCGACTGGCGGGCCGCTGGGCCTATCGGACCAGCAGGGGCTTGCGCTGGGCGCGCAGGAGCATCCGAAAATCGTCGCGGCTTTTGGCGGCGAACTGAACGACCCGCAATTGACCGCCTATGTGCAGCGCATTCACAATAAACTGATCGCGTCGTCGACGGCGCCCAGTCCCGAATTGCAGAACATCAAATTGACGGTGCTCGACAGTCCGGTGGTGAACGCCATGGCGCTGCCCGGCCATGTCTATGTGACGCGGGGATTGCTGGCGCTGGCGAACAGCGAGGCGGAAGTCGCAGGCGTCATCGGCCATGAGATCGGCCATATCCACGAACGCCACACCGCCGAGCGCGTGAGCCGCGGCAATCTCGCGGGGCTCGGCGCGGCGGCGGTGGCGATCCTCACCGGCGAACAGGACATGGCGCAGCTCGCCGGCCAAGCGGCGCAGCTTTATCTGATGAAATTCTCGCGCAGTCAGGAATATGAGGCTGACCTGGTCGGCGTGCGGATCATGGCGGATGCGGGATACGATCCGATCGGCCAGTCGGAGTTTCTGGACACGCTCGGCAAATGGTCGGCGCTGGAAAGCCGGATCGCGGGCGCCGAACGTCCGCCCGAGTTTCTATCGACCCACCCGAATACGCCGGAGCGGGTGCGCCGCGCCGCCGAAGAGGCGCAGGTGCTCGGCGCCGGATCGGGCGAGGGCCGCAACCGGGAGACCTATCTCGCCAATATCGACGGGCTTCTCTACGGCGACGATCCGGTGAAGCAGGGCTTCATTCGCGGCCGGGATTTCATTCATCCGGGGATCGGCATCGCCTTCAGTGTGCCTGCCGGATTTGAGCTTCAGAACTCTTCAACGGCGGTGCTGGCGCGCTCGTCGCAAACCGGCGCGCAGATGCAGTTCACCGGCGCGAACTCCGCCGACAGCCCTCAGGCGATCATCGACGGCGCCTTGTCCCAGAGCATCGGCGTCGATCTCAAGCCGTCGCGCGCCATGACCGTCAGCGGCCGCCCGGCGGCCGTGGGAACGGCGCGGGCCAACACTCAGGGCGGCGCCGCCGATGTCGCCGCCTATGTGGTGAAATGGCAAGGGAATACGAACTATATTTTCCTATGGGTCGCGCCCGCCGGGTCGACGTCGCAGTCGACGTTCACGTCGAGCGTCCAGTCGCTGCGCCCGATCTCCCTTCAGGCGGCTAATCCTCCGCCGGCGCAGCGCATTGATGTGGTCACGGTGCAGCGCAACGACACGGCGGCGTCCCTCGCGGGGTACATGGCCTTCGATCAGTATAAGGAAGAGCGCTTCCGCATCCTGAACGCCATCGACCCCAACGAAGCGGTGCGGGCGGGCGAGCGGGTGAAACTCGTCCGCTGACGCCTAGCGAACCGTTTCGAGCCAGTTCAGTATGATATCCGTCGTCTCTTCCCACACGGGGGAGCCGCCTTCCATCGTGTAGGCTTCGATGATGTTGTCATAGCGCATATTGTTATGATCGACATTCTCCTGAACCACGAAGGTTGCCGAGCCGGGACGCAGCCGCTCAGCCATATCGGCGATCAGCTTGTGCCCGTATTCCGCCTCGAACTGGTCGAAGGCGTTGTAGATGACGAGCACCGGCGCATCGACTGCGGCCCAGGCCGCGAGGAAGTTCTTTTTCGCCGCCTGCTGGTGCCACGCGAAGGGCCGGCCGTAATGGTCCGTCTCGCCCATGCCGAGAATATCGGCGCGCACGCCCGCCATGGCGGCGCTGTCCTTTGCAATTTCATCCGGATGGCGGTCGTTGATGAGATATTCGTAGTGAAATTTCGCGCGAGCGACTATTTCATGATGAATGTCTTCGGGCGCCACCGCGTCCGGCCGCCGTTCGAGATAGATGCGGTCGAAGCTCAGCATGCGCTCGTAATAGGTTTCGGCGCCGCCGCCCTGTATGGCGATCCCGGCGATATCGTAGCCTTTCTTCTGCAGGGCGTGCGCCACAAGCGGCGCCGTCGTGGAGCCTAAGCTGCTGCCTTGCATATAGACTTTGCTTGCATCGATGCGTTCGTCTTTCAGCAAGGCGTCGAATGCCTCAACGTAGTGAGCGACTTCGGTGTCGTAATCGAGTTCGTCGCAGGCGGGCCCCTGACTGTCGCCATCGGAGGAGCGCTCAACGCGGATGAGCGCCAGGCCGCTTTCGCGCGCGAGTTTCGCCAGGGCTTCGCGCGCGCCGCTGCCCTCGCGATACTCAATCGATCCGCAGGAAACCCATTGCGTGAAGAGGAGCGGGTGCAAGGGTTCATTGGCGCCTTCCGGCAAGGCGATGATCGTGCGCAATCGCGCGCCGTCCGATGTTTCCACAACGCCGTAATGCGATGCGACGCCCTCGATCCGTTCCAGCGGGCGATCGGCGGCGCGGGGCAGCCCGGCGACCATGGTGTTTGCCTCATTAGCGCTTTCGTGTGCGCAAGCCGCTGCAAACATGGCGGCGCAGACGCCGGCGCTGGCGCTCGCAAGACGGATTAGATTTCGCATTTATTCGTTCTCCTTGGTGTTTATGGTCAAGCGGATTGGAATCAGCAGTTCGGTGAGATAGTCGCGGGCGCTTCTGGCCGTCATTTTCGACGGCAGGCGGTAGTCTTCCTGATCCGCGCCGAAACGGTGATAGATTTCGCGCAAGGGCCCGGCGGCCTCGACCCCCGCGCCGGCCATCCAGTCCGACATCTGCGCGAACAGTCGGTCGGTTTTGAAATAGCCTCCGCCATAGACAACCGAGCAGGCGACGGCGGCGCCCTGGATGACGGTGACAGGCAAATCGCTCTGCGCATCTTCTGTCACCGGAATGCACACCTCGACATCGAGATCCTGTTGATTGCCGGGCGGCGTATGAAAGATCAGAAACGGCGCCGCCTGCGCACGGGCGCTGACGCCGGCGACGCGCGCTTCGGCGGTTTCGAACATTTGCTTGATCGCGTCGCCGGGATGCGTGATTTCTTTTCTCAGCGCATAAACGCGCTGATCGGCGAGCGGCGCCAGTTTCAACGATGGCGGCGCCTCCGTGTCGGCGGCAGACCGGGCGAGAATCTCGGCGATTTTGATCTTGGCGGCGATCTCATCGCGCGCGCGCTGCAACTCCCGCTGTTTTTTCTCAACTGCCGTCCTGATGATCTCGGGGCCGATGTCTCCGGCGGCCAGAATGGCGGCGATCTCCGCAATGGAGAAATCGGCGAAGCGCAGATTGGTGATGATGGCGAGCTGCGCCGCCTGTTCCAGCGTGTAATAGCGATAGCCGGTGTGGGGATCGACATGCTCCGGGCGCAACAGCCCCTGGTCGTCATAGAACCGGAGCGCCTTGACGGATACGCCGCCAAGGCGCGCCAGCTCTCCAATCTGCAGCAGGCCTTTCATGGGGCGAAGATACCGTCTCCCCTAAGAGGAGAGTCAAACCGCAGGTCGCGCGGGGGCTTCGTTTCGCCGATAGTATTCGCCCATGATTTGTCCGGGGCAGGCTGCAGTCCGCTCTTGCGCCTTGGCGGCCAATCGCTAAGGTCCGCCAAGAGTTTAACCCATGTCCGCGGCTGGTTTCGCGGACCCAAAGGAGGAATTTATGGCGGTCGACGGCAAGTGGAACATTACGATCAAAACCCCCATGGGCGACCAGAACGCCACGCTCACCCTGAAAGAAGAAGGTGGCGCGCTCACCGGGGAAATGTCAGGCGCGGCTGGGACGTCTCCCATTGAAAACGGCAAGGTCGAAGGCGACACGCTGAGCTGGGACGCCAAGGTGACAAACCCCATGCCGATCACGCTCTCCTTCACCGGCAAGACCGAAGGCTCCAATATTTCCGGCAGCGTGAAGCTCGGCGCATTCGGCACATCGACATTCTCCGGCGCGGCCGTTTAACGCCCGTCCATGTTCCGGTTCGCCGCTTTACGCACCGCCCTTCTGGGGGCAGGGGCCGCGCTTGCGGCCTGCAGCGGCGAACCGCAGGAGACGGGCGCCGATGAGGCCGCCCCTCTTGCGTCTTCCCAAGCATCGGACACGGTTCCGCGTGAGACCTATGTGGCGGCGCAGGAAGCGGCGGCTAGCCTCAATTCCCTTGGCGAAGATTTTGTAAAACTCGCCCTCGCTGTCGGCGAACACGATCCCGCTTTCGTTGACGCCTATCACGGCCCCGAAGAATGGGCGGAAGCCGCGAAGGCGGAACAACGCTCCCTCGAAGAACTCGAAGCCGACGCGCAAGGCCTGTTGATTTCAGTGCGCCGCGCCAATAGCGGCAAGGATGGCGTGCGCGGGGAGATGCTGGAAAAGCAGATCCGAGCGGCCCTTACCCGCATTCAGATGGCGCAGGGAAAAACTTTCCCCTTCGATGAGGAAACAAGGCTGCTCTATGACGCCGTCGCGCCGCAATACGATCTTGCGGAGTTCGACGCAGCCCTTGAAGAAATCGATGCGCTGCTGCCGGGCGATGCGGCGCTGCCGGAACGGGTCGAGGCGTTCCGCAATTCGCTCGCTGTTCCGGAAGACAAGCTGCAGGCGGTGTTCGACGCCGCCATCGCCGAATGCCGCAAGCGCACGCTCGCCCATTACGACCTTCCGCCAAGCGAAAGCTTCCGCCTTGAGTTCGTCAAGGACAAGCCCTGGAGCGGTTACAACTGGTATCAGGGCGATTACGAAAGCCTCATTCAGGTCAATACGGATTTCCCGATCATCATCGACCGCGCCGTCGATCTCGGCTGTCATGAGGGCTATCCGGGCCACCATACCTGGAACGTCTTTATCGAACGGGACCTTTTGGAAGGGGCGGGGTGGGTCGAATATTCCGTCTACCCGCTGTTCTCGCCTATGTCGGTGACGGCGGAGGGCTCGGCCAATTACGGCATAGAACTCGCCTTTCCGGGGAGGGAAAAAATCGCCTTCGAGCGCGACGTCCTGTTTCCCATCGCAGGGCTCGATCCGGCGCAGGCTGCAACGCTCGAAAAACTCAACGATCTTCGCCGCAAGCTTTCTCATGCGCGCAACCATGTGGCGCGCGAATATCTCGACGGACGCATCAGCCGCGATGAGGCCGTCGATATGCTGGTGAAATACGGCTTGCAGTCGCGCGACCGTGCGGAGCAGGGCGTGAGGTTCATTGAGACCTA
Source organism: Hyphococcus sp. (assembly GCF_965267305.1). GTDB lineage: Bacteria > Pseudomonadota > Alphaproteobacteria > Caulobacterales > Parvularculaceae > Hyphococcus. Next base: position 965,211 of record NZ_OZ253945.1, on the reverse strand, counting down.
TCGCGGCTATGTGCTGAACTACAATCTTGGCCGCGATCTCGTCGACGCCTATGTCGCGCGTCAGGCCAGTCTGAATGGCGGCGACCGCTGGGCCGCGTTCGAGACATTGCTGACGACGCCGCTCTCGGCGTCCGATATTGCGGCCGGCGGCGCATCGGAATGAAATTCAAAACTCTAGTCCAGCGCATCCATCTCTGGGCGGGGCTGATCCTCGGGATTCAGGTTCTCCTCTGGATGGCGTCCGGCGTCGTCATGAGCTGGTTTCCCATCGAACTGGTGCGCGGTGAAAACCGCGCCTTCATTTCGCCGGCCATCGAACTGGATGCGCAGACCTATGCGTCGCCAGGCGGGATTATCGCCCAGGCGCCGGGCGCAACCTCGGTGGAGCTCACGCGGTTTCTCGGACGGCCCGTCTATGTCGCCAAAAGCGATGGCGACGCCATCGCGATGTTCGACGCGTCGAGCGGGGAAATGCTGACGCCGCTTAAGGAAGCGGATGCGCGGCGCATCGCGAAACAGGATTTCGTCGGGGATGGCGAGATCGTGCAAGTGCGCCTGCTGAATTATCCGCCGCAGGAATATCGCCGCGAGACGCCGGTCTGGCGCGTCGAGTTCGACGACAAGCATCACACACGGATTTACATCTCACCGGCGAGCGGAGAAGTGCGCGCGCGGCGCAACGACATCTGGCGGCTCTACGATTTCTTCTGGATGCTGCACATCATGGATTATAAGGAGCGCGAAGACTTCAATAATCCGCTGGTCATGACCGCAGCGGCGGTCGGGCTTGTTTTTGCGCTATCGGGCATAATCATCGTGGTGATGCGCCTCACGCGCGGGCGCTACAAACACGACGTCATGCTGCTGGCGCACGCCAAGCCACGCCACAAAAACACGGCGAGCGGTCAGGCTGAATTGTCAGACAGCCAGAATAATCAGAACGCGAAGTAAATCGGTTCAGGGCCCTGCGGGGCGTCCTTATCGCCTTTTTCGTCCTTTTTGGACTCGGCGATCTGGGTTTCTTTTTTCTCTTCCGGGCATTCCGCATCCGTTTCGGGCGCGGCTGCTGCTGTTTGCTCTGCCTCGATGCGGATGAAACGATCCATCATGCTTTCGAGGGCCGAGGTGGCGCGCTCGCGCGTTGTCTCGGAACCGGAGTCTGCGAAGAGGGCGGACCCGCCGCCGTTCAAGGGAAGGGAAGCTGCGCTCGCCTGGACAAAACCCAGAGCCAGACCGGCCGAAGCGGCGGCGGCGAAGCTCGTCATCAACGATTTGCCCATGGTAAACTCTCTCTCTCCGACCGGGAATATGCGCCTGATCGCCCGGAAACGGCAAGCTTTATTCTGGCCCTAAAAACCCTGCAATTGCTTACCATCAGGTAATATTTTCGCGAGGATCTGGCAAATTTCAGGGAGTTTTCCGCTTCAGCCTTGGCCAAAGCGGAAAAACTCATCAATTTCAGGCCTGAAGCGCATCCTGCGCCGGGGTGAAGTCGACGCCCAGCGCCTCGGCGACGGCCTTATAGGTGACCTTGCCTTTGTGGATGTTGAGGCCGTCCCGAAGATGCGGGTTGGTTTTGAGCGCCTCGAGGCCCCGATTGGCGAGCTCCAGCCCGAAGGAGAGGGTCGCGTTATTAAGGGCGTGGGAGGAGGTGAGCGGCACGGCGCCCGGCATGTTGGCGACGCAGTAATGGATGACGCCGTCCACCACATAGGTGGGATCGGCGTGGGTCGTCGCATGAGACGTCTCGAAACAGCCGCCCTGATCGATGGCGACATCGACGAGGACGGAGCCTTCCTTCATGCCTTTCAACATCTCGCGGGTGACGAGTTTCGGGGCTGAGGCGCCGGGGATGAGGACCGCGCCCACAACCACGTCCGCGACGTCGGTTTCTTCGTCGAGCGCTTCGTAAGTTGAGTAGCGCGTCTTCGCCCGGCCTTCGAACAGCTCGTCGAGTTCGGCGAGGCGGCGGTTCGACCGGTCTAGAATGGTGACGTCCGCGCCGAGGCCGACGGCCATGCGTGCGGCGTGGGTGCCGACGACGCCGCCGCCGATAACGAGCACTTTCGCCGGCAAGACGCCCGGCACGCCGCCCATCAGAAGGCCGCGTCCGCCCTGATGCGCGGTCAGCGCATAGGCGGCCGCTTGAATGGAAAGACGCCCGGCGACTTCGCTCATGGGCGCGAGGAGGGGAAGGCCGCCGCGCGGATCGGTGACTGTTTCATAGGCGACGGCGGTGACGCCGGACTCGATCAGGCCGCGCGCCTGATCCGGATCGGGAGCGAGGTGGAGATAGGTGTAAAGGATCTGGCCTTCGCGAAGCTGCACCCATTCCGTGGGCTGGGGCTCCTTCACTTTGACGATCATGTCCGCCTTTTCGAAGACGGTCTTGGCGTCCGGCGCGATCTTGGCGCCGGCGGCGATGTAGTCCTGGTCGCTCGCTTTGACGCCGGCCCCGGCGCCGGTCTCCACCAGCACTTGATGACCGTTCTGCACATATTCGCGCACGCTGCCCGGAACCAGGCCGACGCGGTATTCGTGATTTTTGATTTCCTTGGGAACGCCGACAAGCATGGGACCCTCCTCTGTCGTTTGGTGGCGGATTATATTCAGATTTTGAAGGATATTTTTGATATTTTACGTCATTTTTGCTAATTTAAGGGATATGATTTCTCCTAATCGTCTAAACGGGAAACGGAATTCACCACCATGGACAAGTTCGATACGGCGATCCTGAATGTCCTTCAGGAAGACGGCCAAACCCCCTTTACGGAGCTTGGCGAGAAGGTGGGCCTGTCTCCCTCCGCCTGTCACAAGCGGGTGAAGGAGCTCTGGCGCACCGGCGTCATCACGCAACAGGTCGTGCTGGTCGACGAACGTGAGGCGGGGCTCGAGACCTCCGTCTTCGTTCAGGCGACTCTTAAAAATCAGCAACAAGCGACTTTGACTGCCTTTGAAAAAGCCGTCACCCGCCATCGCGAAATCATGGAATGCTATCTGATGGCGGGCCTGTCGGATTATCTCTTGCGCATTCTCTGCCGCGACGGCGCCGATTACGAACGCATCCATACGGAAATTCTGACGCGTCTTCCGGGGGTTGACCGGGTCATTACAAATTTCGCGATCCGCAAAGTGTTCCGCCGGACCGCTGTGCCGCTCTAAAAACATTAAGGCGCAAACGGCTCCGAATTGTGGCGACAATGCGGCAGGCGTTAACAATACAACCCTTTACCGCGTTTGCTTTCTGACAATGAAAATAAATTTGCCGTTAACGTATTAAACGGGCGGCAAAACATCGGCGCCATCCTCGGGTTATGTTTAGTCGCGCTTTCATTCCGAAAACCGGTCTCCACTTTTCGGAAAAGCGCTTGGGTTTCAAGTGAGGATGACATGCTTACGACTGCGCGTGTTGATATTCCCGCTCCTGTTGTCGCGCGCCTGAAACACGCTGCGGATTACTCCGACAATGTGAATGACTATGCGCGCGAGGACTTGATTGGGTTCAAACGCCCCATCGCCGCGGCTTTCGCATTGCTGGCGCCGCTGACGATGGCTTTTTCTTATTCTGCGGGCGGACCCTGGATGGCGGTGCAGGTCGCCGGCGCCTTGATCGTCATGGTTGCGGGCGGACTTTATGTGATCGGCCGCAAGGAATGGCCGAACATCGTCGCGGAGTTTCAGGGCTGCGTCATGGCCAAGCGCAAGGCGATCGCGGATCTCAGATGCGGCTTCGGCGAATCGTCTTTCCTCAGCAATGGCCGGGCGCCGGCCTTTTACGAACATGCGAATGGCGTTCTGGTGCTCGCCGATGCGGGCGACCTGAAAACACTCTTTTTTGATGTGTCAAAAGACGGCTCTGATCCCCGCTGGGAGCTTTATCTCAACGGCGAAATGCGCCGCCGGGTCTGGCGCTGGCTGCGCCTGCCGGTCTCGCGCGAAGTCGTGAAATTTTCGACCGAAGGCGCGCGGCTCGCCCGGGTCGCCGACGCTCCGACCATCCCCTCGGTCGAGGCCTGGGAGGCGATCAACGTCTCCCTTGGCGAGCCCATGGACGGGGCCATCATCCACCGTCCCTTCGATGAGATTGTCGACGATATCAAACGCCTGATGTTCTAGGCGTTTTCCGGCTCCACTCCCGCCGCGGCGGCGCCCCTTACAAATCGGGGGCGCCGCTGCTACATGGGCCCCATGGCGACGCTCATTGACACCATCGGCGGGGACCGGCCCCGCCACCCGGAAAAGCAGAAGCGCGAAGATTCACCGGTCCTGCGCAAGCCCGAATGGATTCGGGTGAAGGCGCCCGTCTCGAAAGGCTATTCGGCGACGCGCGAGATCGTGCGCTCGAAGAACCTCCATACGGTGTGCGAGGAGGCGGCGTGCCCAAATATCGGCGAGTGCTGGGATAAAAAGCACGCGACCATGATGATCATGGGCGACACCTGCACCCGCGCCTGCGCCTTCTGCAATGTGAAGACCGGGATGCCTCAGCCGCTCGACATAAACGAGCCGGGCAATGTCGCCGACGCTGTCGCCGAGATGGGGCTCAATCATGTGGTCATCACGTCGGTCGACCGCGACGATCTTGAAGACGGCGGCGCCGATCATTTCGCGAAAGTCGTGAAAGCCATTCGAGCCCGCGCGCCGGGAACGACCATCGAGATCCTGACGCCGGACTTCTTGCGCAAACAGGGCGCGGCGGAAATCGTCATTGATTCCAAACCCGACGTCTTCAACCACAATCTCGAAACTGTGCCGCGCCTCTATCTCTCGATCCGCCCGGGCGCGCGCTATTATCACTCCATGCGTCTCCTTGAGAAAGTCAAAGAGCGCGATCCGACGATGTTCACGAAATCGGGCATCATGGTCGGCCTTGGCGAGACCCGCGAGGAAGTGATGCAGGTGATGGACGACATGCGTTCCGCCGGCGTCGATTTCATCACCATTGGACAGTATCTGCAGCCGACGAGGAAGCACGCCGCCATCGACCGTTTCGTCCATCCGGATGAGTTCAAGTCCTATGAAACCCTGGCCCGCGCCAAAGGCTTTCTCATGGTCTCGTCATCGCCGCTGACGCGCTCCTCCCATCACGCCGGCGAAGACTTCGCCCGGCTCCAGGCGGCGCGCGCCGCCAAGGGCGCTTAAGCCGCCAAGGGCGCTTAACAGGTCGGGCAGGCGCGCCGGCATTGCGATTTCAGCAATCCCTGCACATTGCCGCACATCGCCAGAACGTCCTGATCCTCGATGCGGTCGCCGGTCTGGGCGTCGTTTTCCTGCCGCTGGTCGTTGTTCTGGGTCATCGTGTTTTTGTTGTTCACAATGACCGACGGCTTGTGTTTGCCTTTGCCTTTGGCATGACGGCGCCCGTCATTGTCGATCCGACGCAGATCCTCCGCGAGATCGGAAAAGCGGCGTTCCGCGTCTTTGCGATCGCTTGCCGCCATGTAACATCTCGCCTCGTCGTAACGCTGCACTTCGAGACAGTGCATGTGCGTTTTGCAGCGCTGGACCACGGCGTTGTAGGCGGCATTGATTTCCGCGCGGAAAGCATCGAGAGGCGCTGCCGATGCATCGGGATTCGCCCGGCCGGCGGCGATCGCTGTCTGCACGGCGGAAAGATAATTCTGTTTTTCCGGCGCGTACTGCGCTTCGCAGGTTTCAGCGGCGATGGTGCGGCGCGCATCGACGGCGCCCGCCGGGACGATTGTTTCATTGCGCACGGTGATGTCGTCGACTGCAACCTTATGAGTGCAGGCCTGCGTTAAAGCGGCGAGTACGGCGAGTGCGATAATGCTTATTTTCATAGATGCCCCCTTGAAGACGCCCGCGTTGAACGGCTGGTGTCGCGGGCTTTGAAAAAAGAAAAGGTCCTCAGCCGTCGAGTTCGATTTGGAAGTCCAGGGAACCGATGCAGCAGGGCGCCGCGAAGATTCCGGCGCGCCAGCCGGCCCAATAGGCGGCAGCCACCACGATCAACGTGACGGCGACGGTTACGGCGATCGTGACTAGCGGATTGGATTTTTTCTGTCTCGGCGTAGAGTCATCGCGAATATTGAAAATCGCGATGTCCTGATAGCGTCTTTGCTCGGTAAAACTCACCTTCTCCCCTCCTGATCAAGTATAGAACAAATCAAAAACCTTGATACACGCAAAAGTTGTATGGAGTCGAGTCTTTCACGCGCGCTCTGGAAAAGTGGGCCGCCTGTGCGCCTTGCCGCATAGGCAGGGCGCGGCTAAGAGACAGGCGAGCCGCGCCAGGCTCGCCGGAACGTCTCTATGTCCTTGAAATTATACGATCTTGCGCTCGCCGATCCGGACCTCCGGCCGAGCCCGTTCTGCTGGATGGTGAAATTCGCGCTCCTTCATAAGGAGCTCGAGTTTGAGACAATTCCCGTGGGTTTCGCGGATAAATCACAATATCCCGACCCCGAATACGGCCGCGTGCCGGTGATTGTCGACGGCGGCGAGACGGTGAAGGACAGCGCCGCCATCGCCGCGTGGCTCGACAGAAAATATCCGGACAATCCGCTGGCGGCGACGGACGGGGAGGCCGCCGCCGCGGAATTTTACAGGGCCTGGGTGTTCGCGTCTTTCTTTCCGGCGATTGCGCCGATGCTTGTTGCGCGCATTCACGCTCTCGCAGCGGAGGAAGACAAATCCTATTTCCGGAAGTCGCGTGAAGAGCGGTTCGGCAAAACCATTGAAGAACTCGCAGCGACAACGGGCCAAAAGGAAAAGGTCGAAGCGTCTTTGCAAGTTCTATCGGCGCCGCTGGGCCGGTATCGTTTCCTCGGCGGCCACAAGCCAAATCTTTGCGACTACACGGTAATGGGCTCGTTCATGTGGCCGCGCCTGTCAGCGGCGGAAGATTTATATGAGGCGCCGCAACCGGTCGCCGCGTGGATGGAGCGCATGCTCGACCTCTTTGACGGCTACGCGCGAAAGGCGAAGCGCCCCTCGTGACCGCCCGGCATACGCAGACAGAAGTTCCCTATACGGCCGATCAGATGTTTGCGCTGGTCGCCGATGTGGAGAAATATCCGGAGTTCCTTCCCTGGTGCGCCGCGCTGCGGGTTATCGAACGCAGCGAAAACGCGCTCACGGCGGACATGGTCGTCGCCTACAGCGTCTTTCGTGAACACTTCCGAACCCGGGTGACCATGGACCGCGTCAATAAAAGCATTGACGTCGCCTATGTGAACGGACCGTTTCGCAATCTCGAAAACCGCTGGCGCTTTACTGACAAGGCGGAAGGCGGTTCCGTGATCGACTTTGAGATTGAATTTGAATTCAAGAACTTCCTGCTTCAGGCGACTGCCCAGGCAGTCTTCGACAAGGCCTTTGCGCGCATGTCGGAGGCGTTCGTGAAGCGGGCGGAGGATGTTTACGGGTAGAAGAGGCGCCAGCGTTGCTTAAGAGCGACAGTTGTTTCCGTATACGGAATTCATTCCGGTGTTTTATCCCCAATTGCGCGTTATGTGCGCCTTTGTCATTAAAGAGAGAAAAATATTGCATCGCACTGTAACAGAGCGACGCTAACAGCCCCGTGTCAGTCTGGTGGGGTCGTCATGAATTACAGAATCTCTTTGCTTGCTTCCGCTGCGTTTTTTGCTGCCGCGCTTCCAGTTTCTGCGCAAGGCGTGGAGGAAAATGCTCAGGTCGATGAAATCATCGTGCAGGGCTCGAAACTCTCGCGCAAGCGTGCGATCGATGAAAAACGCAACGCCGACGGCGTTGTCGATGCGCTGGGGGTCGATGAACTTGGCCAGTTGCCGGATAAAAACGTTGGCGAATCGCTGAACCGGCTGCCGGGCGTCTCCATGCTCGTCGAGAAAGGCGAGGGCCGTTTCGTTCAGATCCGCGGCATCAATCCGTCGCTCAACAACGTCACCATTAACGGCGTGCAGCTTGGTTCGCCGGAGCAGGAAGGCGGCGGGCGCCTCGCCCCCCTCGACATCATTTCCGGCGGCGTTCTCGGCGGCGTGCAGGTGATCAAGACGCCGACGCCCGACATGGATGCGCAAGGCATCGGCGGCACGGTGAACGTCGATACGACAATGCCTTTCGACCGCGACGACGATTTTTACGGCTACGCCACGGGCCGCTACGGCATTGAACAGATCAAGCCGGAAGACGAGGCTTTTGGCGGGCATAACCCTTATGCGCTTGACGGCATGATCTCCGGCAAGTTCGCCGACGGGACCATCGGCTGGCTCCTCGGCGCCACCTGGTCCGACCGCGAATATATCTCGACGGGTATTTATCAGGACGACTGGACGACAGAGTCCGGCGTCGCCCTGCCGGTCAACGTCAAGAATAACTATTATGTCATCGGACGCGAGCGCCTTAACATCAACGGCGCGCTGGAGTTTCGTCCTGATGACAGCTCCAAATATTTCGTCCGCGGCTTCTACGCGACCTGGGACGAGTTCCAGCACCGCAACCGCTACGAACAAAATCTTGAAGCGGATACCGTTACTCCTGCTGACGACACTACCGGCGTTTCCGGTCCGAATCGCATCGCGGCGAACATCCGCAACGAGATCGCCGACAAGACGCTGTTCTCCATCGCCGTTGGGGCTGAGAAAACCTTCAACGACGTGACGCTGAGCGTCCTCGGCCAGCGCAACGACAACACGCTGGAAGAGCCGAACGACTATTGGGAATGGCGCTCGCCGGCGATTTTCGGGCCGAATTCCTATGTTCTGGGCAACGACGGCGTCGTCACCATTACGCCCGACGCCGGCACGCCCGACCGTCAGGACGCCGATCTCCTCGATCTTCGTCGCGTGCGCTTTTTCGACCGGCAGATGGATGAAATCACCTATATCGGCAAGCTCGATCTGCAATGGGACATGGATAGCGAAACCATGTTCAAGGCCGGCGCTAAAATCACCGATACGGACCGAGAGCTTGATCAAAGCCAGCAGCGTTTCAATCCGGGCGATCTCGATCTGACGCTCGGCACGTCGCCAATGTTCACAAACGGCGCTTTCACCAATGACGTCAACGGAACCGGCGTTCCGAATATCTGGATGGATATCGACGGCATGAACGCCTTCTTCGCCGATGCGGCGAATGCAGGCTATTTCGTATCCGATCCGGATGATGATTTCGTCTCCAACAACGCCGCGGACTATACGGTGCGCGAGCGCGTGCTAGCCGGCTATGTCATGGGCAAGAAAACCTTAGGCATGCTGGAGCTCATTGGCGGGGCCCGCGTTGAGTGGACCGACGTCAAGAGCACGGGCAATGTTCTGGACGCCGGGGTCGCGACCGAGATCGAAGACGGCGGCGATTATTTCTTTGTCAGCCCCTCGGCTATTGCGAAATTAACGCCGACGGACAATCTGATTTTCCGCGCGGCCGTTACGCGGTCTCTCGGCCGTCCGGATTTCGACGTCATCGCCCCGCGCGCGACCGTCAGCGACGATGGCGACCCGATCGCGTCGATCAATGTGGGCAATCCCGACCTGAAGCCGCGCAAATCCTGGAACTTCGATCTTTCCGCCGAATGGTATCCGACGGAGTTTTCGGTCCTCTCCGTGGGTCTCTTCTACAAGGACATCTCCGACGAGTTGTTTGGCGACACCATCACCCTGCGCGACCAGGCGGCGATGGACGCGGCCCTCGCCGAGCGCGGCCTGACCGGTGTCGTGGATACGTCGGCGCTTACTGGCCTCGACATCAACACGACCATCAACGCGTCGTCTGCGACGCTGAAAGGCATTGAACTTCTGGGTCAGACCCAGTTCACCTTCCTGCCGTCGCCGCTCGACGGGTTCGGCGCGTCGGCGTCGGCGACGTTCCTTGACGGTGAAAACCAGCTGCCGACGGGAGAAGTGACGCCCTTGGTGGGCCAGCCGGAAAGCACTTACGCGTTCACGGTTTTCTATCAGAAGGGTCCGCTCGACGCGACGGTAAGCTATTCCTACAACAACAGCTATCTCACCGACTTCAACAACGATCCCGACCTGCTGCTCGATCAGGGCGCGTTCGGCCGCTGGGATGCGCGCGTTTCCTATGAGGTTTTCAACAACGTCAAAGTCTTCGCGGAAGGCGTGAACCTCAACAACGAACCGACCTCGGAATTCCAGGGCGGGCGCGACAACTGGAATACGGAATATGAATATGTGGGCCGGACGATCTATTTCGGCGTCAGCGTCGGTTTTGGCGGTTAGGTGCGTGGGGTGCGTCGCGAAAGCCGCCGCTGTCTTGATGACAGCGGCGGCTTTCGCCGCAAGCGCATGGGCGCAGGATGGTCTGACCGCTGAGACCGCCCGGCGCATCGCCGCGCCTGAAGCCGATCAAGGGGCGGCGCTCAGCCGAACGCATATTTACGCCGTCGATAATTCGCTTATTGCGAAATACGATCTGAAGACCGGCGAAAAGACCGGCGCCTATGAAGATGAGGAACGCCTGTTGCGGCACATGAACAGCTGTCTCGTCATCGACGAGAAACTCATGTGCGCCAACTCAAACTATTCGCAATTGCCCATGGGCTCATCCGTGGAGATTTTCGATCCGGAGAGCCTTGCGCATCTTGCATCGCATAGCCTTGGCCTCATGGATGAGGGCTCCCTCGTCTGGTTCGACCGTGTCGAAGGCGGCTGGCTGGTGGGATTCGCCCATTATGACGGCGAACGCGGGACCGGTTTCAAGGATCACACTTACGCTTCGGTCATCACCATGGACGATCAATGGCGGCGCACCGGCGGCTGGCTCTTTCCCGATGCGGTGATGGAACGAATGGCGCCCCACGCCGCCTCCGGCGGCGCCATCGGTCCGGACGGGCTTTTATATGTCTTGGGCCATGACCGCCCGGAGATGTATGTGTTTGCAAAACCCGAACGCGGTCCGGTGCTTCAGCATGTGACGACCATCGCCGTCGAGGCGGAGGGGCAGGCTTTTTCGTTCGCCGTTGATGGGTCGCGCCGCATCGCCGCCGTCGACCGTTATGGTGGCGCCTTGTTGCTGATCGATCTGCCGGAAGTCGATGTTTCGGGTTTGAAAGCGGCGCAGTTTTTCCGCAACCGGTGACGTCGTCTTGGCGCCAGAAGCGCAGGGATGCGCTAACCCTACTCCATTTCCGGCAGGCGGAATGAAACGACTTTCCCGCGCGGCCGGCTGATCGCCCAAACACGGCGCGGTTCTTTCGGATCGAACGCAAAGGCCTGTCCTTCGGCCGGGACGGCGATCGTCGCCACATGGCGCATTTCCGATCCCATTTCCGGAAACTCGAGAACGTACATTTCCGGCAGGTCGTGGCCCATCACATAGAGCCGCCCATCATCGTCCATCGCGCCGCCTGACGCCGCCTGCGGCGCCATTTTTTCGAGAATGGAGGGCGGCAGGACATAGCCGCCCGTCTTGCGCCATTCCATGTCGAAAGTGACGATGGTCGCATAGGTGTGGTCCTTATAAGGAAGACCTGTCTCGTCATCGTAATGCGCGAAGCCAGCGATCCAGCCATCCTCGTAATGGTCGAACCAGACGAAAGAGCCTTCGTCGAGCATGCCGAGGCTCTTATTGTCTAAGTGAGTCATGGTCTTCGTATCGAAGATCTCGATTGAACTCGTCATCGGCAGGCCAGGATGGTTGGAATGGGCGCAGAAGAGTTTGCCTGTCTCGGCATAACAGCTGTTGAGATGCCGGATCGGTCCTCCGCGATCCCCGATCCAGCGCGAAACGAGTTCGCCTGATTTGCGGTCGTATTTGCCGATGACATAATTGGCGACGGCGTAGAAATATTTTTCGTCTGCGGCTGCGCCTTGCGTCGCGTCAGGGGCGTCCCAGGCGCCGAGTTCTTCGGCGGTTCCTGTTTTGATCGCAGGCGGAACATAGTCCTTGATGCCCATGGCGGCCCAGGCCGCGCGGCGCGCCGCGCGGCGTTCGTCAATCGTCTGACCGGTTTCAGTCTGAGCGAGCGCGGCGGCGCTAAGGCTGAGGGCGGATAGCAACAAGGCGGCGGTCTTTTTCATGGCGTGTCCTAGAAAAACGGGCGCTCTTCGGCGTTGAAGAGCGCCCCTGCAAGGCAAGGCGTTAGAACGAGGCGTTGAAGCCGAGCCAGAAGGTGCGGCCGAAACGCGCGTCTTCCTGAAGAAACTGCGCGCCGGGGCCGGTCAGTTCGGTGCGGCCTTCGTCCGTCACATTCACCGCCTCAGCCACGATTGAGAAATTATCATTAAGATTCACGCGCGCCTGAAGGTCCAGCTGTCCGCGTTCGTCCCAATATTCGGCCTGATCGGGATTATTGGCGTTGAGCAAGTCAAGAAACTCGCCGGTAAAGTTGTAAGAGCCGCGGACCTCAAAATACTCGGTCTGATAAAACAGCGTGAAATTGTAGGTGAGATCAGGCTGTTGAAGCAGGGTCGTCGAGCGTGTCGTTCCATCGCTGAGCGGCACGACGAAGTCCGTATCGAGCCAGGTCACATTCGCGCCGACGCCGAGCCCGTTCCAGGGAGCCGGCAAGAACGAAAGAACCTGCTGATATTGCGCTTCAAGGCCGAGGATTTCAGCTTTGGCGGCGTTCTCCGGCTGGGTGACCCGGTCATAGACCACGCCGTCGACGGTGAGATTTGCATCCGTGGTGGTCAGAACGAAAATCTCGTCTGAAATGTCCTTGTAGAAAACGCCGGCGGCGATAATGCCGTCGGGAATATACCACTCAAGAGACGCGTCGAGGTTAGTGGATTTACGCGGGTCGAGGTCCGGATTCGACCGCGACAGCGTCAGGTCTGTCCCGTCCGTGCCCGGTGTGAAGCCGCGCGTCAGATCGGAGATATTCGGCCGGCCGATGGTCCGCGAGGCGGCCAGGCGCAGCACAAAATCATCGGCGAGATTGAAGCGCGCGACGGCGCTCGGCAAGAAGTTCGTATAGTCGCCTGACACCTGATCGCCGGCGACCGGACCGCCGTCCCAGGAGGTGTGCTCGACGCGCACGCCGCCGGTGAGGGAGCCCATATCGCCGAATTCAAGCGTGCCCTGGACATAGCCTGCATACACCTGCTCCGACGCAGACGAAGCCGAGACCGAGGTTGCGGTGTTTGTGAACGGGTTCGCCGCATAGAAATCATTGGCGCCGTCGCTGTCGATGCGAAACAGGAATTTGTAATTGCCCTGGTAATCCACGTCGGCAAGCTTGGTGTCCGGCACATCGGCGAGAGTATAGGCGCCGTCGGAGACATAGCGGTTGAACACAAAGCCTTCATCCTTGGTGCGGTCGCGATAAACGCCGCCGGCTTTGATCTTGATGGTGTCGAAGTCGAACTCCCCGTTTACAGCGGCTTCGAAAACTTCATCGTCAGCGTATCGGTCGAGCTCGCCGCGATTAGTGTGTGCGTAGCTTGCGGGATTGTAGAACCCTTCCGGATCGAGTGGATAGGCGCGGGGGAAAAAGTCCGTCGTGTCATAGACGGCGCCGAAAGTGGCGTCTGTCTGGAAAGCTTCCGTCGATTCCGGATTGTGCAGTTTTGCGCCGGAATAGGTAAAGCGCGCATCGAATGTCGCGACATCCGTCGGCCGCCAGGTCGCATCGGCCTGCGCGTTGTAGATTTTTCGGTCGAGAATGAAGCGGCCGATTCCGACAAAGCCGTAACCGGTCTGGGTCACGCCGGATGTCGGGGTTTGATCCGTAATCATACTGGGCTGAGACGAGGCGCCGCTCGTTCCCAGTTCATAAGTGAACTCGTCGCGGCGTTCATCGTCGTTGAATTGGGTGTAAAGCCCGGAGATGGAGAGCTCGAACTGTTCGGAGGGCTGCCATTCCAGTTTGCCCGAGCCGCCGATGCGCTGGCGGGTGTTGTTGTAGAAGAAGATGCGGTTATTGGTGGGAACAACGATGCCGTTGCCGTTGCCGAGGCCCACATTGTTTCCGGCGTCGTCGAATTCCGTGTAGTCGGCGTCGTCCACCTCGACTTGCGGGATTTCGAAGTTGCGCACGGAATAATCGAACCCGATGACGACGCCGAATTGCTCGTCAGGGCCGAAGCGCGTGCCGGTGGCGAAATTGGCGCGCCATGGCTGGACTTTCTCGCCGTCGCTCAGGGTCGAACCGTCGCCAGATTGCTCATGAAATCCCACGAAGGCTGAGCCGTAGAAGAACGGGTCTTCCTGGTCGAAGGCGCTGCGGGTGACGACATTGATCGTGCCGCCAATGGCGTTGCCGTCGAGCTCCGGCGTCACCGATTTCACGACTTCGAGACGCCCTAACAGGGAGGCGGGAATGACATCGAGCGGCACCGCGCGGGCCGAACCGCCGCGCTCCGGCGAAGAAACGATGCCTCCGTCAATGGTCGTGCGGTTATAAGTAGGGTTGAGGCCGCGAATGATCGGGAAACGCGCTTCCGCCTGATCGTTCTGGACCGCGACGCCGGTAATGCGGCGGATGACGGCGGCGGTGTTGAGGTCCGGCAGACGGCCGATGTCGTCCTGCACGGTGGCGTCCATGATATTGGTTGAGTTTCGCTTCGCGTCGACAGCGCGTTTCAGGGAAAGCGCTTCGCCGTAAACGACGATCTCGTCAGCCGGTTCTTCTCCCTCGTCTTGGGCCGCCGCCGGCATCGCGGCGAAGCACCCAAGCGCTGCTGCGCAACAGGCCTTCAAAAGTCTGGACTGAAATTTCGGGCGAGCGAAAGCGGCGCGCGTGCGCGTGTTCATGGACATGTCTGGAGACCCCTCAACAGAATTTAACATGCGTTGCGCAATGCAACATTGAGAGGGTCAACCACAAACGTGCTTCAGTTTGTTGTCGGTTTTTTGTCGGTAATGTTGCAAAAGCGAACTGAGTGCGAAAGCGAAAGACTTAAAAGGACGTGTAAAGAATAATATGAGAGGCGCAAAGTTGCGAACAACCGCTTGTTATGCATTGAAAAAGCATAAAAGGCATATGACGCCCTCTTCGCTCCTGCGCCTTTTTGGCGGTGATTTAACAAATTTGTGAGCGTGTCGAGTTTTTTGCGCTTGCCTGCTGCGCGAAGGGCAGGCCGAAGAAAGATGAACCTAGCCGAGCGCCGTCAGCATCAGATGCAGTGCGGTTTCGGTCGCTTTGGTGCGGACGAAATCGCGGGAGCCGTCGGCGAAGACCCGGCGCTCAGCCCGGATGACGCCGTTGCGGTCGGCGAGGCCGAACCAGACGAGCCCCACGGGTTTCCTCGCCGTGCCGCCCGAGGGCCCTGCGATGCCGGTGACGGAGACGGCGACATCGGCGCGGGAGTTAAGAAGCGCGCCTTTCGCCATGGCGCGCGCGACGGCGCCGCTGACCGCGCCGCGTTTTGCAATGACCTCCGCCGGGACGCCGAGCATCTCGGTCTTCGCTTCATTCGTATAGGTGACGAAACCGCGTTCGACGACGGCGGAGGCGCCGGGCACGTCGGTCAGCGCCGCGGTGATCATGCCGCCGGTGCAGGATTCCGCCGACGCAACCATCATGCCTTCGGCGCCGGCCTTATCGATGATCGCCTGCGCCAGGGACCAGATGCGGTGGGTCTGGGTCACAGTTGCATCTCCTCTCAATTACACAAAAAACTCATGATGCTTAGACGGGCCATGATGCATGTTAGTTGCCGGAGTGACTAAACTGGAATGCTATTGCCAAACTGCCTGCAATCAGAATGCTCAGTATAAAACCGTATAGAAGGGTTGTTCCCCCGAGTTTGAAGAATCCCTCTCTTTTTTCCTTTGAATTAAGGGCTGGGATCAACAACAAGCCAACGGAGACAAAGAGAAGCAGAACTGACGTTATTGAAAGAAACCGAAACATTGACGGGCCTAGCTGGCTTCGGAATGCTTCAACCGAAGCAAAAAGGACAATCGCAGCACACAAAATTAGCATTCTAATTTTCTGCATTGCGATTTTCGCTTTCAAAATTTCCGGTCATTTCAAATGCGTGCGGCTGATCTCGTCGGCGAGGCCGGCCTCGCGCATGACGCGCAGCGCCTGGTTGAAATCGTCATCGGGCACGAGAATGCGCCGGGGCAGGGCGCCGATGGAGCCGTCCATGATGCTCGCATGCTGGTCGGCGAGGAGATAGTCGATCTCCGCCTGGCTCATCAGGTTCTCGACATAATTGATGAGCGCCGGATCGTTGGTGCGGAGAAGTTCTTTCATGGTGTTCCTGTCATTGAAGGCCGAGACGGCTTTTGGAGTAAACGAGGTTTTCGAAGCCGAGTTCGATCAGCAAATCCCGGGCGCGCGCTGCGTCGTCCCGCGCTACGAAGAGTTTGGGCCGGCCGATGGGGACATAGCGGTTGTCCGAGACGTGGTAGAAAATGTCCTCCGCCTGCAAGGCGCTTTCAACAAAACTGACCGAACCGGCGTCGCCATATTCGAAAGACATGATCTCCACCAGGCTCATGCCTTACTCCGAAACGGGGAGGGCGACGGTCGCTGTCGCCATGGCGGCGATGCCTTCGCGTCGACCCGTAAAGCCGAGCTCTTCCGTCGTCGTCGCTTTCACGGAAACGCGCCGCTCGTCGATGTCGAGAATGAGCGCGAGATTGGCGCGCATGCGGTCGCGATGCGGGCCTATTTTCGGCGCTTCGCAGATCAGCGTCACATCGCAATGGACGATCTTGCCTTTCTGGCGGCGCACGAGATCGCGCGCTTTTTCCAGAAACACATGGCTCGGCGCGCCTTTCCATTTCGGGTCCGAGGGCGGGAAGTGATCGCCAATGTCGCCTTCGCCGATGGCGCCGAGGATCGCGTCGGTGAGGGCGTGCATCCCCACATCGGCGTCGGAATGGCCTTTCAGTTTTTTCCCGTGCGGAATTTCGACGCCGCAGAGGATGACGGCGTTTCCGTCCTCGAAGGCGTGCACGTCGAAACCGTGGCCGGTGCGGTATTCCATCTGATTGTCTTTCCGGCCGAGCAGCGTTTCGGCCATGCCGAAATCCTCGGCCTGGGTCAGTTTCATGTTGTCGGGCGAGCCGGGAACGAGCGCAACAGACAAGCCTGCAGCCTCTGCGACGGCCGCGTCGTCGGTGAGCGTCTTGCCCTCGGCCTCGCGATGGGCGGCGAGAATCTTGTCGAAGTGAAAGCCCTGCGGCGTCTGCGCCCGCCACAGCGCTTCGCGCGGCACCGTCGCAGCGATTTTCCGGTCGGCGCCTTCGCGCTTGATGGTGTCGTGGACGGGAAGGGCGGCGATGGCGCCGTCCGCCGTGTCGAGGGCGTTGATGACGCGGGTGATGGTCTTCTCGTCGATGAAGGGCCGCGCCGCGTCATGGATGAGCACGCGGGATGGATGGTTTTCGGCGATGCTTTCGAGTCCAAGCCGCACAGAGTCCTGACGCTCGGCGCCGCCGGTGACCGGATCGAGCAACTTTTTGTGTTTCAGGAGCTGCCCCATGGCGGCGTCATATTCGGCCCGGTCGTCGCGGTGGATGATGACCCTGACGCCATCGATGTCCGGATGACCCAGAAACGCTTCCGCCGTTCGCGCAATCACCGCGCGCCCGGAGAGCAGGCGATATTGCTTCGGCCCGCCAGCGCCAGCGCGGCTGCCGCGCCCGGCGGCGACGATGACGGCTATGGTGTTCAGCTTTGACATTATTCGGGAGCTCCTTTCCTCCCCCATTTATGGGGGGTCATTTGGGGCCCAATCCCAAATGACGGCCCGAAGGGCCGGAGGGGGCTGGGATGTTTGTTATGAACCTCCACCCCCTCCGTCGTCTCGGATTGGCATCCGATCCGACACCTCCCCCGCAGGCGGGGGAGGAGAAGCGGCGGTTAATGCTTAGGTCTAGCGCGAACACTTTTAACGACACCCAGATAGTATGTTTGTAACCTCTTGCTTTAACGGGTAAACAGTCGCCACGCCAACAAGCTATACGAAGAATGCTTTCAATCGCCGACATAAAGCTCAAGAACAATGTTGCGCTGGCGCCTATGTCCGGCGTTTCCGACCTGCCGTTCCGGCGGGCGGTCGCGCGGTTCGGCGCCGGGCTTGTGGTCTCGGAGATGACCGCCTGCGAGGAGCTCATCCGCGGCCGGCCGGATGTGGTGCGCCGGGCCGAGGGCGATGGCGAAATCTTTCCCTTCGTGATCCAGCTTGCCGGTCGCGAGCCGCGCTGGATGGCTGAGGGCGCGAAGCTGGCGGAGGCCGCCGGCGCCGACGTCATCGACATCAATATGGGCTGCCCCTCGCGTCAGGTGACGGGCGTGCTTTCGGGTTCCGCCCTGATGCGCGATCTCGATCATGCGCTGACCCTGATCGAGGCGACAGTCGCAGCAACGTCGAAGCCGGTGACCTTGAAGATGCGCCTCGGCTGGGACTGGGATTGCCTAAACGCGCCGGAGCTTGCCAATCGGGCTGAGAGCGCAGGCGTTCAGTTGCTCACCGTCCATGGCCGCACTCGCAACGACTTTTACAACGGAACCGCAAACTGGGCCGCCGTGCGTGCGGTCAAAGAAGCGGTTGCTATTCCGGTCATAGTCAATGGCGACATCGTCGATGCGGAGACGGCGCGGGAGGCGCTGAAACAGTCCGGCGCCGACGGCGTGATGATCGGGCGCGCCGCGACGGGGCGGCCCTGGCTGCCCGGTGCGGTTGCCCAAGCGCTCGAAACCGGGGGCGATCTCATCGCGCCAACCCTTGATGTGCAACGCGACGCGGCGATCACCCATTATAAAGAGACAATCGATCATTACGGCGAACCGCTTGGCGTCCGAATGGCGAGGAAACATCTCGCCGCGACCGTCGATCATGCGCCGGTCGATCTCGACCCTGTGCTCCGTCGCGCTTTTCGCGCCGAGATCTGCCGCAGCTTCTTGCCGGAGAAGGTTGTGGATTCGCTGGCCGCTTTTTTTGGGGGCGAAATCTCTCTCGCGGCGCAGGCGGCGGCCTGAATTCAGACCGCTTAGGGCCGCCTGTCCCGGTCCTGCGTTTACCCTGTTTCATTTTGGCAACAAAAGTGTTGATTTTTTGCAACAACAGCATCAACATCCCCGCGGATTGGGGAGTTCTAGCCTGTGGCGGCAGGCCCAATGCGGGAAGGGCGACAGCTCTTGGCGCGTAGGGCCTTAGGCGCGGGCGGGTCAAGGCTTAGGGCGGTTTGCTCCCTCGGGACAGCGCCCTCAGGATGGCGTCGGGTTGAGTCTGGAAGATCAACATCGCGAAGCAGCGGATAGCGGGCGTTCCGGCGCGTCGGCGCGGCGCTATATCCCGAAATGGCTGCTCTCCAACACGACGGTCGCCGCCGCCCTGATCGGCGCCGCCGCCGTCGCCTTTTTCACCACATGGTTCCTGATGTCGCCGCTGGTGGAGCGGGTCGACCGCTCTTTCCTGATGTGGATGATCATTGGCAACATTGTCATCGCCGCAGGCTTCGCCCTGCTTGTCGGCGCGCGCATGTTCCATGTGTGGTCCAATAGGCGCCATCAGCTCGCGGGTTCGCGCACGCATATGCAGTTCGTGCGGCTGTTTTCGGCGGTCGCCGCGATTCCCGCCGTGATCGCGTTTCTTTTCGCCTTTACGATCCTGCGCGCCAGTCTCAACGATGTGTTCAGTGAACGGATCGACCGTTACCAAGAGACGGCGCGCGATCTTGCGAATGCGCTGGTCTCCATCAAGGGCGGCGAGATGCAGCAATCCATGCGCCTCATCGCACAGGACATCTCCCGTCAGGAAGAGGCTGGCGTCGGTTTCGAGCAGACGCCCATCAGTTTCCGGCGCTATCTTTATGCGCAGGCGCAGGTGCGCGGGCTTTCGGCGCTTTATCTCGTCGATGGCAGCGGCCGCGTCATCGTTCGCGCTGAAGTCGAGCCCGGCAATTACGCCTTGCCCCCGGAAGCAAGGCTTGCCGAACTGCGCGGCAGCGAACCCGGCGAAATCTTCGTCTTCGGCGTCAATGACGACGCGACGCTTGACGTTTTCCGCGGCGCCTTGCGGTTGCCCTATTACAGCGGCGGCTTCCTTATCGGTTTTCAGCCCGTGGATTCGGCGACGACCCAGCGGCTTTTCGCCGTGCGCGCCGTGCGCGAGGACTGGCGCGAGGCGGAGCTCGGCCGGTCGCGTCTCGAACGGGTGTTCCTCGCCGGTTATGTGGTGCTGGCGATCATCATTCTCTTCGGCGCCATCTGGCTGGCGCTGATCGCCGCAACGCGTCTGGTTCAGCCCATCGGGCGATTGGTGAAGATGTCGGAGCGGGTTTCTGGCGGCGATCTCGGTGCCCGGGTCGAAGTCTATAAAGACGACGGCGAACTCGGCGCGCTGGCGCGCTCCATGAACCACATGACGGCGCAGCTTCAGACCCAGCGCGATGATTTGATCGACACCAACCGCCAGTTCGACGAACGCCGCCGCTTTACCGAGGCCGTCCTTTCGGGCGTCTCCGCCGGCGTGATCGGCCTCACTGGCGACGGGCGCATCACCATCGCCAACACCTCCGCCGCGGATTTGATCGGCGAGGAAAACGGCCGTCTTACGGGACAGAACATCAAAACGCTCATGCCGGAGCTTGCCGGGCTTTTGAAACTTGCAGCGTCGTCTAAGGAAAACGAAGTCGGCGACCAGATCGACGTCACCCGCCATGGCCGCACGCGGACGCTCAATGTGCGTATCGTGAAAGACGCGGCGGCGCAGGGCGATCGCTATGTCGTTACATTTGACGACATCACCCAGCTTATCGCCGCCCAGCGCAACGCCGCCTGGGGCGACGTCGCGCGGCGCATCGCCCACGAAATCAAGAACCCGCTGACACCGATTCAATTGTCGGCGGAGCGGTTGCGCCGGAAATATCTTGGCGAAATCCAGAGCAACCCGGAAGTGTTCGAGCGCTGCACCGAAACCATCATCCGCCAGGTCAGCGATATCGGGCGTATGGTGGACGAGTTCTCGTCCTTCGCGCGCATGCCGAAACCGGTGATCGGGCGCGAGGACCTGCGCGAGCTTATCAAGGCGGCAGTGTTCCCGCAGAAAGTCGCTTTCCCGGATGTGGATTTCACGGTGGAGGCGCCCGAGGCGCCGGTCCTTTCCGAATGCGACGGCCGCCTCATCGTTCAGGCGCTCTCAAATCTTCTGAAGAATGCGGCGGAGTCCATCGGCGCCCGGCTTTCGGCCGAGGAAACGGGCCCTAGGGGCCGCATCCTCGTGCGGCTCGACGCCGCCGGGCCCATGGCGCGCATTCACATCATCGACAACGGCGTCGGCCTGCCGAAAGCCGAGCGTCACCGTCTCGCCGAACCCTACATGACGACGCGCGCCAAGGGCACAGGGCTGGGCCTCGCCATCGTCAAGAAGGTCGCCGAGGAGCATGGCGGATCGCTGGAATTCGCCGATGACGCAACGCTCGGACCCACGGGCGCGCGCATGACGGTTTCACTATTGCGGGTCGGGGCGGAAGGCGCGGCGCAGATTGCTGCTGCTGCGGAATGAGTGAAGGGAAGAAGGCGGATTTATGAGTATCGACGTTCTGGTCGTAGACGATGAAGAAGACATTCGGGAACTGATTTCGGGCATTCTCGAAGATGAAGGGTTTTCGCCCCGCACCGCGGCGAACTCCGCCGGGGCGCTCGCCGCCATTCGCGACCGCTTGCCGTCGCTCGTCATTCTCGACGTCTGGCTGCAGAATTCTGAGATGGACGGGATCGAAATTCTTGAAGCTCTTAAAAAGCTTCATCCCGACATTCCCGTCGTCATTATCTCCGGACACGGAACGATTGAAACGGCGGTCGCAGCGATCAAGAAGGGCGCTTACGACTTCGTTGAGAAACCCTTCAATGCCGACCGGCTTATCCTGGCGGTCAACCGCGCGCTAGAGGCGGCGCGCCTCACCCGAGAGGTCTCCGAGCTGCGCGAGCGCGCGCCGGATTGGGGGCTGATCGGCTCTTCCGCCGCCGTCACCTCGCTGCGCAATGTGATCGAGCGAGTCGCCGACGCGCGCTCGCGGGTGTTGATCTCCGGCCCGCCGGGGTCGGGCAAGGAAATGATTGCGCGTCTCCTGCATGCGCGCTCGAGCCGCAAGCATCGGCCGTTCGTCGTCGCGAGCGCCGCGTCGATCGCGCCCGACCGCATGGAAGAGGAGCTGTTCGGCATTGAAGGCGCCGACGGGTCGACCCAGATGATCGGCCTCATGGAAAAGGCCCATGGCGGCACCTTGATGTTCGACGAAGTGTCGGACATGCCGCTAGAGACGCAAGGCAAGATCCTGCGCGTGCTTGTCGAACAGCGCTTCAAGCGGGTCGGCGGCCAGAAAGCGGTGGAGGTGGATGTGCGCATCGTCTCCACGACGTCACACGACCTGTTGGCGCTCGCCACCGAAGGCCGGTTCCGGGAGGATCTTTTCCATCGCCTCAATGTCGTGTCCATCAATGCGCCGGGCCTCAATGAACGTCGCGAGGATATTCCGGCGCTCACTGCGTTTTTCGTGGACCGCATTGCGAAGTCGTCCGGATTGCCGAAGCGGCCGCTCTCGCCGGAGGCTATGGCCGCATTGCAGGCATGTGCGTGGCCGGGCAATGTGCGCCAGCTCCGTAACGTGATCGAAAGGACCCTCATTCTCATGGGCCGCGATCCCGAGATTGAAATCACCTGCGATCATCTGCCGACGGAGGTGATGGATTCGGGCCTGACCATCCCGGCGGGCGAGGGGCTTGAGCAGATCATCACGCTGCCCCTGCGCGAGGCGCGCGAGCGCTTTGAACGGGAATATTTGATTGCCCAGATCAACCGATTCGGCGGCAATATCTCCCGGACGGCGGCGTTCATCGGCATGGAGCGGTCTGCGCTTCACCGCAAGCTGAAGGCGCTTGGCGTCAACGGGCAAATGCGCGTGGAAAGCGCCTAAAAGCTTGAAGGGATTAGGTTTTAGGTTTTAGGGAATAGATGTTAAAAGGCGCGCATGTTCGCACCGGTTGACTCAAAACTTTAATCCCTAACCCCCAAACCCTAAAACCTTCAGGCGAATGAAGTCCAGGAAAGCTGAAACATGCGGGTAATCATCTGCGGCGCCGGCCGCGTGGGCGTCGGCATTGCGCGGCGGCTGTCGCGTGAGAATAACGAAGTCACTGTCGTCGACCAATCTAAGGAGCTTGTGCGCGCCGTCACCGAACGGCTCGACGTGCGCGGCATTGTCGGCAACGGCGCCTATCCGCAGACGCTTGAAGAGGCGGGCGCCCGCGAAGCCGACATGATCATCGCCGTCACCTTCTCCGATGAAGTGAACATGGTGGCGTGCCAGATCGCGCATTCGCTTTTCAACGTGCCGACGAAGATCGCGCGCGTGCGCGCGCAGGGTTATCTCGATCCCGGCTACTCCGACATTTTCTCGCGCAATCATCTTCCTATCGATGTGGTGATCTCGCCGGAACGAGAAGTCTCCGAAGCCATCATCCAGCGCATGACTACGCCCGGCGCTTTTGAAACGAAAGCCTTCGTCGACGGCCGGGTCTGGGCGGTCGGCGTCAAGCTTCGCGACGACTGCCCCATCATCAACACGCCGCTGCGCCAGGTGGCGGAGCTCTTTCCGGACCTCAAGATCACCATTGTCGCCATCAAGCGCGGCGACAGCATGTGGCGCGCCCATTCCGGCGACATGCTCGAACCTGGCGACCGCGTCTTTTTCATCGCCGACCGCAGCGATGTCGCCCGCGCGCTCGAAATCATGGGCGAGGCGGGACGCGCGGCAAGACGGGTCATCATTGTCGGCGGCGGCAATATTGGCCTTTTCGTGGCCAAGGGCCTTGAGAAAACTGGCAATATGAAAATCCGCCTCATCGAGCGCAATCGCAAGCGCGCCGAAGAGATCGCGGAAGAACTTGAACGCACCATCGTTCTGCAGGGCGACGGTCTCGACCGGTCGATCCTGCGCGAAGCGGGTGTTGCGGAAGCAGAGACCGTCGTTTCCGTCACCGACAACGATCAGGTGAATATTCTCGCCTGCGTCGTCGCCAAGCGCGAAGGCTCGCGGCGCGCCATGGCGCTCATCAACGATCAGGATTACGGCCCCATCACGGAGGCGGTGGGCGTCGACCGTTACGTCGACCCGCGGGCGACGACGATTTCAACGATCCTCCAGCATATCCGCCGCGGCCGCATCAAGGGCGTCTATTCGCTCTCCGACGGCGCCGCCGAACTGATCGACGCCATCGCGCTTGAGACCTCGCCGCTTGTGGGCAAGCCCCTGCGCGAGGCGAATCTGCCCGAGGGCGTCATGATCGGCGCCGTCTATCGCGACAACGAAGTGCAGATGCCCACGGGCGACATGGTTATTAACGCCGGCGACCGCGTGGTGCTGATGTCTATGCGCGAAAACGTCAAGGACGTGGAGCAGATGTTCCGCGTCAGCATCGAATATTTCTAAGACGAGATGGGCCTTACCAGCATTCTGCGCGCTTCGGCCACGCTGCTGCTGATTATTGCTGCGGCGATGATTGCGCCGATGCTGCTCGCCTGGGCCGGCTCGGAAGAAACGACCGGCGCCTATTTCTTTGCGGCCGCGGCGTGCCTCATGTTCGGGGCCGGCGCTTTCGCGGCGTCGCTTGGCAAGCGGTCGCCTTCCGGATTTCGCGGTGCGCTCTTCGTCATTCTCGTCTGGTGGGCGATCATTCCGGCCTTCGCGGCGCCGCCGATCATGGCTGAGGGAATGTCTTTCGCCGACGCCTATTTCGAAGCGGTTTCCGCCCTCACGACAACAGGCGCATGGCTGTCCCATGAAAGCGCTGTCGCCAGCCCTGCGGGGGCGCTGTGGCGCGCCATTCTGCAGTGGCTTGGCGGGCTCGGTTCGCTCGCCATCGCGGCGGCGATCTTCATTCGCCCCGCCTTTATCGGCATCGATACGCTGCTGCCGCCGTTTTCCAGGGGCGAGCGTGATTCCTATCTCAAACCGTTGCGCAACGCTGTGGTCTCTTTCGTCGCTGTCTACACAACAGTGACGCTTGCCGCCTTTTCCGCCATCGCCATCGCCGGAGCGCCGACATTCGATTCGATCATCATGGCGATGACCACCGCGGCGTCGGGCGGCTTCATCCCCCATGCAAACGGCGTAAGCGCCTATGGCGTCGATGTCGGGGTCATGCTGTTTTTCTTCACGCTGCTCGGCGGCGTTAATTTCATCCTCATTGCGCGCGTGATGAAGGGCGAACGCGAAAAACTGCGCGATATCGAAACCGGCGCCTTTCTGATGATCGTTATCTGGGCGGCGCTGCTGTTCTGGGCGACCTCGGGAGCAGGGGATGTGGTGCTGCTCGGCCCGCAGCTTTTCAACGCAGCTTCGCTCGTCACTACCAATGGCTATCTGGTGGGCGAGCCGCCGCCGCTGCTTGTCTGTCTGGTGACGGCGATCATCGGCGCGGCGGCGGTGTCGACGGCGGGCGGGTTCAAGGTGTTGCGCTGGCTTGTCATCATGCGCCGCGCCCGCGAGGAAATTCGCCGCTTGATCACCCCCGGCGCCGTCTTCGGCCGCCGCCGGGTGTCGAACGAACTCGGGGTCTGGATCCATTTCCTCGTCTTCACGATGACGCTTGCGGGCCTGTTGATGGCGCTCTCCATCGGCGGGCATCCGTTCGATCTCGCCGCCTCGGCGGCGGTGGCGGCGCTCTCGAACGCCGGGCCCCTGATCGCGCTTGCCGGCGAGCATGGGGACGGCTACGCCGTTTTTGAAGAGCCGCTGCGCTGGCTTCTGATTGTCGGCATGATCCTCGGCCGGCTGGAAGGCGCCGTGGCGCTCGCGCTCGTCAACCGCGCCTTCTGGAGATGGTGAGATCATGCCCCGCATCGCCTATGTTAACGGCCGCTACGTTCCGCAAAGATCGGCCATGGTGCATATCGAGGATCGCGGCTACCAGTTCGCGGACGGGATTTACGAAGTCTGCGTCGTGGTGAACGGCGATTACTGGGATATGGAAGGCCATCTCGCCCGGATGCAGCGCTCCCTTGGCGAACTTCAGATGGCGGCGCCGATGGACATGAGCGCCCTTAAAGTCGTGATGGCGGAAGTCGTCCGCCGCAACCGCCTCAAAAACGCACTCGTCTACATGCAGGTGACGCGCGGCGTCGCGCCCCGCAACCACCAGTTTCCGGCGGCGGGAACCGAGCCTTCGCTCGTCATCACGGCGCGGCGGTTCGATTTCAATGCGTCAGACGCAAAGGCGAGCAAAGGCATCGCTGTGATCTCTCAACCGGACATCCGCTGGGGCCGGGTCGACATTAAAACCGTGGGCCTGTTGCCCAATGCGCTCGCCAAAGAGGCGGCGGCGAAGGCCGGCGCCGCCGAGGCGCTGCTGGTCCGGGACGGGGTCGTCACCGAATGCTCGGCCTCCAACGCCTGGATTGTGGATAAAACCGGCGCCATCGTCACCCATCCGAAAACCAACCAGATTCTGGGCGGCATCACCCGCCAGACCGCCATCGCCTGCGCCGAGGAGCTCCAGATCAAGGTGATCGAGCGGCCCTTCACCCTCGAAGAGGCGAAAGCCGCGCCGGAGGCGTTTTTGACCTCCGCCACCTCTTTCGTGATGCCCATCGTCTCCATCGACGGGGCGCGAATCGGCGCCGGCAAGCCTGGCCCGGTCGCCCTGCGGCTTCGCGAAGCTTACAAAGCCCGCGCCGCAAGGGGTTGAAAAGACGCATTTTCCTTCCGATTTTGAGGCCTAGGCGGAACAATCACGCGATTGCCGGGGGAAACCGGTTGCCAGCCCGGATAATCCGAGCCATGATGATTGTTGCGCTGCAATAAAAACACGAACCGACTCGGAGAAGCGGGACCAATGAGCGACAAGAAGCAAAACTTGCAGGACACGTTCCTGAACCATGTCCGCAAGGCCAAGATCCCGGTGACGATCTTCCTTGTGAATGGCGTGAAATTGCAGGGCATCGTCAGCTGGTTCGATAATTTCTGCGTGCTGTTGAAGCGGGATGGGCACGCCCAGCTCGTCTACAAGCATGCGATTTCAACCGTGATGCCGCAATCGCCGGTGATGCTGTGGGACGGTGAAGAAGGCGAATAAGCCGCTTCCAAGACTTCCGCCCGCCTTTCATGGTAAAGACCCATATCGCGCTCCGTTTGGTTGCGGAGCGCGCGAAAGCCCATTGTGATGTCAGAACCGAAAACGTCTGAAAATCTTTTCGCAATCGTCGTTCATCCCGCTTTTCGCGGCGATGAGAATTTGCGCGCGCCCGAAGCCCGGCTTGAAGAAGCGACGGGCCTTGCCGCCGCGATCGAGCTGCAGATTGTCGATGCGCTGATCGCGCCGATCCAGAAACCGCGCCCGGCGACGCTGCTCGGCCAGGGCAAGGTGGAGGAGATCAAGGCGCGCCTCGACGCCCACGACCCGCGCCCGGCGCTGGTCATTGTCGACGGCGCCTTGTCGCCGGTGCAGCACCGCAACCTCGAAAAGGAATGGGACGCGAAAGTGCTTGATCGCACGGCGCTGATCCTCGAGATCTTCGGCGCCCGCGCCCAGACGGCGGAAGGCCGCCTGCAGGTAGAACTCGCTCATCTCGATTATCAGCGTTCGCGGCTGGTGCGGTCATGGACCCACCTTGAACGCCAGCGCGGCGGCGCGGGCTTTCTCGGCGGTCCCGGCGAACGGCAGATTGAATCTGACCGCCGCGCCCTCGACGACAAGATCATCCGGCTCAAGAAAAAGCTCGAGGAAGTGCGCCGCACACGGACATTGCAGCGGGCGAAGCGCAAACGCGCGCCGCACCCCATCGTGGCGCTTGTTGGCTACACCAACGCTGGCAAGTCGACCCTGTTTAACCGCCTGACCAGGGCGAGCGTCATGGCGGAGGATTTGCTCTTCGCGACGCTCGATCCGACCATGCGCGCCATCGACCTTCCGTCCGGGGTTAGGCTTATTCTTTCGGACACCGTCGGATTCATCTCCGATCTGCCGACGCAGCTCGTGGCGGCGTTCCGTGCGACGCTGGAAGAAGTGCTCGAAGCCGATGTGGTCATTCATGTGCGCGACATCGCCCATGAGGACACGGACGCCCAGCGCGCTGATGTCATCAAGGTGCTTGCGGAACTCGGGCTCAAAGGCGACGATGCGCGGCCGGTGATCGAAGCGCTGAACAAGATCGATCTTCTGGACGCCGACGACCGCCTCGATGCGGAGGCGATTGCACGGCTCAGCCAGACCGGCCGCATCGGGACCCTTGCTGAGCCTGTGCGCGCCGCCATTTCTGCGGAAACGGGGGAGGGCGTCGGGCGGCTTCTGGAACTCGTCGAAGAGGCGCTGACCGTGGATCACGAACGTCTCGTCCTTCGCCTGCCGTCGCCTTTCGGCGCAGCGCGCGCCTGGCTTCACGGCCGCGCGGAAATTCTCGAAGAAGACCAGAGCGGCGATGATCTGATCGTTACCGTGCGTCTGTCGAAGAAAACGGAAGGCCAGTTCTTCAAACAGTTCCCAGCGGCGAGCGCCGCTTTCGCACAAGACCTCACCGAACAGCGCGCATGATCGTCGACCCGGAAAAAGTTGCGTCGCTGATCGCCGAGATTGCCGAAGAGGAAATCATGTCGCGTTTCGGCGCGCTTGCCGAAACGGACATCGACACCAAATCGGGACCCAATGATTTCGTCACCGCGGCCGATCACGCTGCGGAGGCGCGCCTTGAAAAAGCGCTCACCGGTTTATATCCGGCCGCGAGTTTCGTCGGCGAGGAAAGCGCGGCTGCGGACCCGGCGCTGGTAAACCGGTTAGAGACGGAAAACGGCGCTTTCTGGATTGTCGATCCCCTCGACGGCACGCGGAATTTCGTGCAGGGCCGCGAGGAATTCGGGACCATCGTCGCGTTGATCGAAAATGGCGAGATCCGTCAGGGCTGGATTTACGCCATCCCGGATAAGGGTTGCGCGATCGGGTCGAAGCATGACGGCGCGACATGGCGCGGCGAGTGCCTCGGTCCTATTGCAGCGAAGGAAGAAAATCTTTGCGGCTATCGCGCCGCGGGGTCGCTTCAAGGCAAGTGGAAAGACGACTGGCTGCCGCGGCTTCGGGCGGAATTCGAGACTGAACCGGCGCGCTGCTCAGCTTACGCTTATATCAATCTGGCGCGGGGCCTTCGCGATTTTGCGATTTATTCCCGCGTCTATCCATGGGACCATGCGGCGGGCGTCCTGATGCTGCGCGAAATCGGCGGCAAGGTCGCTTACCTCCCCGAAGGCGCGCCTTACCGGCCGCATGTGACAGTGGGAACGCCGCTGCTGGCGTCGGGAGCGACGGAAATATGGCGGTTCGTCAATCAAGCGACATTAGCCGCTCAATAAAAGAATAGTCGGAACCTCTGGCTCCTGAATGACGTTCCCAACAGGAACAGAATTTGAGGGTGTCGAAAATGAGCGAAAAAAACGGAAAGTATCTGCGTTTCGGCGCAATGATCCTTACCTCGATGACCGCGATGTTCATATTCATGTATTTGAATACATATGCGCTCAATCATGTTCATTTCAGCGAGACGCGATTTTACATGACGCTGATCATGGGCGCATCCATGAGCGTCATCATGCTGCTCTACATGATTGGCATGTATGACAACAAAATTCTAAATATCTTCATTCTGACCGGAAGCGTCGTCGTTTTCATTGCTGCAATTCTGCTCGTCCGATCGCAGGCGCTGGTTGGCGACCGATCTTATATGATGGGCATGATCCCGCATCACTCCATTGCTATCCTTACCAGCGAGCGCGCAAATATTGACGATGTACGGGTGCGCGAACTTGCAGATGAAATCATCAGGGCGCAACGCCGGGAAATCAAGGAAATGGAATGGCTGATTGATGACATCGCCGCCAACGGAACCGCCGAGAACCAGGCCGAGGCGGAAACGCGTCCGGTTCCCGACTTCGAAGGCGAGGTTTAGGAAGCCATCATGGCAGACACCAACACGCGGACCGGATCAGGAGAAAAACACGCGAAGCTTTACCGCATGGTCACGCCTGAACACATCTGTCCGTTCGGATTGAAGTCCAAGGCGCTGCTCGAACGCAAGGGCTACACGGTGGAGGATTTTCACCTCCGCTCGCGCGAGAGCACGGACCAGTTCAAAGCCGAACATAATGTGAAAACGACGCCCCAGACCTTCATCAATGGCGACCGCATCGGCGGGTATGATGCGTTGAAAAAATATTTCGGCCTCGATGTCGCCGACCCTGACGAGAAGACCTATGCGCCGGTGATCGCAATTTTCGCCATGGCGTTCCTGATGGCGGCGGCGGCGCGCATAGCGCTTAGCGAGAGCGTTTTTGACGTCAGAACGCTAGAATGGTTCATCGCCTTCGCCATGTGTCTTCTGGCGGTGCAAAAATTGCGGGACTTGCGCGCCTTCTCGAACCAGTTTCTGGGATATGACCTGCTGGCGCAGCGCGTCGTGCCTTACGCCTATGTTTATCCCTTCGCTGAAGCACTGGCAGGCGTTTTGATGATCGCCGGCGCTATGATCTGGCTGGCGTCGCCTGTCGCCATTTTCATTGGCAGCGTCGGCGCTGTTTCCGTTTTCAAGGCGGTGTACGTCGACAAGCGCGAGCTCAAATGCGCCTGTGTCGGCGGAAATTCCAATGTGCCTCTTGGTTTTGTTTCTCTCACCGAAAATCTGATGATGATCGCTATGGGCGTCTGGATGCTGGCGAAGTAGCCGTTAATCGCCATTGGCGAGACAATCTTCAAACCGCCCTATCTTCGCATTGAGGCCCGCGCACAGCGCCGCCGCTTCCGCTTCGCCGCCTGATTGGCGCAAAAGCCGCGCGAGCCGCATGGTCGCTTCGGGCTCCAGCGGCGCCTGATCGAGAACCCGGCGATACCAGATTTCCGCTTCCCCCGGCTCGCCGAATTTTTCGTAGGTTTCGCCGATGACGACCCCCAGCGGCGCGCGCCACGGGCCGATTCGTTGAGGCTCGGCTGCATAAATCCGGTCCATGGCGGCGTAGGCGCTTTCAAACCATTGCAGCGCGCCGCGCTCGTCGCCCGCAATCTGATCAAGCTCGCCGAGATTTATCATCACTTCCCAGGCGTCTTGATCCATGGCGACAGCGCGCATATAGGCGTTGCGCGCTTCGTCAAGATCGCCGCGCGCGGAATAGGCGAAGCCGAGCGCTTTCAGCGCGTCGGCGTTTTTCGGATCGAGCCGCACGGCGCGCTCGGCCATATCGACGGCCCGCGCGGTGAGGGCGCGCGCTTCCTCCGTTTCATTCACGCCTTCCGCAAGAGCCGATTGCAGGGTGACGGCGCTGGGCGCATCTCCCGGTGCGCTCTGCCAGCGGATGACCCGCTGCACGAGGCTGTTGGCGAGGCCCGCCTGCGCCGGGGCGTAGTTCGGGTCGGCGGCGATCGCCCGCTGGTAAAGCGTAATCGCCGCTTCGTTATCGGCGCGGGTGAAGCGCATATAAAGATCGTTCGCCCGTTCCGTCAGCGATGCGGCGGGTGAGCGCGGCGACGCGTCGGGTTTCATGACAATCAATGAAACGAGAGCGATGAGCGCAATCAAAATGGCTGCAGCCGCGATCACGACATGTTGGCGGGTGATCCATCCGGCTACTTGCTTCGTCTCAGGTTCCAAGCTGCGGACATCCGCGATCAGACGATAGCCGCGCTTCGGGATGGTCTCCACATAGCTGGGCGACGCCGTTTCATCGCCGAGGGCGCGGCGCAGTTTGGAGACGGCGCGCGCCAGCGTGTCCTCGCCGACGGTGACGCCGGGCCAGAGCGCTGCGTCGATCTCATCGCGCGAAAAAACCTTGCCCGGCGCCCCCGCCAGGAGGGTCAGGAGGTCCATGACCTTCGGCTCAACATTAGTCGTTTCTCCATCCCGCATAAGCCCGCAGGCGGCGGGGTCAACGCGCCAGCCGCCGACAATAAAGGGGCGAGAAGAATCGAAACCGGAGTCCATGGGGGTCTCTTTGGCTGAAAAACGGCGAAAATCCTAGCGGTCAGCTTTTCGTCAGGGGAAAAGGAGACGCCCGTCATGGGCGAAAGGCGCGGCGCGGGACTAAGGCGGCGGAAGCAAATCAGTTAAGAGGACTCCCCATGTTTTTCAGCTTCCGCGTCGCCGCCGCCTGCGCCTTCTTCCTGATCGCCCTGTTGCCCACAGCCTCCGCCGGCGAGACCGAGTGGTCCGAGACCATTTCCGCAGAGGCGGCCCAGGCCGATCTCGACGCGCTTTATGACGGGCTCCGGTCAGGCCATTACGATCTCTACGCGCATCGCCCGAAGGGTGAATATGACGAGAAATACGCCGAGACGAGAGCCGCGCTCGATGCGCCGCTCAGCCGGTTCGAGCTTTTTCTCGAGCTTCAGAAATTCGCCGCCTTCGGCAAGGTGGCTCACGCCCGCATCGACTTTCCGTCAAAGGTCTATGCCGACTTTCGCGAGGCCGGCGGCAAGAGTTTTCCCATCTATCTGCGCATTGTCGGCGGCCGCGCCTATGTGGGCGAGGACTATACCGGACTCGATGACGTGACTTCGGGTGACGAGATCATCGCCATCGACGGCGAGCCCATGGCCGAATGGCTGGACCGAACGGCAGCCTATATCTCCGCCGACACGGACTATATCGCCCATTCGCTGCTTGAGTTTTCCTTCCCCATGTATCTTTGGGTGCTGACGGGAGAGCGCGAAAGCTATGAGGTGACGCTTTCCCACGGAAAGAAACAGAAGACCGTGCGCATCCCCGCGAGGACCAGGGAGGCCCAGCGCGCCGAAAGCGAGAACCAGCCGGAGCGGTTCGTCTTAGACTCCAACGCCCGCGAAGCGCACATGCTTTCCGGAGACATAGCCTATCTGCGCCCCGGTCCGTTTTACAATGCGGAGGATACGGATGCGATCTGGGACGCCGCCCAATTCCGGGCGTTCATCGATGGCGCATTTGAGTCGTTTTTAGCGGAGGGCGCCGAAACGCTCGTCATCGATCTGCGCGACAATCCCGGCGGCGACAATTCCTTCAGCGACTTGATGATCGCCTGGATCGCCGATGAAAAATTCCGCTTCGCCTCGAAATTCCTGATCCGCTCGAGCGACGAAGCGGCGGCGTCGAACCAGGCGCGCCTCGACGCAAGCCCCGGCGCCGTAGAAGGCGTTTCCGGACTTTTCGCGAGGGAATATGCCCGCGTCCCGCGCGGGGAGACTTTCGAGTTCGAGATACCCTATGCCGAGCCGCGGAAAGGCGAACGCTTCGACGGTGACGTCTATGTGCTGATCAACCGCCATTCCTATTCCAATGCGGTCAATGTCGCCGCGATCTTTCAGGACTATGGCTGGGGCGTGATCGCGGGGGAGAAGACGTCGGACATGGCGACCACCTACGGCGCCATGGAAAGCTTCACGCTGCCGAACGCCGGTTTCACGGTCGGGTTCCCGAAGGCGCACATCATCCGCCCTTCGGGCGAGCTTCAGTCGGACGGCGTGACGCCTGACATCGTCATCGAAACTCCGATTGTCGCGGGCAAGGACGATGCGGTGCTCGGTAAGTTGCTGCAACGAATCTCGAAGGACTAGCCCTCCAGATACCCTTTGCTCTCCAGATATTCGACAATGCGCGTCGCTGCGACCTCGGCGGAAATCTCCGCCGTGTTGAGATCGATTTCAGCGCTTTCCGGCGCCTCGTAGTCACTATCGATGCCGGTGAAGTTCTTGATCTCGCCGCGGCGCGCGCGGGCGTAGAGCCCTTTGACGTCGCGCTGTTCACAGACTTCTAGCGGCGTTGAGATATAGACCTCGATAAACTCGCCGTCTTCCAGAAGCTCGCGGGCCATGCGCCGTTCCGATTGGAATGGCGAAATGAACGACACCAGCACGATGAGGCCGGAGTCGACCATCAGCCGCGCGGTCTCGCCGACGCGGCGGATGTTTTCAACGCGGTCAGCGTCCGTAAAGCCGAGATCCTTGTTCAACCCGTGACGCACATTGTCGCCATCAAGCGTATAGGTGTGGCGGCCCATATCGTGCAGGCGCTTTTCGACGAGGTTCGCCACCGTCGACTTGCCGGAGCCCGAAAGCCCGGTGAACCAGAGCACGCAAGGGCGCTGATGTTTCGCTGCGGCGCGGGCGCGCTTGTTGACGTCGAGATCCTGCCAATGGACGTTTTTCGCGCGGCGCAGCGAAAAGTCGATCATGCCCGACCCGATGGTCGCATTGGTGCGCCGGTCGATGAGAATGAACGCGCCGGTGCGCGAATTTTCCTTATAGGGATCGAACGCAATCGGCTGCGCCAGGTTGAAATTGCAGAAGCCGACCTCGTTAAGTTCAAGCGTCTTGCCGGACATATGTTCCAGCGTGTTGACGTTAATCTTGTGTTTGAGCTCCGTCACTGTCGCCGGAACGATGCGGTTCGCGGTTTTCAGAAGATATTGCCGGCCCGGATAGAGCTCTTCCTCCGACATCCAGAGAAGATGGGCGGCGAACTGGTCCGTCTGTTCGGCGGGCGCCTTGCTGGCGCAGATGACGTCGCCGCGGGAGATGTCGATTTCATCTTCGAGGGTCAGCGTCACCGCCATGTCGGGATGCGC
The DNA here is from genome assembly GCF_965267305.1 of Hyphococcus sp. Taxonomy (GTDB): domain Bacteria; phylum Pseudomonadota; class Alphaproteobacteria; order Caulobacterales; family Parvularculaceae; genus Hyphococcus. The sequence continues at coordinate 930,780 of NZ_OZ253945.1, read as the reverse complement.
TTCGGTCAGCTCTCCATCATGAGTGACGATGGATTTCACTTTCGAGCGCTTGGCGGACGGCAGCACGACGATCTCGTCGCCCGGACGAACGGTTCCGCTCGCCACCGTGCCGGAAAAGCCGCGGAAATCGAGATTGGGGCGGTTCACCCACTGCACGGGCAGGCGGAACGGCTTCTCCGCGAGGCTGCCGCGCACTTTGACCGTTTCAAGATAGGGAAGGAGAGCGCAGCCCTGATACCAGGCGGTTTCCTTGCTTTTCTTCGTGATGTTTACGCCTTCGAGCGCCGACATGGGAATGCAGGTGATGGATTCGAAGGCGAGGCTCTTGGCGAAGGCGCGGTAATCCGTTTCGATTTTGTCGAAGGTCGCTTCCGCATAATCGACGAGATCCATCTTGTTGATGGCGACGACCACATGACGGATGCCAAGCAGCGAGACGATATAGGAATGGCGCCGGGTCTGGGTGAGAACGCCTCTGCGCGCATCGATGAGAATGACTGCAAGATCGGCGGTCGAGGCGCCGGTCGCCATGTTGCGCGTATATTGTTCATGGCCCGGCGTGTCGGCGACGATGAATTTGCGCTTTTCCGTAGAGAAAAACCGGTAAGCGACGTCGATGGTGATGCCCTGTTCGCGTTCGGCGGCGAGACCGTCGACGAGGAGGGCGAAATCGATCTTCTCGCCTTGCGTGCCGTGCTTTTTCGTATCGCTTTCGAGCGCTGAAATCTGGTCGTCGTAAAGCATCTTGGAATCGTAGAGGAGGCGGCCGATCAGGGTCGACTTGCCGTCATCGACGCTGCCGCAGGTGATGAAGCGCAGCATCGACTTGCGCTCATGGGCGGCGAGATAATCGATGACGTTGTCGGAGGGTTTGAGAGTCGCGACAGACATCAGAAATACCCTTCCTGTTTTTTCTTCTCCATGGAGGCCGCCTGGTCGTGATCGATCACCCGGCCCTGGCGCTCCGAGGTGCGCGCCACCAGCATTTCCTTGATAATCTCAGGAAGGGTTGTGGCGTTTGACCTGACGGCGCCGGTGAGGGGATAACAGCCAAGGGTGCGGAAGCGCACCATTTCGAGTTTCGGCGTCACGCCGTCGAGCGGCATGCGGTCGTCATCCACCATAATGAGCGCGCCATCGCGCTCCACGACGGGGCGTTCCGCAGCGAAATAGAGCGGGACGATGGGAATGTTCTCGCGATAAATATATTGCCAGATATCGAGCTCGGTCCAGTTGGAGATCGGGAAGACGCGGATCGATTCGCCTGTCGCGATACGCGTGTTGTAGATGTTCCAAAGCTCCGGACGCTGATTTTTCGGGTCCCAGCGATGTCCGCGCGACCGGAAAGAGAAAATGCGTTCCTTGGCGCGGGATTTTTCCTCGTCGCGGCGCGCGCCGCCGAAGGCTGCATCGAATTTGTATTTGTCGAGCGCCTGTTTCAGGGACTGCGTCTTCATGATGTCGGTGTGAAGCTGCGAGCCGTGGGTGAAGGGCCCGACGCCTTGTTCCACGCCTTCCTGATTGATATGCACGATGAGATCGAGGCCGAGCTTCGCCGTCATCTCGTCGCGGAATTTTATCATCTCGCGAAACTTCCAGGTCGTGTCCACATGCATGACCGGGAAGGGCGGCTTCGACGGATAGAACGCCTTCATCGCAAGATGCAGCATCACCGCGGAGTCCTTGCCCACGGAATAAAGCATCACCGGATTTTCCGCTTCCGCCGCCACCTCGCGCATGATGTGGATCGACTCCGCTTCGAGGCGGTCGAGATGGGTCATGGTCGACGGCGTCAGCGACGGCGCCTCGTCATTTGCAGCTTGTTTGGGGGCGGCGGGCTTTGAAGGCGCCGGCGCGCCGCCGCTTTCGAGCTCGGAAAGCCGGGCGCGCGCGGTTTCGAGCGTACGGAGGGTGCATTGCCCGCCGGCCTCGAGCCGGGCGATCGCCTTGCCGTCATTGAAGAGTTTGCGGCTGACGGTTGAGAGGGAAAGTCCGGTCTTGTCGGCGGCCGCTCTGGCGCGGCTGATAAGGACGTCGATCTCTGACATTGGGCAATTTCCCACGATTAACTCTGCTGCATCGCGGTAGAGGATCATAATTTCGTGGGATGTGCAAGCTTAGAGCACTCACATCTGCGTTTCAGGAATGGATTATGGTGAGTATCCCACGTTTCGATACTTCTTGACTTTCTGCTTAGGTGTCTTAAATTTCTGTCATGACAGAAATTACTGTAAAAAAAGCTGATCTTAGTCCCGCCATCCACCGCTTCATTCTTCACTGGGGCGACATGGGCGGGCAGTGGGGCGTCAACCGCTCCGTGGCGCAGATCCATGCGCTCCTGCTGATGAGCGACGCGCCGCTCAACGCCGAAGACATTGCGGAGACCCTCGGGATTGCGCGCTCCAATGTGTCGAATTCCGTCAAGGAGCTCCTGACCTGGGGGCTCGCAAAACGCGCGCCGGTGGCGGGCGACCGCCGCGATCACTTCGAAGCGGAAAGCGACATGTGGGAGATGGTCTCGCGCATTGTCGCCATGAGGAAGGCGCGCGAACTCGACCCCGCGGCGCAGGTTCTCGACGCCTGTCTCACAGACGCGAAAGAGGATCCGAATGCGACGAAGGCGGCGGTGAAACGCCTTGGCGAGTTGCAGGAAATGATCGCGCTTTTGAACGGCTGGTACGAGCAGATGAATAAGGTGCCGAAATCGCGCCTTGCCCCGCTTTTGAAACTTGGCGCGCGCGCCGTCGATCTGCTGGCGCCGTTTACGAAGAAAGAAAAGGCCGGAAACAAGACGACGCATTGAGGCGCCGCCGGAGCCGGCAAAGCCAGAGGAGGCGATTATGGGCTACACGGATGTTCTCGAACTTCGCCGTTTCGGACGTAAAAACGATGTAAAGCGCGCAAAGACTTCCGCCGGCCCAAATACTGGCGCCGCGCAGCTTCTCGCCTATCTCGCATCCGCGCCCCTGATCTCTGCGGCGCTTGTTATTGTCGCCGGCGGCGAGAATGCGGGTTTTGCCGCCTATTTCATGAGCCTTTACGGCGCGGCGATGATCGTCTTTTTCGGCGGCGTCCGTTGGGGTGTCGCGGTGATGAAAGAGGGCGGGCCTACGTTGCGCGCGCTTCTCGGCGCCGCCTTGCCCTTCGCCGCGGCGCTGCCGCTTCTGGCGCCTCTGGGCGGACTCGGCTGGAAGTTCGCGGCGATCATGGCCGTCACAGCGCTGCTCCTGCTCGATGATCTCAAGGCGACGCGCAGCGGTTCGGGCGCGCCCGCCTGGTATCTCGGCGTGCGCTTGCCGCTCACCGTGCTGATCGAGCTTGCATTCCTGATTGCGATTGTCGGGGCGGCGGGATGAGCGATGTTCAGCCACACGACGCAACGTCTTCTCAGGAAGCGGGAGGGCGCGGCCGGAAAGTAGCGACCATTTTAATTTACTTACTGCTCGGGCCGCCAGTTGGCGGAATGATTTTCGCTGCCTTTTTCTCAGTTTCAAATGTTTACAATTTTCTGACCGGCAGTAGCGCAAATCAGGAAGATCTAGTGTCAGGAACTGTCGGACTGTTCGTGCTCGCTATGCCGTTCAGCTACATGTTCGGCGGTTTACAAGCGGCCATGACAGGCGTGATTATTGCCATCTGCACACGAAACGAAGGCCGTTTTGGTTATGGCCTGGCTTTTCTAGCGTCGCTGGTTTCGAGCCTTGTCGGCGCCGTAATCTTTGGGCGGGACGCGGTGGGATTTGGAGTGATCCTCGTTGTAGTGGGCGTCCTTTCAAGCCTTGTTCTGCGGTTTCTTTTTAGGAAAGTTTTCAGGGAAGATATATCGGCGCAAAATGAAACCTGAACCTTACACCTACCGCACCAACCCGGCCGTCCCCGCTTTCGACGACTCCAACCCGCTGGTCATCTTCGACGGCCACTGCGTTCTCTGTTCATCCGGCGTGCAGTGGATGATGGCGCGCGATCCGGACGGAGAGGCGGTGTTCGCCGCGATCCAGGAGCCGGTTCCGCGTGCGCTTTACATTCACTATGGGCTCGACCCCGATACGTTCGACACATTCATGGTGCTGGCGGAGGGGAAGCCGTTTCTGCGCTGGCGCGGCGTCTGCAAGGCCGCGCGCCTCATGCCCGTGCCATGGAAATGGCTCGGCGCGCTGGGGCGCATCGTGCCGGATTTCATCGGCGATGCGATTTATGACTTCGTTCAGCGCAACCGCATCGCCTGGTTCGGCGCGCGGGAGGTCTGCTTTGCGCCTGATGACGCGATGAATAACCGTTTCCTCGCCTTACGCTAACGCGCCGCCGCCTGGAACGCTCAGCACAGCGCAGTGTTTCCATAGAGAAGCATTCTCTATGGAGGCGCTTATGGCAGCTCATCCCAATGTGAAAGAAACCGGCAAGCATCGCCGCCGCGCCTATATCGTCTGGATCGGCGCCATGGTGGCAATGTTCGCCTTTATTCTCGCGGCGCCGGCTTTGCTGCCGTTTCTGGGCGTATCCGCCCCGGCCGTTGGCGCGCCGGTGCCGATTTTCATGATCGCGATCACGCTGTTCGGCGCAGGCTGGCTTGCATTCTATGTCTTTGGGGCGCGCAAGAAACGCGACCCGGATTACAAACGCCGGCCCGCGACATCCGATGAGCCGCCGCACGCAAGGCGCGACGATCAGATTTAATATTCAGTCCTCACCATCCTGACGCCCGATCCCAAAACATAGCGTTTGTCATCTCTTCATGCGCGCCTTATGACGGCAGCGGGTTAAGTTTGGGGATCTGGGATGCAAAGAGTGCGCGTCATTGCGGCGGTTTGTTTTATGGCGCTGGCGGGGGCCTGCGCATCATCCCAACAGGAAGAAAATACGCAGGGCGCGTTATTCGCTTTTCCCGTCATCGGCGATATTCCGTATAGCGACAGTGACCGCAAGGTCTTTCATGAAGAGATCGTTCCGGCGATCAAGGCGGGCGGCTATCCCTTCGTCATTCATATCGGCGACTACAAGGGCGGCGGCGCGCCTTGTACGCCCGAAGAAGACGAGGCGCAGCTTGCGCTGATCGAGACGCTCGCGCCTATCCCCGTATTCTACACGCCCGGCGATAATGAATGGACCGACTGCGACCGGCACAAGGATGCCGCGACCGGCAGGCCGGCCTCGGAACTGGCGCGTCTTGCCCGTCTCGAAACGCTGTTTTTCGCGGAGCCCGTCGCTGCGCCCGAAGAGATTTATGTGAGGTCGCTGCCCAACGCGCCCGGAAACGCAATTTGGGATTATAAGGGCGTGCGGTTTGCGACGGTGCATGTGGTGGGCACCGGCAATGGCCGGCGCGAGGTCATGGGCGACGATCCGGCGGACGCGGCGCGGCTGGCGGACAAGCGGGAACGCGACGCCCTCAACTGGCTGACGGTAGCCGCCGCGGCGGCGAAAATCGAGAACGCGAAGGCGCTCGTCATCGCCATGCATGCGGACATGACCGATGTGAAAGCGGAAAATCTCGGGGTTGCCTGCGAGGGCGCTGCGGCGAGCCGCGAAGAGAGATGCGATGCGTTTGTTGCGCTGCGCGCGGCTGTGCGGGGCGCCGCGATCGGTTTCGGCGGGCCGACGTTGCTCATCCATGGCGACACGGCGCCTTTTACGTTGAGGCAATCCTTCGCGGGCGATGAGGCCGGCAATCTCTGGATATTGAACGCCGCCGGGGACCACGGCGTGAACCCGCTTGGCGTTCCCTATGGCGTACAGGACGCGACTTTTGTCTTCATCGATCCGGCCGGGACGGCGCCGTTCTCTGCAAAAGGCGTCGCCTCGGGCCAGAGGCCCAAGGAATGAGCGGGCGATGAAACGTCTATAGCGCGCGCGCCGTGAACAGGCTAAGCGGGCCTGATGGACGTTGAACTCTGGAAAGCCGCATTGCTCTTCGCCGCCGGCGTTGCGTCGGGGTGGATCAATACGCTTGCGGGCGGGGGCTCCATTCTGACGGTTCCCGTCATGGTGTTTCTCGGCATGCCGGGCCCGGTCGCCAACGGCACCAACCGCATCGGCATCATCGCGCAGAACATCGCGTCGGTGTGGGGGTTTTTCCGCAAGGGCTATTCCGATTTCAAACTCAGCGCCTCGTTGGCGGCTTGTGCGTCCGTGGGCGCATTTTTCGGCGCCAATGCGGGCGTCCGGCTCGACGGCGTATGGTTCGACCGCATTCTGGCGCTCGTCATGGTCGGCGTGCTGATCATCATGATGACCGGCGCGGGCCAGAAACCGGCGCAGGCGGAAGGCAAGGCGAAGAATCTCGCTCTAGGCCATCTTCTCTTCGTCGGCGCGGGCTTCTGGGGCGGCTTTATCCAGATCGGCGTCGGTTTCCTGATGATGCCCATATTAAATCGCGTCATGGGCCTCGATCTTGTCCGCACCAACATGCACAAGGTTTTTGTCGCGCTGGTGTTTTCCGTCGTCTCGCTCGCCGTCTTTGCGGCGCAGGTGAAAATCGAATGGGCGCTGGGGTTGGTGCTTGCAGCAGGCTACGCCGTGGGCGGCTGGCTCGGCGCCAATTCCGCCGTGACGAAGGGCGAGGGCCTGATCAAAAAGGTCTTCTATCTCGCTTTGGCGGCGATGGTGGTTAAGCTGCTGTTTTTCTAAGGAAAGTTTTCCAGAGGCGTTATGCCGCCTTTTCCCCAGGCGGCGGGCGGTGGACAGCTTGTCGCAGCCAGGAGTAGGAGGGCGCCAATTGTTTTGCAGGGCCCGTTCGCCCGCATCTCCGGCTTTCAAAAGTGAGGTTTTTCCATGGAAATTCATGACGTCCGCGCCCATCGCTCCAAGGACAATCTGAAGCGCGAAGCCCAGCTCGCCTGGAAGATCGCCGAAGTCGCCGCCGACCCGGTCGAGGTCGATGCGGAAGCCACCGACATGATCATCAACCGCATCATCGACAACGCCTCGGTCGGCATCGCGTCGCTCAATCGCGGTCCTATCAAATCGGCGCGCGCCATGGCGAACGCCCATATGCGCTCCGGCGGCGCCACGCTCTTCGGTCTTCCCGCCGATCACACGGTCTGCGCCGAATGGGCGGCCTGGGCGAACGGCACGGCCGTGCGCGAGCTCGACTTTCACGACACGTTCCTCGCCGCCGATTATTCGCACCCCGGCGACAATATTCCGCCAGTGCTCGCGGTGGCGCAGCAATGCGCGAAAGACGGCAAAGCGCTCATCCGCGGCATTGCGACGGGCTACGAAATTCAGGTGAACCTCGTCAAAGCCATCTGCCTCCACGAACACAAGATCGACCACATCGCCCATATCGGGCCGTCAGCGTCGGCGGCCGTCGGCACGTTGCTCGGCCTGCCGACGGAGATCATCTATCAGTCGGTGCAGCAGGGCCTGCACACAACCATCACCACACGCCAGTCGCGCAAGGGCGAGATTTCCACCTGGAAGGCCTTCGCGCCGGCCTATGCAGGCAAGCTCGCGATTGAAGCCGTTGACCGCTGCATGCGCGGCGAGGGCGCCCCGTCGCCGATCTATGAAGGCGAAGACTCAGTCATCGCCTATATCCTCAACGGCCGCACCGCGCGCGACAAGGGCGAGAGCCCCTATGAGCCGGCCTATCACGTGCCGTTGCCGGGCAAGGGCGAGGCGAAGCGCGCGATCCTCGAGACCTATACGAAAGAGCATTCGGCGGAATATCAGTCGCAGGCGCTCATCGATCTTGCGTTCCGCATGGGCAAGGAGATTGAGAAACGCGGCGGCTTCGACAAGGTGAAGTCGATCGTTCTGCATACGTCGCATCACACGCATTACGTCATCGGCACCGGCTCGGGCGATCCGCAGAAGATGGACCCGAACGCGTCGCGCGAAACCCTCGATCACTCGATCATGTATATCTTCGCGGTGGCGCTGCAGGATGGCGAGTGGCACCATGTCCGCTCTTACGCGCCCGAACGCGCGAAACGTCCGGACACGGTGAAACTCTGGCACAAGATTTCGACGACGGAAGATCCGGAATGGACGCGCCGTTACCACTCGCAGGACCCGAACGAAAAAGCCTTCGGCGCGAAAGTCGTTGTGACGTTTGAGGATGGCTCGGAATTGATCGACGAACTCGGCATCGCCAATGCGCATCCTTTCGGCGCGCGGCCTTTCACGCGGCCTGAATACATCAAGAAGTTTAAAACGCTCACCGACGACATTCTCGACAAATCGGAAAGCGAACGCTTCCTCGACCTTGTCCAGCAACTGCCGAACCTTTCGGCGGATCAGGTGAAGCTGCTCAACCCAGTGGCGCCGAAAGGCTACTTGCAGGAGAATACGGCGAAGGGGATTTTCTAGGACTATGAAAGAAGCAATAGACTTAGTTTCGTTTTACCAATTCAATGTGAGACAAGTCGTTTGTTTCTATAGTGGTGACTATTTCATTCGGCGGTCAATTCTGGACTTGCCTGGGCATGAACAGTTAGAGGTTATACGCACCATCTTTGAAATTGGGGCTGATCTAGAGAAAACGGGCTTCGAGATTTTAGACTACATCGAAGGCTCTACATTTCATGATTTTGGTGAGTATGAAGTTGTTAAAACTGCTTATTTGGAACAAAAAGCGATAGCTGACGCAACCAAAAAGGCTAAGGCAAATTCGATAAGTAAGCGGCGAAGCGAATTCGCGCGGGTTCGGAATGAGTTGGTTCTTTCCTTATTACATCGTGGTGACGCCTATGTCTGTTATCATGACGATTGTAGTGTGCATGTTGATTTGACTATTGATCACATTGTGCCTTTATCACATGGAGGAACAGATGAATTGAACAATCTCAGATTTGCGTGTCGTCGACATAATAGTCAGCGTGGTGCTGGGAGGATCGATTAGTTAGGCTGACGCTAAAAAAGGAATTGAAAGATGGGACCATTCATCAAAATGCGGGAAGGGGTTTTGTTCAATGGTAATGGTGATGTGCTAGTGACCAAGGGCGCTTTGGCATTTTCGTCAGAAATTGTTGGGGACGCAGTAAAGCTAGCCCTCTCACATGTGAACGATTATCATTTAACGCAGGCCGCATGTGGTGGGAGAGGTCCATTTTCAGTCTGTGGCGACTTAGAATTTGAAGAATATCTAGTTCTGAAGTCTAAATTTGAAGAAGAGGAGCGTATTGAGGCTGCCAGTATCCAAGCTAAGAAAAAACATACATCCATACGTCGAAGAGAATTTTCAAAGCTGCGCTCCGATTTATATTTAGCGATGATCGATTTTGGTATTCCGCATATATGTTTCTATGAGAGATGTAATGAAGTCGAAGATCTCACAATTGATCATATCGTGCCACTTTCCCGTGGCGGCACGGATGACGTATTGAACTTGCAGTTTGCCTGTAAAAGACACAACAGTGCCAAAGGTGATAAAATGGATTTGAACAATTCTCGCGATGCTCAATTTCATTCGAGATAGAGTTATTCGTGAAAATTTTAGAGTCTAATTTTTCGCAAACGCTCGCTTGGGACGCCAACGCTGTTCCGAGCTTGGTGTGTTCACTTTGCAGCTTTAAATCAGGAGTGACCTTTATGCCGTCAAATCTTGCAAGTTATAAAGTCCGTTCCATGTCTGGCGTCGCGATGGGGCTCCTGTTTTTGTCGCTGGCAGCCTGCGGTCCCTCCGGCGAGGGGGCGGGAGATGTTTCCGATGTGAGCGGCATCGATCAGGCGCGCGAGCAGTTCGAGGCGGCCGTCGCGGGCGGCGACCCCGCTGCGTTCGGTGCGCTCGTCCATCCGGACACGGTGATCGTCCAGCCGGGAAGCGAAGACTGGAAAGCGATGCAGGCCGCGGCGGGCTGGGCCCCGTTTCCGCAAGGCGCAACGATTGACATCACGCCTCTCGAGACTCGGGTGATTAATGAGGAATGGGCGTATGATTTCGGCGCGTCGCTTGTGACCTATCCGGATCCCGAGACGGGCGAGGAAATCGAGTTGCGCGACACCTACCTCCTGATCCTGCGCAACACCGGCGACGGGTGGAAGCCTTATCGCGAAGTCGCGAGCGCCAGTCCGCCGCCGGCCGGCTGGCCTGCGCCGGCTCCGGAGGGGACGGAATAATCATGGCCCTCGACAGCACCGTCAGGGCTCTCGCCCGCTGGCACGACATGGCCGCCTCGCGCGACCTTTCAAAAGTAGGGGAGATCGCTCGCGAGGATGTGATCTTTCGCTCGCCCGTGGCGCATACGCCCTATCACGGGCGCGAGGCGCTGACGCTTGTCCTCAATACCGTGATCAAGGTGTTCGAGGACTTTACCTATCATCGGCAATTCACGAGCGATGACGGCAAGAGCGTCGCCCTTGAGTTCAGCGCTCATATTGGCGGCAAGCAATTGAAAGGCGCAGATTTCATCAAATTCGACGATGACGGCCTCATCGCCGAATTCGAAGTGATGATCCGGCCTGCAAGCGGTCTGATGGCGCTCGGCCAGGCCATGGGCGCGAAGCTAGAGGGCAAGATCGACTCTTACAAACAGGCATAGGCGCGCTTATCTGGGTCCGGTGAAATGAAGAGCTTGCGATGAAAATGCATCTTGCAGAACTGAATGTCGGCCGCTTGCTGGCCCCCACCGACGATCCGCGCGTCAAGGAATTCATGGACAATCTCGACCGCATCAACGGTCTCGGCAAACAGATGCCGGGTTTCGTCTGGATGATGGAAGGCTCGGGCGAACCGGGCAAAGGCAATACGGAAAACGCGATCGGCGGCGATCCGCAGTTCGTCGCCAACATGACGGTCTGGGAAGATGTGGAGAGTCTCGAACGTTTCGTTTGGGGCACTATTCACCGCAAGTTTTACGAACGCCGTGAAGAGTGGTTCGAAGTGATGGGCGAGATGCATTTCGTCATGTGGTGGGTGCCGGAAGGTCATCAGCCAACCTTGGATGAGGCGCTCCAACGGCTGGAACTGCGCCGCCAGAACGGAGACAGCGACGAAGCGTTCGGCTGGAATTGGCTGCGTGAGGCGAAAATGCACAAGACCCATGGTTGCCGTCCCTCAGCGGCGTGAGTGCACAGAAAGCGCAACCTCTTATGATGTTTATAAAGACGACAGGACAGCCAGGATTAACGGGCAAGATCGTCTTCGCGCTGTTCTGCTGCCTCTTCGCCGTTTCCTGCGGCGCAGAGCGCGCGGGGCAGCCGCATCAGGAGACGTCTGCAACGCAGACGCCCGATCTTGAGGCGCTTATCGGCGTCTGGGACGTGCAGCTCTATTATGATCCGGATCAGGAGCCGTCCTCAACCGTGATGGAGATCATCGCCCTTGATAATGGCGATGTTTCCGGCTCGTTTTACGGGACGCCCTTCTCAACTGCGCGGGCGACTATTCATCGCGGCGAAGTCATCTTCAGCGCGCTGACAGCGGACGGAACGGGCTCTTACGCCCATGCGGCGCGCCTTCGGCTCGATGGCCGCCTGGAAGGGCAGACCCTGTCAGAGGGCCGAAATTTCATCATGGCGTGGGACGCCGCTAAACAAAGTCAAACCGAACAGAGAGATTAAGTCTTATGCTCTTCACGAAAAAATCAGCTGCAGAGAAGCGCGCCGACTTCCGCAAAGGCCTCGCCTCCGGAAAACTGTTGCAGTTTCCAGGCGCCTTCAATCCGCTCTGTGCGCAGATGATCGAACGCAAGGGCTTTGACGGCGTCTACATTTCCGGCGCGGTGATGGCCGCCGATCTCTGCCTGCCGGATATCGGCATTGCGACGATGACGGAGTTCGCCGACCGCGGACAACAGATTGCGCGGGTCACGGATTTGCCGTCCTTCATCGACATCGACACCGGCTTCGGCGAGCCCATGGCGGCGGCGCGCACCATCCGCAGCATGGAGGAGGCGGGGCTTTCCGGCTGTCACATCGAAGATCAGGTGATGCCGAAACGCTGCGGCCATCTTGATGGCAAGGAAGTCGTTGATACGGCGACCATGGTGAAGCGCGTGAAGGCGGCGGCGGAAGCGAAGCGCGATCCGAACTTCGTTTTGATTGCGCGGTCCGATGCGCGCGCGGTCGAAGGGCTGGATCAGGCGCTCGACCGTATGAAAGCCTATGTGGACGCCGGCGCCGACATGATCTTCCCGGAAGCCATGAAAGACGAAAAGGAATTCGAGGCGGTTAGGAAAGCGATTTCCGTTCCGATCCTCGCCAACATGACCGAATTCGGAAAGTCGCGACTGTTGAACAAGAAAGAGCTGGAAAATCTTGGTTTCAATGTCGTCATCTATCCGGTGACCACCTTGCGTCTCGCCATGGGCGCCTGCGACCGCGGGCTTGATGCTATCCTCAAGGACGGCGATCAGAACGGCATCCTCGATCAGATGCAGCACCGCCGCGATCTCTACGATCTCCTGCGCTATCACGACTATAACAAGTTCGATGAGTCGATTTACAACTTCCAGGTCGGGGACACGCCTTTGAAATAACACCCTCCAATTTGCAGGATTTGCAACAAAAACCCCGCAATTCCATGCGGTTGCCGAGTAATTACAAGAAGTTGCATGTCTTGCCCGCTGCGGCCTGCGAGGGTAGGGTTTGGAACGGGGCAACGCCTGCGGACCATTTCAGGGCGACGCCATAGTTATTTGGAGGCAGGCATGATGAATTTCGCTCGACTTACGATTTCAGCGTTCGCCTTGGCGGCGCTTGCTGCAGGCTGTGCAACCACGGATACCATGACGCTCGCGGAAAAGCGGGATGCGGTCGATGAAGCCATCGTTCAGCAGGATGGCAAAGAAGTGGCCGTGTCCGATGCAGACTACGATCCGAATGAGATCGTCTGCAAGACAGTAAAGAGCACAGGAACACGGTTAGGACGCGCCCGAGACTGCCGCACGGCGGAGGAATGGCGCCAGACCATGACCGAAGCCAACAGAGCCATCACCAGCCTCCAAGATAATAAAGGCGGTCTTGGCACTAAAATGGAGTAGCGGCCCTTTACGGTTAAGGCCGATTTCCTGCCTGTCTGGCAGTTCCAAAAGCCCGGTTGGTCCGGGCTTTTTTTATGGCTGAATATATAGCATAAGGTCGCGCAATTATGATCAGTTCGCGCGCTCCCCAACCTCCATATTACGCCGTTATCTTCTCCAGCCGTCGCACGCCGGGCGACAACGGTTATGCCGACATGGCGGAGCAGATGGACGAACTGGCGAAGACCATGCCGGGCTATCTGGGGATTGAATCGGCGAGGGGAGAAGATGGGCTCGGCATCACGGTCTCCTATTGGGAATCCGAAGCGGCGATCGCGAACTGGAAGAAGAACGCCGCCCACCTTGAGGCGCAGCGCAAGGGCCGCGCCGAGTGGTATGATGATTACACCGTGCGCGTCGCAAAGGTTGAGCGCGCTTACGAGATGAAAAAATGAAGTCAGGAGACGAAAGAATGGCTGACGCGGAAGTGAAATACGGGCTTGCGGGCGTCCTGGCGGACGACACGGCGATCTCGAAAGTGATGCCGGAAATCAATTCGCTCACCTATCGCGGCTACAAGGTGCAGGACCTTGCGACCCAGTGTCGCTTCGAAGAAGTCGCCTATCTCATCTGGAACGGAGAATTGCCAAACGCATCGCAACTCGAAGCCTTCAACGAGGCCGAGAAAGAAGAGCGGGGGATTTCCGACGACCTGCTCGACGTCATGGCGAAATTCAACAAAAAAGCGCATCCCATGGATACGCTTAGGACGGCGGTGTCGTTTCTCGGTCAGGAAGATGAAACGACGGAAGACTCCTCTCCTGAAGGGTTGATGGAAAAATCCATCCGCATGTATGCGCGCATCCCGGAAATCGTCGCGGCGGATTTCCGTTTGCGCAACGGCAAGGAGCCGATCGCGCCCAAGAAAGACCTCGCCTTCTCGGAGAACTTCTTTCACATGTGTTTCGGCAAGGTTCCGGCGCCGGAAGTCATCAAATGTTTCGACATTTCGATGACGCTCTACGCTGAGCACTCCTTCAACGCATCGACTTTCACGGCGCGCACCATCGCGTCGTCGACGTCGGACATCTATTCGGCCGTCACCGGCGCCATCGGGTCGCTCAAAGGCCCCCTCCATGGCGGCGCGAACGAAGCGGTGATGCACATGCTGAAAGAGGTGGGCTCGCCGGCGGAAGCCAAAGCCTGGATGCTCGACGCGCTCGCCACCAAGAAAAAGATCATGGGCTTCGGCCACCGGGTTTATCGTTCCGGCGACAGCCGCGTGCCCACCATGACCGACGCCTACAAGAAAATGGTCGATGTGATTGGAACCGAAGAGGCCAAAAACTATTGGGAGATGAGCCGCATTCTCGACGAGACCATGGTGGCGGAAAAGGGGATCTATCCTAATCTCGATTTCCCCGCCGGGCCCGCCTATTATCTCATGGGTTTTGAAATTCCGATGTTCACGCCAATCTTCGTTGTAAGCCGGATCACCGGATGGACGGCCCATGTGATGGAGCAGCTCGCCAACAACAAACTCATCCGGCCGCTGTCGAACTATACGGGCGTCGCGCAAAGAGATGTGACGCCGCTGGCCGGAAGATAGGAGCCGCAATGGACCACGAGTCGAGATCGAGAAGCGAGGAAGAGCGCGCGCGGGCGCTAGAGGCGGTGCGTGAGCTGATCCGCTGGATCGGCGACGATCCGAAGCGCGAGGGACTGAAAGACACGCCGCGTCGCGTCGTCGACGCCTTCCTCGAATATTTTCAGGGCTACGACGAATGCCCGGAAACCTACCTGAAGCGCACTTTTGAACAGGTGGGCGGCTATGACGAGATCGTTCTTCTGAAGGACATTCCGTTTCACTCCCATTGCGAACACCACATGGCGCCGATCATCGGCAAGGCCCATGTCGCCTATCTGCCGACGGACAAAGTCGTCGGCATTTCAAAGCTCGCTCGCGTGGTGCAGGCCTATGCGCGCCGCCTTCAGGTGCAGGAGCGGCTGACGGCGGAAATCGCCGACTGCATCCAGAAAGTGCTGGAGCCGCAAGGCGTCGCCGTCGTGATTGAGGCGAGTCACGCCTGCATGACCGCCCGCGGCGTTAATACGCCCGGCGTCTCCATGACCACAAGCCGGATGATGGGCGTCTTCCGCGACGATCAGAAAGCGCGCGAAGAGATCATCAAGCTGATCGGCATCAAGTGACGACTTAGCAGTCAGAAAGAACGATTTTATGGCTTACGAATGCATTTTGACGGAAACCGACGGCGCCGTTGGCGTCATCACCCTGAACCGGCCCGAAGCGCTGAACGCCTTCAACCGCCAGCTGATGGACGAG
The DNA here is from genome assembly GCF_965267305.1 of Hyphococcus sp. Taxonomy (GTDB): domain Bacteria; phylum Pseudomonadota; class Alphaproteobacteria; order Caulobacterales; family Parvularculaceae; genus Hyphococcus. Next base: position 915,534 of record NZ_OZ253945.1, on the reverse strand, counting down.
GTGACCGATGCGGTGAAAGCGTTCGAGGGGGACGACGCCATCGGCTGCATGGTGCTGACCGGCTCGGAAAAAGCCTTCGCCGCCGGCGCCGACATCAAGGAAATGGCGTCCAAGGACTATATCGACGTCTTCAAGGAAGATTTCATTACCGGCAATTGGGAAGAGGTGAGCCGCACCAGGAAGCCGATCATCGCTGCGGTTAACGGCTATGCGCTGGGCGGCGGCTGCGAACTCGCATTGATGTGCGATTTCATCATCGCCGGTGACAACGCCAAATTCGGCCAGCCCGAGATTTCCATCGGCGCGATGCCGGGCGCCGGCGGGACGCAGCGTCTTGCGCGGTTTATCGGCAAGTCGAAAGCCATGGAAATGTGTTTGACCGGCCGCATGATGGATGCGGAGGAGGCGGAGCGTTGCGGCCTCGTCAGCCGCATCGTGCCGAAAGGCGAACTCAGAGAAGAGGCGATCCGCGTTGCGAAACAGATCGCCGGCTTTTCCCGGCCCATCGCCATGCTGACGAAAGAATCCGTCAACCGCGCCTATGAAACGACCTTGTCTGAGGGCGTCCGCTTCGAACGCCGGGTTTTCCATTCTGTCTTCGCCTTCGAAGACCAGAAGGAAGGCATGGCCGCCTTTGCAGAGAAGCGCAAACCGGTGTTCAAGAACCGCTAGCGTTCGCTAGACGGGGAGACGCCATGGAAAATCTCGTTCTCGCCATCTCGATCATCGGCGCGCTCGGCATCGGCGCGCAGTGGGTCGCCTGGCGGTTTCATCTGCCGGCCATTGTTTTGATGGCGGCGGCGGGGATCATCGCCGGCCCGGTCCTTGGATTGTTTTCTGCGCCGGACGCAGCCCCCGGAACGCCGCCCATGGAGGCGCTCTTCGGCGAATTCTACCAGCCGCTCATCGCTGTCGCTGTCGCCGTCATCCTGTTTGAAGGCGGCCTGCAGCTCAACTTCTCCGATTTGCGCGGGCTGACCCGCGGCGTCCGGCGCCTCGTTTTTCCCGGCGTCCTCATTGCCTGGTTTCTCGGGGCCGCCGCGTCTTATCTCATCGCCGGCCTGACATGGCAGGCGGCCCTTCTCTTCGGCGGCATTATGGTCGTCACCGGACCGACCGTCATCATCCCGCTTCTGCGCCAGTCGAAACTCAATCCGCGGCCGGCGACGCTGCTCAAATGGGAAGGCATTATCAACGATCCCCTGGGCGCGCTGCTTGCGGTTCTCGTCTATGAGTTTCTGCTGATCGGGGATCATGGCGGCACGTCCACGGAAATCATCAGCTCGCTGATCCTCGCTTCCTTGCTGGCGATTGGTCTCGGTTACGCCTTCGGACGGTTTACAGCGGCGGCGTTTCGGCGCGGCTGGGCGCCCGAATATCTGAAGCCGCCGATCCTGCTTGCGCTGGTGCTGATCTGCTTTGAACTCGCAAACCTTATGCAGCATGAGGCGGGACTGCTTTCCGTCACGGCCATGGGCGTCACGCTCGCCAATTCGCGCATCGCCAGCATCAACGATCTGCGCCTCTTCAAGGAGAACATCACGATTGTTCTCGTATCTGGCGTCTTCATCATTTTGACGGCGAACCTGACCATGGAGTCCCTGCGTTCGCTCGACTGGTCGGCTTTCTGGTTCCTGGTCGTAATGCTGTTTGTCGTTCGCCCGCTGACAGTGTTCATCTCGACCATCGGCGCCGGGCTGCCGTGGAAGGAGCGTCTGCTTGTGGGGTGGATCGCGCCGCGCGGCATCGTCGCCGTCGCCGTGTCGAGCTTTTTTGGCGCTTCGCTCAGCGCCGCCGGGTATCTCGACGGCGACAAGCTGATTGCGCTGGCTTTCGCCATGGTCTTTGCGACCGTCGTCCTGCACGGCTTTTCGATTTCGCCGCTGGCGAAAGCGTTGGGCCTTGCCTCGAAAGAACGCCCCGGCGTTCTAATCGTCGGGGCCTCGCCATTTTCGGCGGCGCTCGCTGCGAAGCTGAAAGAAATGGAAGTCCCGGTGACCGTGGCGGACGCCAGCTGGCGGCGCCTCCGGCCCGTGCGGCTCGCCAATGTGCCGACCTATTACGGCGAGATCCTCTCCGAGGTGACGGAGCATCATGTCGACCTCAACCGCTTCGGCTATCTCCTCGCGCTTGGCGGCAACGAAGCCCACAACGCGCTTGTGGCGACGGATCTCGCGCCGGAGCTTGGCCGCGCCTCGATCTATCAGGTGAACGCCCGCGGCAAGGACGAAGAAGACAGGAAGGCGCTTTCCTACACTTTGCAGGGGCGGACCTTCCTCCATTCGGGCGCGCCGCTCGACGAACTGGTGCGGCGTCATTATTCGGGCTGGATTTTCCAGCGCACCAAAATCTCGGAAGAATATCCGCCCGAGCAATATAAAAAGGACCTCGGGGGCGACAGCGAGATCATCCTCATCATCCGCAAGGGCGAGATCATGTTCGCCTCGCGCGAAGTCCCGCTGAAACCGGATATCGGCGACACGGTGCTCGCCTATATTCCGAAGCCTTCGGAGCAGAAAACCGAAAAAGCGAAAGAGAAGGCGGAAAAGGCGAAGGCGGATGCCGCCGCGAAAAGCACAGGCTCCGAAAAACCTGCATCCGCCTGAGACTCAGTCGGCTTTCCGGTAAGGCATGAGCGCGCGAAGCTTTTCGCCAATGCGTTCAATGAAGTCCCAAGCTTTCCTGGAGAGTTCCGGAATGCGGGTTTCCGCCGGATCGGCCACCAGCCCGATGCGGGTGACGGCGCCGTGATCGTCGACGGCGTTGACCACCAGTTCGACGGCCCCCACTGGCACGCGGTCGCCAGCGACGGGATGGCCGCGCAATTCCCGCGAGACGAATTCGGCGACGGTCATCTCGGCGTCTTCTACAGGCGGCAAGCCGTAGAGCCGCGCGATGTCTGCGAAGCGAGCTTCGCCGCCGAAGAAGAAATCGCCTTGCAGGCTGGAGTCGTTGAGCGCCGAAGGCTTGGCGTAAATGCTGTCGAGAGCCGGGATCTGTCTGGGCGAGGCGAAAAGATAAACTTGATCTTCCGCCTGCAAGGGGCCGGAGCTGTGGATGGAATAAGCGCGCCCGTCACGCATGATTAATACCGGCCGCGCCCATCGCGGGACGCGTTCGCCTTGCGCGACCGTGCTTTCGGGATCGAGCCGGTAGCGGACGAGTTCAAGTTCGGCGCCGCCGGGCAGCTCAAGCTCCATGCGGTCGACAATGCCGGGCTCAGGCGGCGCCAGCATGTTGAGAAGCCGCGCCGTAAGACCAATGGTCCAGCCCTGGATCAAGAGCGATGAGATCACCATCATGAAGACGATGTTGAAGAAAATTCTGCCGTCCTCGACGCCGCCCAGCACGGGAAGAATGGCGAGCATGATCGACACGGCGCCGCGCAGGCCGACCCAGCCTACAAAGGCCGTCTCCCGCCGCTGAAACCGGAAGGGAAGCAGGCACAGCCAGACAGCAAGGGGCCTTGCAAAAAAAATCAGCGCCAGCGCGAGGATTATTGCGGGAAGCGCGATTTCGCCGAATTCCGACGGCGTTGCGAGCAGGCCGAGGGTCAGGAACATCCCGATCTGCGCGAGCCATGTCATGCCCACCTGAAAGCGGCGGATGCGATGGGCGTAACGCAGGCGCCGGTTTCCGGCGACAACGCCGGCGACATAAGCCGCGAGAAATCCGCTGCCGCCGAGAAGGCCGGTGAGGGAAAACACCACCAGCGCCGAGGCGAGGCCCGTGATGGGAAAGAGACCTGAATCGAGCTGGCGCAGCCGGTTGAGCAGCATGGCGATGGCGACGCCCCCGGCCGCGCCCATGACAAGGCCCAGCCCGATTTGCTGAACAAAAGCCGCGATGAAATCGTAACTCGCGCCGAAACCCGGAGAATTCTGCGCCGCCGCAAGTTCGACGAACACGGTCGTCAGGAAGATCGCCATGGGGTCGTTCGCGCCGGATTCCACTTCGAGCGTCGCCTTGACCCGCTCGCGCAGGCGCACCCCGCCCGCCCGCAACAGGAAAAACACCGCCGCCGCGTCAGTGGAGGAAATGATCGACCCTAGGAGCATCCCCTCGATCCAGCCGATGCCGAAGAGATAATGCGCGGCGACGCCCACAAGCCCGCTGGTCATGACGACGCCCACGGTGGCGAGGGTGAGGGCGGGGCCGGCGGCGATGCGGTAGCTGCGCAGGGGCGTGTCGAAACCGCTGTCGAAAAGGATGATGGCGAGCGCCAGGGAGCCGATGAAATAGGCGACGCCGCCCGAGTTGAATTCGATGCCGAGCAGACCGTCCTCTCCGGCGAGAAGGCCGATGCACAAAAACACCAGAAGCAGGGGAGCGCCGATACGCCGGGACACCAGGCTGGTCAGTGTGCTGAGCGCGACAAGCCCCGCGCCCAAAAAGATCGCCAGATAGATGACCTCCGTCAGAGCGGCCCCCTTTTCGAATGAATGGAATATATAATGAATAAGGGCGCAGCGCCGCGAAAGGCAATGCGCTCTGTGCGGAATTGTTGCAATTGAATGTATATTTAATGAGTTTTTAAGGTTCCGGTCGCCGGTGAATGCTTAACGCAGCGTTAGCGCTTGCCCGCTAGTTATTTGCGCGAGGAAAAGACATGCCCGCGCTGACCGGAAAAAACCAATCATCAGCCTCGCGACTCGCCGAATATGGCGCGCGCATGGGCGAACTCCTGATCCGCCGCCGCGCGGAGCTGGAGGCGCGCGCCGCGCGCATCGAGGCGGAGCTCGCCATCAAGGCGCGGTCTGAATTCCTCGCCAATATGAACCATGAACTCCGGACGCCGCTGAACGCGATTATCGGTTTCGCGACCATGTTGCGTGACGGCGAGGACTACAGCCTCAGCGCCGAACAGCAGCGCACTTACGCGGAATATATTCTTCAGTCCGCCGATCTTCTCCTCGGCCACATAAATACGCTGCTCGAAGTGGCGGCGCTGGAAAGCGGCCGGGTTGAAATCAACGAAGAACCGATCGATTTCGCAAGCCTTTTGGAGGACGCGGTCAAACGCGCGCAAGTGCGCGCCGAGGCGGCGGGCGTCGCATTGAAGCTCCAGCGGGAGACGGATGAAATTTGCGGCTGGGGCGATCCGGAACGCTTCGCGCAGGCGCTCGACCATCTGATCCAGACGGCGGTGAAGCTGAGTCATGAAGGCGGGGCCGTACACCTGCGCGCTTGCCTGAATACCCAGGGCTGGGCGGAAATCGCCGTGCGCGATGAAGGCGACGGCCTGACAAAAGACGAGCTCGCCGAGGCGCTCGAGGCGTTCAAGGAGCTGCATCGCGGGCTCGACCGGTCGTTCCTCGGGCCGGGCGTCGGCTATGCGGTCGCAAAAACCTTTGTGGAAATGCAGGGCGGGCGGTTTTTCATCGAAAGCCGCGAGGGGCAGGGCACGCTGGCGCGGATTTCCCTGCCGCAAGCAGAAGCGCTTTACGGCGAAACTCACCATGAAGATGACGCGGAAGACATTGCGGAGCGAGACCATGACGCCGCATAAATCCCGCAAGAAATCGCCGTTCAGCCGCAAGGGCGCGGCGGCGCCGACCGCCGAAGCCTTCGACATGGCGTTTCAGGAAAAACCGCGCGTCGGCACGGTCATCTCCGTCACCGGCTCTCACGCGCTGGTGATGCTCGATGAAGACACGCCGGATTCCGACCGGTCCTCGCGTCCGCAAATCGGCGCCATCATGAGCGTCGACGCCGGCTCTTATATTGTGCTGGGCCTCGTCTCCGCGATGTCGAACCCGGCGCCGAGTCTCGATCCGGCGGTCCCTGAAATGCGGATCATCGAAATCGAGCTGATCGGCGAGTTTACAAAGCCCACCATCAACGCCCCGGCGCGGTTTCGCCGCGGCGTCTCGGCCTATCCGACCCTTGGCGACAATGTGCATGTGGCGACCCGCGACGAATTGACGGCGCTGTTTGCGGTCAATGGCGCCGCGAGCGTGCGCGTCGGCGTCGTCAAACAGGACGCCTCCATTCCGGCGACGGTGAATGTAGACGAAATTTTCTCGCGCCATTGCGCCGTGCTCGGCACCACGGGCGCGGGCAAGTCCTGCGCCATGGCGCTCCTCTTGCGCGCGGTGCTGCAGCGCTTTCCCCATGCGCATATCGTCATTCTCGATCCGCATAACGAATATTCGAAAAGCTTCGGCGACGGCGCCGTTGTGTTCGACCCGACGAGCTTTAACCTGCCATACTGGATGCTGACCTTCGACGAACTCGTGGAAGTGCTGTATCCCGGCCGCTCGCGCGATTCCGAAGAGATCGAGATCCTCGCCGACCTTCTGCCCGCAGCGAAACGCATAAATATGGGCGGCTCCGGACGGGCGAGCCGCCTGCGCACCGAAAGCACGGCGGTCACCGCCGACACGCCGACGCCTTATCGCATTTCGGACCTGTTAAGTCTTATCGACAAGGCGCTTGGCGGGATGGACAGCGGGCGCTCGGGCTGGCCTTACAAACGTCTCAGAGCCCGCATCTATGCGATCAGCCAGGATGCGCGCTACGCCTTCATGTTCGGCGGGCTGACGGTTCAGGACACGCTGAAGGAAATGCTGAGCCAGCTTTTCCGCATCCCTGCGGAGGGCCAGCCGGTGAGCATCATCGAGCTTGGCGGGCTTCCAACCGAAGTGGTGCAGGTCGTCGTCTCCGTCGTCTCGCGCCTCGCCTTCGAATTCGGCCTGTGGAGCAATGGCGCGGCGCCCATCGCGCTCGTCGTCGAGGATGCGCATCGTTACGCGCCCGCCAATCCCAATGAAGGGTTCGGGCC